>CALHMG010000216.1 GCA_938034705.1 uncultured Gammaproteobacteria bacterium
AAACCGGAGTGATTCTGAGCACGTCCTCGACCGCTTCCCTGTGCTGGCCGCGAACGTTGTCCTACAAGACTTCCAAGGCGGCGTTGAACAGCCTCACTCAACATCTTGCGCTCGATAACGCGGCGTTCGGGATACGAGCGAACGCTATTCTGCCGGGGTTGATCGATACGCCGATGGCGATTGAAAGGCGCGCCGCCGAAACAGGAACGTCTCGGGACGAACTGCGCAGGGAGCGAGCGGCCAGAGTGCCCCTGGCGGTGGAGCCCGGTACCGCCTGGGACATCGCCAACGCAGCGCTGTTTCTCGCATCGGATGATGCGAGGTACATCACGGGCGTTCTGCTCCCGGTCGATGGCGGGATGAGCGCGCGTCGTGGTTGACGCTGTCTCTTTCCAGCGGCGTCACACGCCCCGGAAATTGGGTTTGCGCTTTTCGGCGAACGCACGCTGGCCTTCGCGGTAGTCCTCGCTTGCAAAGCAGGCGTCAACCAGCGCATCGCATGCGGCTTCATCGACACTTCCCGAGGCGATCTGTCTTACGATTGCCTTGCACGAACTGACGGCTATAGGCGCATTCGCGGCAATCGTCGTGGCGTAATCTTCGATGACGTCCTGATATTCGTCGGCGGGATACACGTGGTTGATAAGACCCAGTCGATGGGCGTCTGCCGCCCCATGAATTTTACCCGTCAACAGCAGTTCCATTGCGCCACGTGCTCCGACAGCGCCAACCAGGATCCGGGTGTCCTTGAGCGAGTATCCAAGACCCAGTCGCGACGGCGTAACGCCGAATCGCGATTGTTCAGACGCTATGACGATATCGCATGCCATGGCGAGTTCCATGCCGCCTCCAACACAGACGCCGTCAACGGCCGCGATGACGGGCATGCGACAGTTCAAAAGACTGTCGATAGCCTGGTGTGCTTTGTGGTCATAATGATGAACGTCGTCGAGGGAGGTTCTGATTTCGCCAAACTCTGAAATGTCCGCACCAGCGCAAAAGGCCCGGCCTCCAGCTCCGCTCAGAACGACGACACGCATGTCCGTATCTGACTCAAAGTCGGCAACCGCCTCGGGCACCGCCTCCCACATGGCCAGACGCATCGCATTGTGTCGCTGCGGGTGGTTGAGGGTAAGGCGTGCGATGCCGTTATTTTTTTCCGCGATCAGCAGACCATCGGCAAGTTCAAGCTTGCTCATGTTCGTCTTAGCTCCGGTAAAGTTGGTTCAGGGCGCAATTGACCCAGTTCAGGTAGACGCGACTGCACTCGCCTTCGCTGGCAGCAACAGGGTCATGACGAATATGACACCCGCCGCGACCGCCATGACAGCGAACAGCGACGAAAAACCGCGTGTCGCGTGAAGCCATGCGATCAAAGGCACGGCCGCCGCACTGACCGAGAACGTGACAATGTATCTCGCCGCAAACATTCGACTGCGCCATTCACTTTTGGCGATGCGGCCAACCAGAACATCGTTGATCGGTATCTGTCCAAAGACGGCGAGCATGAAGCCAATGGCGATGATGAGCGCCATGACCCCGGACAGTGACATCATCACTACAAAAAGAATGCACTGAATCAAAGCGACGATCGAAAACACGGTTCGTATGGAGTAGCGGTCGATCAGCCACCCAACGATCACCTGTCCGATTGCGGCAATGGTGAAGACCAGAAATGCCCACCATCCGATTGTGGTAGCCGAACCGGCAAGATCCGACCCGAGGCGCTCGTCAAATACCTTTGGCAGCGAAAACGTTGAGCTCTGAAAGACCAGGCCACCAATCGCGGTAGTGATGATGACGATTGCGAATATTCGCCTCAGCGTGCCGGTGTCCATCGCTCCAGAGCTCGCCGATGCATTTTTGGTGCCTGCTTTTTCGTTGGTGAACGCGTCATGTTTCCTGAGGAAGAAATAGTATGCGATGCCAACACCAATGCTGATCACTCCCGGGACGATAAACGCAAGACGCCAGCCTCCGTTATCGACGAGAAATCCGGTGACAAGCGCCGCTGCACCAACACCGACGTTGCCCCAGATGCCGTTGATTGCCAGAGGCATGCCGGTCTTGGTACGACCCTGCACGACAAGCGAGAGTCCAACGGGATGATAAATGGCGCCAAAAAGCCCCATCACCAACAGGCCGATGCTCATACCGATGGGTGTGGATACGGCAGCACAGAGAATCGACGCAAGACCCATGCCGACAAAGAACACGACCATCATCGCGGTGCGACTCCATTTGTCCGCGATCCAGCCAGCCGCGATGGCACCGATGCCAAACGCAACAAACCCGGGGGTCGCATACGGAATCAGCTCGGCGTAGGTCATGCCCCATTCGCCCGTCAGGCTCACTACGGCCGCCGTTGCGAAGATCAGCATGAAAAAGTGATCAAAGAAATGTCCGATATTCAGATACAGGAAATTCAGCGACTGCTCTTGCGGATCCGTTGCCGGCTTATTCATCACGTGTCTCTCACTTGTTCTGGCAAAACTACAATGCTGCGCGCGTGCAGGTCGAGGAACGACTCGTGTCGCCAACTACGAAACGAGACGAAGGTCTTAAGCGATAGGATATTATCCTGCATCAAATTCGCTTCGACTTCGACACGGTGTTCCAAACGCTAACGATGAACCCCGGACATCGCGTCCGCTGGGATAGACTCTGCCTGTGTCAGAGGAAGCGACACTCCTGATCGTATGGGCCACATACGATCCTGGGCGGTTCGGCCAGGATGCCTCACAAAAAAACAAAACTGGAAAAGTCTGAGATTCGATTCAGAACTCTCGGGCATTCAATTTTTAGTGCTGATAATGGGTACTGGCTGCGGCAGAACGAAATCGATCTGCAACTGCTGGACTGACTCAGTGCTCCCACGGTGGTGGGAAATCACGCGTTAGACGTGAATGAGGTGAGGAGTTTATGCCCTTTTCAAAAGGGGTAGGGGTGTTTCGTGACCACCGGGTTACGACTCAGTCGTTGCTTCGACTTAAGGTCGCGGTAGCGCAGGTAACAACAAGCGAGCGATTTGCCAGTACACGGTTAACCGCACCGACTGCGTCAGCAGAATCAGCACCGAGCCGGGCGGTTTGTCGAACCTCGGTCGACATGATCAGGCCAGGTCGACAGCGGGAGCTGTCGTTTACTGTTGGCGACGTCCTGCGTCGTGCTTTGACCTTGCTGACTTTGACGGTTGCGACTTTTCATCTCGGTAACACCTACGCGGGCTGGTCGAATCTTGGCACCCACCCGGGAGCGGCGGCACAGCGAACCGCGCAGGGTCGTGCACTTACCGACCTCGAGCTCGTGGCCCGGCGTCTCTACGCAGGATACGGCGACTACGATGCCAACACGGGTCCGATCCCTGTCTATTCCTATAACGTTCGGAAAAAGCGTTTTCGTTACGAGAACCTGACCATGCAGACCGAGGCGATCTACAAGTTTCGGGATTTGCCGGGAGGCCTGTGGGCGTTAGGAACCGACCCGCGCGGTCATTTGCGACACCATTTCTCG
>CALHMG010000217.1 GCA_938034705.1 uncultured Gammaproteobacteria bacterium
ACGGCGGTGATGGATCTCGACCGACGTATTTTTGTGGCCGGCCATAACGGGATGGTGGGTTCGGCGATTGTTCGTGCTTTGAAGGCTCAAGGTGCGAAGGATGTCGTTGTGCGCACGCGCCACGAGCTCAATCTGCTGAATCAGGCAGACGTCAACGCGTTCTTCGCGGAGCAGCGACCCGATTACGTGTTTCTGGCCGCGGCCAAGGTTGGCGGCATCTACGCCAACAATACCTATCCGGCTGACTTCATTGCCGAGAACCTGGGTGTCCAGACCAACGTCATCGCCGCGAGCTACGCAAATGACGTCAAGCGACTGCTGTTTCTTGGCAGCTCCTGCGTGTACCCCCGGCAGTGTCCGCAACCGATGAAAGAAGAGCATCTTCTGACAGGTTTGCCCGAAGTCACGAACGAACCTTACGCAATTGCCAAGATCGCCGGCATCAAGATGTGCCAGGCGTTCAACCGTCAGCACGACACCGACTACATCTCGGTGATGCCGACGAATCTCTACGGACAAAACGACAACTTCGACCTTAAGAACTCCCACGTGCTGCCCGGGCTGCTGCGAAAAGTCCACGAAGCCAAGATTTCGGGTGCCGGTGAAGTTGTTGTATGGGGGACAGGGACGCCTTTCAGGGAGTTCCTGCTCGTTGACGACCTTGCCGAAGCCTGTCTGTATGTCATGGGACACCCGTCTCCCCACGACATAGTGAACATAGGATCGGGGCAGGAAGTTTCAATTCGCAAGCTGGCTCAGACCATTTGCGAAGTAGTTGGCTTTAAAGGAGCCCTGACGTTTGACGAGTCGATGCCTGATGGCACACCTCGCAAACTTCTGGACTCCAGTCGTATTCGCGAAATGGGCTGGCAGCCTCGGTTGTCACTTGAAGAGGGCATTCGCGAAACATACGACTGGTTCCTGCAGCAGGAGGTAGCGGCTGCATGAATCGATCTCACAGGAATTCGGCAAGCGCCGAAACGAACTGGCTGTTCGATTTGTTTCGGCCCGGTATTCGGAATATTTGCCGCATTGGTATCAGTAAGGCGCGCAACGCGCGCAATCGCGATTGCATAAGGATTAGTGCAAGCATGGGTGATCAGAAAACGGAATTACATCAACCGCAGTCGTTCTGGGGTAGGTGTGTCCACTTTGTTGTTGCAGCCGCATTTTCTGCGTTGATGATCGTCCCGGCCTCGGCCCAGGATGACGCAACGCTGACGCTGAATTTTCAGGACGCCGATATTCGTGCTCTGATCAACACGGTGTCTCAGGTAACCGGCAGGAATTTTGTTGTAGATCCGAGGGTCAAAGGCAAAGTGACCGTGGTCTCCGGCAAGAAGATGTCGACGTCAGAGATCTACAACGTGTTTCTTTCGGTTCTTGAAGTACACAACTTTGCCGCCGTCCCGTCGGGCAACGTGACGAAGATTCTTCCGAGCAACATTGTGAAGCAGCGTCCAACGCCTATGTCGTTTGACAAAGAGGCGCCAAGCAGCGACGCGCAGGTCACTCAGGTTTACCAGCTTCAGCACAGTTCAGTTCAGCAGCTGGTGCCGATACTGCGACCGCTGCTGCCGCCGACCAGTCACTTCGCGGCGCACGCACCAACCAACACGCTGGTGTTTACCGACACCGGCGCGAACATCAAACGTGTGATGAAAATCATCGAGCGTATCGATCAGCCTGATCGCCGTTCGGACGTGCACGTGGTCTATCTGAAGAACGCGCGGGCGTCTGCGATCGCGAAAATTCTTTCTCAGCTCGTGGGCTCACTGGTGTCGGACGTCGCGCCTCAGGCCAAGGGCGCACCGGTTGCGAACTCCAAGCAGGTATCGGTGCAGGCGGACGACAGTCTTAACGCGATCATCGTGCAGTCACCGGAAACTGAATTTAAGCTTATCCAGGCCGTGATCGACCAGCTCGACGTTGAGCGTCCTGCCGGTGGCGACATTAATGTCATCTACCTCAAATACGCCAACGCCAAAGATCTTGTAGCGGTTCTGAATAACCTCGTGGCATCCGGCGTTGCCGCGGGCGGTGAGGGCGCCGTTGCGCCAGCGGCCAAGGTCACCGTCGAAGCGGATGAATCGAACAATGCACTGATCGTTCGCGCAGAAGCGGACAAGTTTCGCGAGATCAAAACGGTTGTTGAACAACTTGATCGTCGACGCGCACAGGTGTTCGTAGAGACGATCATCGCCGAAGTATCCATGAACGAAGCCTCCGAACTCGGCGTCACATGGAATACGGCGTGGCAGTCGTCCAACGCGGAGAATCGTGTTGTCAGAAGTGGCACCACCTTCAGCGAGGGTAGCGGCGGTCTGAACATCGGTTTTCTAAAAGGTCTGGTTCAGGTCGTCAACAACGACGGCACCGTCAGCATCGTGCCGGGGCTGTCCGCTGTGCTTAGCGCATTGCGTTCAGACGGCAACACCAACGTGCTCTCAACGCCGAATCTGCTGACGCTCGACAACGAGTCCGCGCAGATCGTAGTCGGCCAGGAAGTGCCGTTTGTTACAGGGCAGTTCTCGACGCCCGGTAGCACGACAACGGATACCGAGACTAATACAACGAACGTAAACGCTTTCCAGACGATCGAGCGCAAAGACGTTGGCCTGACGCTGGAAATCACACCCCAGATCAACGAAGGCGACACGATCCAGCTTGATATCAAGCAGGAGATCTCAAACGTCAGCCAGACGACCGTACAGGGTCAGGCAGACCTCATTACGGACACACGATCGATTGAAGCCAAGGTCCAGGTGGACGACGGCCAGATCATCGTGCTCGGTGGTTTGATCCAGGACAATATGGTGGACAGCATCGACTGGGTTCCGATTCTCGGCGACATCCCGGTGCTGGGCGCGCTGTTCCGGAAAAAGTCGAAAAGCACCCGCAAGACCAACCTGATGGTGTTCCTGCGGCCGAAGGTGCTGCGCACGCCTGAAGATCTCGCGGAACTGACCGAGACTCGATATCGCTACATGCAGGGTCAGGAGCTGCGCAGTCAGCCAAAGACCGAGCGACTGCTCGAGAACTCGACCAGACCGGTTCTGCCACCGATTGATCGGTGGTCGGTTGAAGACTCATCCAAGTAAGAACAGATTCGTGGCAACAATAGATTCAGATACCCAACCGTTCGACAGCGACAGTCTGTACGAGAACACCGGTAGTTTCGGTGCTTCCGTCGCGGACGATTCAGGGCGCGAAGACAGTGCTGAAACCAACTGGATTCGGGAGATAGATCCCGATGTTGTCCAGTCGGTGCCGTATCCGTTCTCCAAGCGGCACGACCTGCTGGCGCTGTACCGAAGCGCCGGCAAGATTCAGGTGCTGTGTGCGGAGCGACCGGGTATGGAGGTGATGACAGAGTTGCGTCGTCACCTTGGCGAGCCGGTTGCTTTTCATGAGATGCCCAAAGACCAGTTCGAGCGCATTCTCAGAACCGCCTACGACAAGGGACAGTCTGAAGCCACGCAGATGATGGACGACCTCGGCGATGAGGTTGATCTGGAACGTCTGGCGCACGAAATACCAGAAACTACAGACCTTCTTGAAGCCGCTGATGATGCGCCGATCGTTCGTCTGATCAACGCGCTGTTAACGCAGGCGATTCGTGAAGAAGCTTCGGATATTCACCTCGAGGCGTTCGAGACCCGTTCAGTTGTTCGCTTTCGAGTTGACGGGGTGTTGCGCGATATCGTCGAGCCCCAGCGTCCGCTTCATGGTGCGCTGGTGTCGCGCCTGAAAGTGATGGCCAAGCTGGACATCGCCGAAAAGCGCTTGCCCCAGGACGGTCGAATTTCTCTGCGCGTGGGCAACCGACCGATCGACGTTCGTGTCTCCACGCTACCCACCCAGCACGGCGAACGTGTTGTGCTGCGACTTCTCGATAAATCGAGCGCCAAGCTGAATCTGACCGATCTCGGCATGAACGAGGACATGCGAACGCAGTTTGACTCGCTCGTGCATCTGCCGCACGGCATGGTGCTGGTTACGGGTCCTACCGGTTCGGGTAAGACGACAACGCTTTATGCGGGTCTGTTGCGACTGGATCGGCGGTCACTGAATATTCTTACTGTCGAAGATCCGATCGAATACGATCTCGATGGTGTCGGCCAGACTCAGGTTCACGCGAAAATCGGTCTGACTTTCGCAGCTGGACTGCGAACCATTCTTCGTCAGGATCCGGACACGGTACTGGTCGGTGAGATTCGAGACCTTGAGACCGCCGAGATTGCGATCCAGGCCAGTTTGACCGGACACCTTGTGCTGTCGACACTTCACACCAACACCGCTATCGGCGCGGTAACGCGACTGATGGACATGGGCGTCGAGCCCTTTTTGATTTCGTCGAGCCTCTCGGGCGTGCTTGCCCAGCGTCTTGTCCGCACACTGTGTGAAGACTGCAAACGACCTTACCGGCCCGAAGGCGAACAGCGCCGTGTGCTTGGCCTCGACGAGTCCGACGAGACGATGGTCTACAGGCCCGTTGGTTGCGAAAAGTGCGAGGGCATTGGCTATCGCGGTCGTCGCGGTATCTTTGAGTTGATTGTTGTCGACGATGGCCTGCGTACGCTGATACACGATCAGGCCAGTGAAGAAGAGATGGGCCGACACCTGCGCAAGAAGAGTTTGTCGCTTGCACAGAACGGTTTCGGTCGTGTGCTTCGCGGTGAAACCAGCATCGACGAGGTGCTCCGGGTCACGCAGGATTCGTGAGACTTTCCTGATGAAGTCTTCGAAGCATTTAGCTGTCGCGTGCGGCAGGGCAGATCTCCCGGTATTTCAGAACTTGTGTGCCCAGGTGCACTTAACCCCGATCTTGTTGGCAGGACGTTAATCAGTACATGGGTGCTTTCGACTACCAGGCGCTGGATGCGCGAGGAAAAACCAAACGTGGTGTTGCGACCGGCGACACGGCACGACAGGTTCGTTCCCAGCTGAGAGACGAGGGACTGACCCCGATTTCTGTGGAGCCCGTTCGGGAAAAAGGTTCCGGGCGCAGCTCCGGGTCATCGGGTTCGCGTGGGCCACGAACATCAAGAACCAAAATGAGCTCCGCCGAACTGTCAGTGATCACACGACAGTTCTCGACGCTGCTTAACTCCGGACTGACAATCGAAGACGCTTTGAGCGCGTTGATTGCTCAGGCCGAGACGCATTCTTCGAAGTCCACACTGTCGGCGGTGCGCTCGAACGTGATGGAAGGACTGACACTCGCGGATGCGATGCGCCAGTTTCCGCGAACGTTCCCGGATCTTTACACCTCGTCTGTCGCCGCAGGCGAAGAAACTGGCCATCTTGATCTGGTCCTTGAAAGGCTCGCCGACTACACCGAGACGAGCCATGGTCTTAAACAGCGTATCTCCATGGCGCTGGTATATCCGTTCTTTTTGATCCTGACCGCGATATCGATTGTTGTGGCCCTGCTGATTTTTGTCGTGCCCAAAGTTGTAAAGGTTTTCGACGACACAGGCGCCGAACTGCCGCTGCTGACGCGGATGCTGATTGCGTTCAGTGAGTTCCTGCAGCAGTGGGGTCTGGTTGTGCTGATCGCGGCTGGCATCGGTCTGATTGCGTTCATGCTGTTTTTCAAGAACGAAGGCCCTAAAGAAAAACTGCACGGTTTTTTGCTCAAGCTGCCGGGCTTCAAGAAGATGGTTCGCACGGTAAACAGTGCACGATTTGGTCGTACGCTGGCGATCATGGTGGGCAGCGGAGTGCCTCTGCTGTCTTCGATGAAAGCCAGTGAGGGTGTTGTTTCCAATCTCGTTATGCGACGGGCGCTGCAAAAAGCCGCCACGGAGGTTCAGGAAGGCGTGTCGCTTGGCCGCGCGCTGCAACGAACCGGAAGATTTCCACCGCTGCTGGTCCAGATGGTCACGAGTGGTGAATCGAGCGGAAAGCTCGACGAAATGCTGGATAAATCCGCGATGGCGATGGAGCGAGAACTCGAGGCACGCATAGGCGTGATCGTGGGTTTGTTCGAGCCAATCATGATTCTTGTGATGGGCGCCATCGTGCTCACAATCGTACTGGCAATTCTGATGCCGATTTTTGATTTGAATACGTTGATAGGGTGATAACTAAAATGAATGCAAAGCGAAGCGCAGGCTTTACGCTTATCGAAGTGATGGTGGTTGTGGTGATTATCGGTGTGCTCGCCACGCTGGTACTGCCGCGTGTATTGAATCGAACCGACGACGCCTACCAGGCGGCGGTCAAGAGCGACATTCAGGCGCTGACCAGCGCGTTCAAGCTCTACAAGCTCGACAACTTTAACTATCCGACAACCGATCAGGGTATTGAGGCTCTCGTGAGTCAACCCGGCGGAGCCAAAAACTGGAAGCAGGGTGGCTATGTCGATCAGCTTCCGACCGACCCGTGGGGCAATCCGTATCAATATCTGTCCCCAGGGCGAAATGGCGAGTTTGATGTCTGGTCCTACGGCGCGGACGGACAGCCCGGGGGCGAAGGGGCTAACGCCGATATCGGCAACTGGGTAAACCCACAGGGCTAAAGGACTCGCGCTTGGCTGCGCGTGAACCTGCGTTCAAGTGATCATGTGTTGTTCCAGACCCAGTAAACCCGGATCGGGGGCGGGCATCAAAAAAAACGCCGGTTTCACAATGATCGAAATCCTGGTGGTCGTCTTTCTGATCGCCATTACGGTCTATTTTGTCAGCGTTAATCTTGGCCGGGATGTTGAAAGACTGGCCGATCTTGAAGCCAAACGTTTCACTGCGCTCATTAATCATATTCGCGAAGAGAGCGTGGTTACCGGGCGCCTGCTTGGGGTCATGGTCGATGACCAGGCCAACAGTTACAAGTTCCTGACCTACAGTGACGGCTGGCAGGATGCTGCGGATGACGACACGTTGCGTGAACGCACGTTACGCGAAGGATTGTCATTGCGAATGGACATCGGCGAAGCAACTGAAGGCACACCCGCTGGCCTTGTCATGGTCGAACCCATGGGCACTATCACCCCCTTTAAGGTCAAGTTTGAAGGCGGGGAAGCGGTATTCGAGGTGTTTGTTGACGACAACGACAACGTCGACATTCGCATCCCTGGAGCCGGCTCATGATGGCCGTGCGCGCAGTTCATTCGCCTGCTGCATCGAGACAGTCTGGCTTTACCCTGATCGAGGTGCTTGTCGCCCTTGCCATTGTCGCGGTAGGCATTGTCGCCACGGCGAAAGCGGTGACGCGCTCAATCGACGTTGCCCAGTACACCGAAGATCGAATTCTCGGAACGTGGGTAGCATCAAATCGCATTTCAGAAATTCGTCTGGCCAATCGCTACACACCACCACCCGTTGGTGGCTCAAGTTCCGAAGTTGTCATGGGTGGTCGAACCTGGCTTGTGAACGAGAATGTCTCCGAGACCGGTGTCGAGAACGCCGTACGTGTTGATGTCGAGGTGTTCACGGACAAAAACCAGACGAACCGCGCGGCCACGCTGTTCTCGTACGTTGTAAAACAAACCCAGAAGAAAAAGGACACGCTCGGCGAAGCTGATGGGGTGAGACAGGTGAACACGGCGGGGGGAGACGGATGATCAGTTTCACCGCGACTTCCCGAGACCAGCATGGTTTTACCCTCCTTGAGATGGTTATCGCCATCGGCATTTTCGCCGTCATGTCTGCTGTCGCCTACGGAAGCCTGAACGGTTTTCTGGACAACCGCGATCGCATCGAAGCGAAACACAAGGCGCTCGGCGAAATTCAGCTGGCTCTCGCTTTTATCGAGCGTGATGTGCGCTTTGCCGTTCCCCGACCCGTACGGGACGACAACGGCGAACCTGAAGGTGCATTTGTGGTGAGCGCGACTTCACCTATCGTGGCAGGCGAGAAACTGAGGATGACGACCAGTGTCCCTCGGCCTCCGATGCCCGAGAAAAAATCCGAAGATGATGACAGCGACGGGTCCGAAACTTCGCTCAAGAAAGTCGACGACGTTCGCAGCGATCAGAGTCTGGTGCGGGTGGCCTATCGCCTCGAAGGCACCGATCTGTATCGAATCGTGTGGAACGTACTGGATCGAGACGCGGACAGTATCGAGAAGAAGAGACGCGTTATCGGCGGCGTGGAGGAGTTTAAGGTAACCGCGCTCTCCATCAATACGGAAACGCAGAAGGTGGACACGACGGGAACGTGGCCGGACTCCGATGAAGCCTTTACCCGCAGCGCCAACCCGGACAAGCCAAGTCTTGGTGGCGCGACGCTGGACGGCGCGCCTGACGGTCTTGAGGTTGTCATGTCGCTGGAAAATGGCCGCACGTTTACGCGTGTACTCGAGATTGCCGCGCCACCCATTGCATGGGAGCCGCCTGATTTTGTTGCCCCCGACAATGCGAACACCGGCCCCACAGGCAATCGCCCGAACCGACCTCGTCCAGAGTCCCAGGACCCGGATGAGGACAACGGCAATATCAACGATGATATCAACGATCCGAATTCGCCCGACTTCCAGGACGCAGAGCGTGATCCCGACCTCAACGATGACGACCGACCGCCGCCTCCGGGCGCGCCAGATCCAGACGTTTCGGATCAGGGCATTTACGATCCAACGAATCCTTCAAGCCCGAACTATGACCCGGCGCTTGATCCGAACAGCCCGATGTATACCGATCCGGATTACCAAGGTGATCCTTCCGATCCCAATAGTCCGAATTACGATCCGGCACTGGATCCCAACAGTCCGCAGTACACGGACCCTAACTACGATCCAACCCAGGATCCGGACAACCCCGCGTACGAGGGTGTACCGGAGGATCCACCGGGCGTAGACGTTGAGCCACCGGAAGAAGAAATTGATCGTGAGGAACTGGATCCGGACGAGTTCGATCCGGATCAGCCCGAAGACGTCGGAGGCGAGCAGGGATGACGCATAGCTTAACGATGACGAAGCAGCGGGGACTCGCGGTCGTTACCGTGATGTTGATACTTGCGCTGATGACGACCCTTGCCGCGTTCATGCTTGAAAGCGAGCACATCGCGATTCGCAAAACGGCCAACGCGGTTCAGGCCGAACAGGGTTATCAGTCCGCGTTAACCGGGGAACAGTGGGCGCTTGCGGTACTGCGTCAGGATCTTGAGGATGACCTTGGCAAAGACCGGGCCGCCAATCTCCCGGTGAACGATCACCTCAAAGAGAAGTGGAACGAGATTAAAGAGCCACCGGTGGCGATTCCCGATGCGCAAGTATCCATCGAGATCATTGACGAGTCGGCGAGGTTTAACATCAACAACCTGCTGGTCTCGAAAAAGGAAGACCGACGTCCGGTTGAGCCTAACGAAGATGGCGAAATCCAGCTGTCCGACCACCAGGTCTGGCTGTTCGCCTTCCAGGGGCTGCTTCAGTCTGTCGGCGTTGACGATCAGCTTCGATTCGCGATCGAAGAATGGCTCGACGCGGACACCGAGCAACAACGTCTTTCGGAGATGGCTGCAGAAGATAACGAGTACCAGTCGGAGGATCCGCCTTATCGGGCCGCTAACCGACTGATCGAGGATCTGTCCGAGTTGCGCAAGATCAAGGGATTTGATGCCAAGACGATCGCCAAGCTCCGACCCTACGTTACCGCGCTGCCGAGCTTTGGCGCGAGGATCAACGCAAACACATGTGATCCGCTCGTTTTCCGCACGATATTCCGTGCCGCCGGGGGTGAGCCGGAGTTCATCTCCCAGGCCGAGAGCGGGACGCTCAAGGACCTTCGTGGGGACAACGGCATCAACAACTTTGAACAGACGTTTCTGGAGAGTCTGCCGGCCCTTGGCGTCGACCCCAGGCGGCTTTTTGACGAAAAAAGTCGATATTTTCGGATTATCAGTCGGACGACGGTTGGTCGGCTGAGCTATGGTATTGAGAGTCTGGTG
>CALHMG010000218.1 GCA_938034705.1 uncultured Gammaproteobacteria bacterium
CCGGCACGGCCGAGCATGGCGTGCACCAATTTCACCGGCTCGTCCTGGAGTCGTTGGCAAAGGCTGAAGATGGCCAAGCGAGATAATCGACGTTACGTCAATGCCAACACCGGACGGCCTGTCAGTGATGACGATGTCTACCGCATGACCATGCTCTATCAGTATCAGCGATTTCCGTTGCCGAAAATCGCACGCCGCTACGGATTGCAAACGACCCAGGTACGCGACCTTATCGGTCGACGGTCAGGCGGCAGCTGCTGCGGCTGACCTCAGATAGACCGGATTGTCCGGCGTAGCCGCCTACCGTGCGGCTACGAATTCAACCTCGACGCGCCACTCCGGGTCTACGAGACCTGACACGAGTATCAGTGTGCTCGGTACCACACGATCCCCAAAGAGAGCGGTGCGAGCTCGTCGCAAAGATGGAATGTCGTCGCGATCCAGCAGATAGATACGTAAGTGACAGATGTCGTCAACCGTCATGTCGGCCGCACTGAGCAAATTGCCAATGTTCGCGAAGACAGCGTCACACTGCGCGTCTATGCCCTTCGCGGTACTGCCGTCGGCGAGAACTCCGACCTGGCCTGCAATATGCAGCCAGCGTGTTGCGTTCTCTGTATGCATCGCGTGGGTGTAGTTGGGTGTGCCCATTTCGGGTAACTGGGCAGGATCGACAGGGGTATGCGGCATGGACTTTTCTTTCATGGTGGAAGAGTGGCAGTCCATTATTACACTCGTAGGCCGGTCTCGGCAGCCGGCAGGTTACCCAATCCATCAGTTACAAGCCTTTCGGATAACGTAGCATCGGAGGCAAGGGAGGTCGTTGTCTGCGGACGAAACTTCCTGCTGGTCTGGAACTCACGAATAAGCCGCTGATCCAGCAACAGAACCGCACACACGGTATTTCTGTTTTGGCGCCTTGATTGTCCAGCGACCGAGGAAACCTGTTGAACAACATCGCGCTCGTTCTCGCTCTAAGCTGCCTGCTTGTCGCCGGTGTGCTCGACATTGCTCTCAAGAGATATTCCAGCGGCGCACGCTCGGCCGGCGTATTGATTTTCGGAGTTGGGGTCGTCTGGATGATCCTGCACGTCGCTTCGATGTGGTTACGTGACGTCGACTTCGTTTTTGATCAGCCGACTCTCATCTATGGAGCGGTCGCGGCCGTTTGCGTAACCGCATCAAACATTCTGTTGATTGAATCCATGGCGCGCCTGCCGGTCAGTCTTGCTTCGACGGTGTATCGACTCAACACCGTGCCGCTGGTGCTGCTTGCTGTGTTGTTTCTCGCAGAAGATCTGGGCTGGCTCGAAGTCGCTGGCGTAGTGATGGCAATTGTTGCCGTTCTTGTACTGCACCAGTCCTCGGGTGAGCGCGCTGGCGCCTCGCTGGCTATCTGGCTCGTGATCACGGCGTGCGTCGTCCGCGCGTGCTACGGATTTGTGACCAAGCTGGGGCTGCAGCAGCTCGCCCACGCGGACACCATGATTTTGCTGGCCGCGGTGGGCTGGTGCATTGGCGGTCCGCTCTACGCACTGGGGCGGGAGCAGGAGGTTCGCTGGTCCGGCGGGGATGTTGTCGCCTACTGTGTTGTGATCGGGGTGCTGGTGTTTGGCGTTGTTTCCCTGATCACTCACGCGTTGATACATGGCGACGCCAGCATTGTGGTACCTATTTCCAATATGGGGTTTGTGGCTGCACTCGGTATCGCGTTTTTGACCGGAATGGAACCACTGACCCGGCGCAAAGTGATCGGAACGGCGTGTGCTGTTTCTGCCATTGTGTTGCTGGGTACGGGTACACACTAGTGAAAGTGCCTTACAATTTGCCTCTCACGTCGCGTTTCCAGTTGACGATCAGGCGGGCTGTCCCGGCAGCAGGTGGCCCACAAAAATACTGAATCGATATTCAGAGTCATTGCAGGACGAACAAGCCATATGAGTGCCGAGAGTCAGGGAACACGAAGAGGCGGGCGCAGTTCAAGACGAATTGTTCGCAGCGTGCCCAAGGTCGAAATGCTTCCAACGCTTCGCCGAAAGCTACCGCTTGTGGAGCCCATGGATCAGGAGCAGGTCGAGAAAATCGACAACGCGTCCATGGACATACTTGAGAATGTCGGCGTAGTGTTTCGAGATGACGTTGCCGTACAAGACTGGAAGCGTGCCGGCGCCGATGTTCGTGACGGTGATCGCGTACATCTCGACCGAGGCCTTGTTCGTGAACTTGTAAGCACGATTCCGTCAACCATTCAGTACACCGCGCGAAATCGCGAACATAATGTCGATATCGGTGGCAACGCCTGCGTGTTTGTGCCGATGACAGGTGCGCCTTATCTTCGTGACCTGGACGATGTGCGTCGAGGACCGACTCTTGATGATCTGGCCATGTTTCACAAGCTGAGTCAGATGCTGCCAGCGATGCATTCCTCAGCACATCACATTGTCGAGCCGATGGACTACGCGATTTCGCACAGGCATTTGCAGATCACGTACTCGTCAATGAAGCATTCAGACAAAATGTTCATGGGCATGACGACGTCACCGAAAAACGCCGAAGACGTGCTCGACATGTGTGCAATTTTGTTTGGCGGGGACGATTTTCTTGAGAATAATTATGTAGTCACCGGTAACTGTAACGGCAACTCACCGCTAGTCTGGGATGAGGTAATGCTGGGGGCAATGCGAGCGTTCAATCGACGCAATCAGCCCGTGCTCTGTTCGCCTTTTGTGCTTGGTGGTGCCAACACGCCTGCCTCGACCGCGCCGGCTGTGGCGCAACTCAACGCCGAGGCGCTGTCGGCGCTTGCTTACACTCAGGTTGTTCGAAAGGGATGCCCGGCGATTTACGGACATTATCTTTCGACCGTGAACATGAGCAGCGGTGCGCCGATGGCGGGGACGCCTGAAATCAGTTTGATGAATTTCATGATTGGGCAGATGGCGCGCTACTACGATGTGCCGTGGCGCACGTCGAACACGTTGGGCGGTGCCAAAACGTTCGACGCCCAGGCTGGATACGAGAGCGCCTCGACGATGATGGCGGTGCTGCTTTCAGGCGCAAACTATATGTGGCACTCGGCTGGCTGGAACGAGGCCGGAATGCACTGTTCGGTCGCAAAATTCATGGTGGACGCGGAACAGTGCGCGATGGGACATCGCATGGCGGAGGGGGTGCGCTGGGACGATTTTGATGAAGCGCTCGCTTCGGTCAGCGATATTGGTCCCGGTGGACACTATCTGGGTCATCCACACACGCTGGCCAATTTTGAACGTGCATTTTTTATGCCAGAGCTGTTTGACAACAACTCTGTTGAGCAGTGGATCGCGGACGGCAGCGAGGAAATCACCGCCCGAGCGCTTAAGCAGGCGCGCAAGATGCTCAACGAGTACGTTGAGCCTGCCCTGGATCCGTCTGTAAACGAGGAGCTGCTTGCCTACATCAGTCGGCGCGAACAGGAAATACCGGCAGTGGACGCGTTGAACAACACGCACTGAACCGTCACCGGTCTCTGCCAGTTTCGTCTGCGTCATCGATTGGCGATGCCCTGGAACTTCTGCATCGGCGAGCATCTCGAGTTAGAACATCCTTAACGTACGATAGTGATGACCCATGTTAAGTAACGAATTTGCCGAAAAGCGTGTGTTGGTGACCGGGGCTGCGGGCGGTATAGGCCGTGCGGCAGTCCAAGCGTTCGAGAGCGCGGGTGCCAGCGTGGTGGCGACTGATCTCGCGGGCAGCGATATTGGCGCTCGCCGGGCCGTTTACGGTGACCTTGCCGACCCGGAGTTCACGAACTCACTCGTCGACGAGACGCAGAGTCAGCTGGGTGGGCTCGACATTCTGATCAACAATGCCGGGGTAATGCGCCGTGGCGTCGTGACCGAGACAACAGACGAAGATTTGCGACTGTCATTGGCCGTGAATGTAGAAGCGCCTTTTCGATTGTCACGACAGGCGATTCCGGTCATGGCTGGAGGCGGAGGAGGTGCCATAGTTAACACTGCGTCCTGCTGGGGTGTTCGCCCTGGCCCGGCTCACGCTGTTTACTGCATGACGAAAGCCGCGCTGGCGTCTTTGACGCAGTGCATGGGGCAGGATCATGCGCACCAGAATATTCGTGTGAACGCGGTTTGCCCCAACGAAGTTGATACACCTATGTTGCGCACGGGGTTTGTCGTACGTGGACTGAATCCAGCGACGGCGGTCAAAGAGCTTGGCGACACCGTGCCGCTCGGTCGCATTGCGCAGCCTGAAGACATCGTTGATGTGATTCTTTTTCTCGCCTCGGATCGTGCACGTTACATG
>CALHMG010000219.1 GCA_938034705.1 uncultured Gammaproteobacteria bacterium
TTGATGGTCAAGCTGGCCAAAGCGGGTAAGCATGTGGTTCGATTAAAGTCTGGCGACCCGGTGATATTCGGTCGCCTCGGCGAAGAAATAGCTTTCCTTGAGCGAGAGCAGATCGCGTGGTCAATCGAGCCGGGTATTACCGCTGCTTCGGCGATGGCTGCGCAACTTGGCGTCTCACTGACACATCGTAACCACGCACACAGTGTCCGGTTCGTAACCGGACACTCAAAACACGGATCACTGCCCATGGATGTTAACTGGCAGTCCGTGGCAGACCCCACCGCGAGTACGATATTTTATATGGGCGGCAGGACAGCGGCCGAGATCAAGCGCGCGCTGCTGCAACACGGAATGGACAAAGCAACCGCGACGGTTGTCTGCACGTCAGTAAGTAGCGCGCACGGGCGCAGCTGGCGGGGAACGCTCGCGGATATTGAAGTCGGTGTGCAGAAACTCGGTTACGACGAGCCAGTGTTAATTGGAATCGGTGACGTGTTCTCACAAGCCAGCGGCTTAGCCGACTTGCCTTCGACCAGCGTCTGTCGTGTGGAATCTGATAGCCTATCGATGAGTCCCAGAAGTGACGGGCATCGACGATGCTTGGCTCGCGTGGGGCAGGGTTAGCGGCCTGACGTGCGTTTATTCCCTGGGCGTGAAGTGCCCGGGACACGACCCCCGAGCGCGAACTTTAGCTCCTAGATAATTGCGCCGAGCGTCGTTGCCTGTTCCTCACCCATCGCCGCCTCAATCTGCAGGTCGATCTTTCACCACTCCCGCCGGATGTCGCCAAGTTGGGCGCGCCGGGCATCCGTGAGACTTAAGACGTCGCTGCGCTGCTCGTCGGATTCCCGGTAGCGGGTGACGAGACCAAGGGATTCGAGCCGGGAGATCACGGTGCTCATGCTCCCCGCCGTTACGTTGAACTTCCGCGTGAAAGTTCGGTGAGATCGTAGTGATTTTCGATCTCACCGGGCTTCCATATATATAACTGTGTTTCGGCAGTCGTCATCGACGGACTTTCACGTATCGGTGGAGACGGCGTTCAGCGAATTGGACCCAAAGTGACCCGGTTCGTTACTTAGATCTGAGCCGCCAACAAAGCACCATCAAGATGCCCTGTGGAATGAAGGGGTTTTGAGCGAATGCGCGCGCCGATGGCGAACTGAGCGTCGTCCGGGTGTCCTCTAAACAGTCTTTGTCATCGAACCTGTCGCACGCCTTTGATCCGCTTCGCTTTGGCCTGCGTATACGAGGTCAAATTCATTTTCTAAAGGCCTTGAGACGACAATGACTTCATCGAAAAACCTGACTCGACGCTCAATTCTTGCCGCGACTGGCGCGGCTACCGTACTGGTGGCTTTCTCCGCGAATCGCGCTCACGCCTCGGATTTACCCAAACTGGCTGAGGACGACGCCACCGCGCTGCCGCTCGGCTACAAGATCGACGCCACACAGGTTGATGTCGCTAAATTCCCCCAGCGCGCCGGTGACGCGAACGCCAACAATTTCTGTGACAACTGCGCGCTCTATACCGGGGCTGCGGATTCTGATTACGGGCCTTGCAGTATTTTCCCCGGCAAAGCCGTTGCGGCCAAGGGGTGGTGTGTGGCTTGGGCGAAGAAGACCTGAAGCGAACAGTTCTGATCTGACCCCAAAAAAAAGTAGTTGGGGAAATTACCTCGGGGCTCTGAGAGGAAAGCCCCGAGGTGTTTTACATTCCGACGCCAGTCGGAGTTCATCACCTTGGGAGGGCGAAGAGCCTGTCATCACTGACCGACACCCACAATGTAGTTGGGACTTTTCATCCGACCAGCGATCCCAGGCATGATTTACGATTCGAAACAGCCAGTGTGCCGCAAAACTACTTTCCAATGCACGCAGCAAGCGACTTGTGGTTGAGATGTAGATATCCAAGAAGCGGCGATGGGTAAAAGCGATGAACAATACACTCATCCGTTTGCGCTCGAAAAACAGTTATGGCCGTCCGGGAGTCTGTTCTATTCCCAAAGATGCCTCAATTTGAAAGACAAAGTTCCGGGGGTCTAGATTGCGGATACTTTTCAGGGATACTTACAGAGGTACCCTCAAATCAGGCGCGGCTTGTAACAGGCTTCGGCGCACAAACACGTACGATAGAATTTCGTCGTTGAAACACCTGGGCGTGGCGTGTTGACGTCGAGCAAGACTAATTGTTCTGACGAAACACGCGATAAACAGTAGCTCGCCCGCCAAAGGGAGGAAATAACTATCGAGCTACGCCACTTTGGATCTTTCTTGCTCAGGTTTATGCGTTTAGGAAATCTTCCTATCCACATGCCATCCACATTGACGGTCATTGTCGCGCGGGCAACATTAAGTAACAGACCACGCCATCAGCGCGGATACCCGAGATCGAGCCTATGAACAAACGAAGATTGGTAACAACTGTTGGCGCGATGATCGTTGTCATCCTGTCAGGCTGTGCAACGACGTCGCCCCCGCCGGCGACAGTCGCCAAGGAAAGCCCGCGCATAGGCGTCATGGCTATCGGGGGCGAACAGGCAACTCACATCCATATTGGACTGACTGCGTTCAACAACAGCGAAGCTGAACGTGCGTCTAGCTGGCCTGTTACAGATATGTTGAGCGCAATTGTCAGAGACTCATTTGATGGTCGAGGCTCGGCCACTGTGCATCGCATATCCAATAAAACGCTGCTCGCTCCAGGCACCAGTCTGTCCAGGATGGGCTGGTCTGGCCCCAAGCTTCGAGATGATATTAAGGCGACTATTCGACAGGCGGCCACAGAGCAACAGCTGGACGATATTGTTGCCGTTGTTCCCTGGCGAGGCCAAGTAGATTCCGATGTCGGTGTTGGCGCAGAAGGGTTCGGCCTGCTGACACGTTGCGGGTTAGGTGTCTGCCGCGATTACGTGTTTTCCAACTACATCATCACCGTCATCGACACGAGCGCGCTGGAGATCACCGGCTACAGCGAAAATCAGTGGCCTGTAGAAACGAGTCGAATCGACTTCAAGAACCGAGATGTGAAAACTCTCAACTCGAAGGACGTTGATCTTGTTCAACCGGACTTTCAGAAAGGTCTTGAGAGTCGCGTAGTTGAAGCGTTAAAGCGCGCGGGTCTTGGCTGACAGGGGGCTTGTGCTCAATTCCACCTTGTAAGGAGTAGCTCCTGGCGAACTGCAACGAACAAACAAGGGATAACGTCATCAACAACCGATAGCGAGCGAACACCGAAAACGCCTACTATATGGTGATCGCGTTCAACGTCCTTTATGCGTCGCGCAAGCGGCAATTTTCGCCAAAACGCGTGCTGACTACGGCATCTACACCAATCGATGTCGACTTAAGTGCAATCAACGATAGCCCGGGCTCGCGGTGGTTCCCGCTTCAATTGCGGCCTTGGTCGCGATTAAACCATTGTAGGCAGCGGGCATCCCTGCATGTGCCTGCACGAGCAATAGTATGTCGATTATCTGGGCCTGGGTAACGCCAACGTTCAGAGCGGCGCCGACATGGAACTGAAGTTGAGGCGCCGCGTTCCCGGCCCCGGCAAGGGTTCCCACCGTGATCATTTGTTTGGTTGTTACGGGCAGTTTTGACGCACCGAAAGTATCGTAAAAGCTACTGAACGTTGCATCGATCAAATGGCCCGCGATGTCACCGAATGCCGCCCGGATATTATCAAGCGCACTTGCATTGAGTTCGCCGTATTTCGCAATCCCGCGTTCGTATCGCGCCGCATGATCGAGATCTTCATTTGCGTCTGCATCCGATTCATCTGGCCAATACGAATCCAGCACATGGGCCGCCGGCGTAACGCCCGACAGGCCAACATAGGCACCAAGATGCAGCACAGTGTCACTTAACATGTCACGCGATACGCCAGCAGTGCGCGCGCTTGCGATTACTTCTTCCAACACACTTGCTTCGGCTTTCATACCGATGGCAACGCCAAACTCAATGAGCGAATTTTCCACGCTGCTGAGGCTCACGCGTTCTTGTACGTCCTGCCTGGAGAGCTTTTTGGCGCGCTCGAGTCTGTGAGTAGTCTGTTGGTTATCCATGAGGTTTTGTCCGCCCAGTCGCGTGAATTTCGGGAAGTATAACGTTTCTTCCCAAGCCTGATTGATGCGTAAGTTCGACAAGTGCTGTGCACAGGGCGCTTGAATACGGCACAAGGGTCTTAAGGCTGATTAATCTTGGGCACGACGCATTTCAAAAGTTCGCATATTGCAGAAACGTGGAGCTGGGTGCGCGATGAAGCCTGTTGCCTAAAAAAATAGATTTTGGTGGACGCGGTGTGAGTCTCCAGTCGAACCACGTCGAGAACTGGAGCTGGAGGCGACTTCAACGAAAACACATGATGATTGCAAGGCGACAGAAAACTGACGAAATCAACAACGTCACCATGTTTGCGCACTAGAAAATCTGGCCCGTTTGGTGAATACCTAAGCGTTATACACCGGCCCGGTGGGCGACCACTCGAGCGAGTTGCCCGGTGGGAAGCCTCGAAAGTGAAAAATCGGGGATGAGCCGTGATCTAGCACGCCGGGAACGGCAACGGTGCAGTCGGCAACCTCCCCTTGACGAATTCCCAAGGTCTGGCTGTGTTTACAGAGAATTGGAAATTCCGCAGCAGTTGGAACTAACAAAATCGTATCTGGATCAGCGAAAGTAATCGCATCTAGAATCACAAAGTCGCTTGGGTTCACAAAATAGAACTCGTACAACCCAGTAAAGCCACCGTTGATCCCATCTGAACACTGACGTGTGTCAGTCGAGCCCTCCGGGTTCATGGCAAAGCCAGCTGTAACGGACGACGTTTGTGCATGTGCAGGTAGAATGACGCCAGCAATGATTGGCGCTTTCCAGACAATCGGCAAGCCAAGCGTTACGGGCAAAAGTAGTTTGCGTAAGGCGCTTCTTCGTCGTTCCTTTCCGGGATTATGTTTGAGGGGCATAGAGCACCATCCGAACATCGAGGATTATGTGATCAGAGTTAACTAATCCCAATAGTTTTTCAAGACCGTTTAGTCAGGTCGTCTTTTTGGGTGTATCGAATCGAAGCTCCGAAGAGTGCAGCTTTTCGAAAGTTCGCCCTTGAATGGCTTGCTGTGGATTGAGCCTGGTTGAGGATTTGAGTAAACACCGCGAACCTCGGATGGCGTTGTCTCATGCGTCGCGATCTACCCGAAAACGTTTGGCAACTATTCGCCAATGCAGTCAGGTTACGTGGTTGTCTGGGCACGCAATGCAGAAAGCCCCTACGAGTGAGCCGCAGTCACTGGATTTCAGGCCCGATCTTCAAAATGGTGGTCGCGGTGCACATCTGCGGTCGGACTACGTCCTACCTTCGATTTCCCCCGCCAAGCATTAAAATCACGCCCAAAAAAAACAAGGCCGGACGAAGCAAATTCGTCGCGGCCTGTCTTCTGGCCCGCTGGCGATCGCAGGGTCGCCGAGGACACAGAAGTATGACGGTATCCACAGTCAGGCGCGGCTTGCAACGAGCTTTGGCGAACGAATACAGACGATAGAATCTCGTCGTTGGACGAGCCAGAATGTGGGCTGTACACATCCAGCAAGACTGCACTTGTTCTGCAAAAATGGCGACAATTGGGAATTCGCCAGCGACAGATTCTCAGGATACTTTACGCGTGGTCGACGCTGTCGGGTGTGTACTCGGGTTGTCTGTATCGGTCAGATTATGGTTGGAAGAGTCCTGGCTGTGTTTGCGATTCAATGAACTGTCGACTGCTGTTCGAGGTTGCTCGAGATGATGCAGAATGATCTTGTCATTTACGCTAATGGCTCCAGTTGACTGCTCACGGAGTAGTCGCGGAACGAAGCGCTCGAGAAAACCTGCGACGAACGACCAGAACAGAATCTTGGACAGATCCACTGCCGTTTCTGGCGCCGTTTTGAAGATTGCCAGTCGCACATTCTCGACAACTTTTAGCGAATCACCGAATTCCGGGTAACTGAAAGCGGGGAAAAGTGGACCTGTAAGAATCTGTGCAGAAAACATCAGGTACAGCAGCATCGCGAAGACGCCCCCGGTTACGGGCATCATTATTAACGATGACCATGACATCGACAGCGCCGTTAACTCTCCCAGCGTGGCTTTGGGTAAGCGCTGTTGCACACTGATAAATCCGCCAAGTACGCCCACGAGAAAGGACATTAGCATCAAGAAAGCGTGTTCCTGGTCTGTGCCCGGGAGCACCAGATAGGCAATTGCGCCAATGATCAACAGTGGAACAACGATCGCAACAACCAACCGGGTGGTGATGCGATTCAGCGCCTCTTGTCGTGGTTCAAGAACGAGTTTGGTGTTTTGTTGAATCTTTGTTGTCATGACCAGTTCCATTGGTTCGTGCTGGATGGGTGTCGCTTCCACCCAAGGGGCGACCGACATCGCACCGTAACAATAACGCCTCACCGTACGTCGACACATAACTAGACTGATAAACCGCGTCGTCAGTGGTTCTGGCCGATGAAGGTACTACGTGTATTCAACTGGACAGGTTCGTCGGTAAGGAGAAATACCTATCCATGACTCCCTTTAACGACCGAACTAGTGCTTCGAGTCGCCACTGAAAGTACCACCAGAAGTACCTACAGTAAGGCGTGGCCTTTAGCGAACCGCTATCAACGTCGGCGGAGCTCAAAACCGACAAACCCCAGGGGAATCAACGCACCTTACGGACGAATCTCTCCCAAACACGAAACAGAAGCGCGCCTTTTAAAATGATTGAACCTGCGTGTTCCGATTGCGCGAGTCGGTATAAAAACCGCTCCATCGCGAAGTATTGAAGCACTTCATTGAAAGGCCTCGGGTTTTGCCCCGCTAATGCGGACGCTTACGAAAAGGTCAATAATGGCCACGGAGGAGCGTCATGCCCAAAAGAAGAAATCACTCAGAAGAGTTCAAGC
>CALHMG010000220.1 GCA_938034705.1 uncultured Gammaproteobacteria bacterium
AGCTGGGATTCGATCAGCGGATAGGTGCCTTCAAATTCGTGCGGATTCTGCGTCGCGATCACCAGCATGTCCGGCGACAGTTCATAGGTTTCCCGATCGAGAGAAATCATCTGCTCTTCCATCGCCTGTAACAGAGCTGACTGCGTTTTAGGACCGGTACGATTGATCTCGTCGACCAGGATGACGTCGGCAAACAGCGGACCTGCGACCAGTTCGAATTTGTTGGTGTTCTTGTTGAAGACGTGGATACCGGTCAGATCTGACGGCATCAAATCTGCCGTGCACTGCACGCGACCGAAACTTCTTCCCAGGCGTTTCGCAAGTGATTTTGCAACGAGGGTTTTCCCCAGCCCGGGAGCGCCTTCAAGCAATACATGACCGCCGGCGATCAAACAGACGCCTATGCCGTGAATGGCATCGTCCATTCCAAACACAACCTCGTGCAGACTTTTGGCGAGAGATTGTGCGAAGTTTTCAGCAGGTGTGGTCATGACAATATTGTCCTGTGATTGAGTTATGCAAGATCGCGGCGAACGTCAGAGATCGCCCGCGACAGTTTGGTCAAAGATGGCTTGCGACCCGAGTCGATTGCTCTGGCGAGGGTTTTGAGCTGCTCGACAGCCGGGTGCTCATCCCCAAGTTGTGCGGACAACGCAGGCCAGAAATCGCTGGCGTCAGATATCCGCAGTCTCTTTTGAACATCGCGCTGGAAATGCAGCAAAATCGCGCTGGCCGCTTCAGAGCGACCAAGCATCCGTGCATACAGGCCCCCGGTTGCCTTGATGAGGCGTTTTACGGAAGGCCTTGTCGCATTGCGGCGAACGGGTGCGAGTCTTGTGCTGCGTCCGGCAACCCACAACAGCCACAGTGCTCCAAGCAAAGCGAGGGTTCGATGCAGTCGACTGTCTCTGTAGAACGCCTCGTCGTCATAGATATTCGACAGGCCAAAGTGAAAGTCATCGAACAGTACGACTCCATCGTCAGCGACCGTGCGTGATATCAGTTCGGCAATAAATGCAGAATTATCGCCATTGCCCAGAGTCGCGTTGGATATGATTTCTGGATAAAGCGATATCCACACGGTTCCAGATCCGCGCTCGGTTCTGTACATCGCGGTGGTCGAGTTTTCATTGTCGACAAATACGGGCCAGAGTCGGGGGCTGTCAGCGGTGTTCGTGAGCGTTACGCCGCGTCGGGCCTGAGGATATCGGCGCGTGGAAAGCTCTGGTGCAACGCCAAAGACCGGTTGTGAACTCGTGCTCAAGAGAGTCAACGGTTCGCGATTATGGTTTTTGAGGTTTGCCCACGGAATATCGGATGCGTCTGTTGCACCGTCTTCGTCGTTGTTCGCCTCGTCGATTGACGCGTTGTTGAGAAATACGGTTTCGTTGGACGAGAAATCGAGATCAAGTGCGTCGAACAGATCTTCTTCGTCGGACCACAACGATGTTGGCCTCGCCCATTTGGGCTGATCGTGACCCGCGACCATAATCAGCGCGTGATTGCCGGAACGGATAAAGTCGGAGAGTGCCTCGAGCTCCCCTGCACGAACGGGGTTACGTGGGGGCCAGCTCAGGATCAACAGGCTTGAGCCGCTGACCCGGTATTTTGATTCGGCGTCGGTGAGCGCATCATATCGATGACGCAGGGACCGCGCGGGCAGATCGGATTCGCGCAACCATCGATAAATGCCTTCGAGGCCCTGGGCTCCGCTGTCTTCTGTCGTCGGCACTGACGTTGGGCGATTGTTCTGTGGTGGTCCCTGATAGCCAATGATGCCAATGACGACAAAAAGAGACGCAATCGCACCAGCAAGTGTTTTCAGACGACCGTCCAGCTTCATGCGGATGTCGCCTGTGGTGTGAAAATTTCTTCGGCGGCATCAAAACAGGAGGCTATTTCATGGGCTTCGGCTGCCTGTTCTCCATAAAGCGTTCGCTCGGCGATCTGGATCAATCGACGCATCGGTGCAGTCACGCGACTTTGCTGCCGGTTCAGTCGTCTGACGATCTCGGAATTTGTCGCTTTCCAGATGTTCTCCGGCAGCTCCTTACCGCGCATGCGATCTAGACAGGCAACCAGCAGAGCTGCAGGCTGTTGATTGGCGGGCAACTCGCGAATTGCGGACAGAGCCATGACCGGCATGTTGCCGCGTTGTTCACCCGTGCCTGCACCCATATCACCCAGGTTCGTGCGACGTCGTCTCAGCGTCGGATCGATATAGCGCCACAGCACCCAGAGAAAGCAGAGCAACGCTGCGGCGAGTGCAAGACCCATCGTCCAGCCGATAATTTTCACTATCAGCATGAATGTTTCCCGATCCATCGAAAATCTGTCACCGAGAGAATCGAGCCTGTCGGTGATGCCGTACTGCCTGAGCTTTTCGGCTAGCCACGCGCTGAAACGTGCGGCTAGCGAAATCGATTCTTCGTGTTGTTCAAACGAATAATCGGCCATGATTTCTGAAAGATCCGACTGCTTCAGAATTCTGGCGGCTGACGGTTTTCTCGGTCCGATGTCCTGCAGAAATCGCGAAATTGCGCTCAGGTCCTCGCGTACCAGAGGGTCTGAAAATTCGAGAGTATCGGTGATCGACTGCTTCGACTCACCGAGCACTGAAAATACTTTGGGGCAAACGGAAACGCTGACCGGTTCCTTTGGCTCAAGTTTCGCTACACATTCATCGATGCGCTGCGACAGCGGGGATGCAAAGGCTAATGAACAGAAAAGCGTTGCCGCAACTGACGTTGTGCAAACAAGATGAGTCCGAAGAGCTTTCCCTGGCCTGTGGATCATTGACGCTAGCTGGCGAGTCTGTCCGCGAGATCTGCTCCTTCGCGTCTAAGCTTGAGATCGTGCATCTGGACGATCATCACCGCAACGAGCATGGGCGTAGACAGTGAAGTCACGGCTGCGTTGGCGAGCTGAAGTCCGACCGGAACCTGTCCTGTAAGGAATGCCTTGTCGAATGTCATGGCGATTCCCCAGATGCCGTAGACGCAGATTGCGAGCACGGACATCAGAATAAACGGCACCGTGATTATCGTCGCTGTACGCCACCAGTTTCCCCAGATCAGGCGATGACTCTCACCGAGTGAACGAAAAGCGCCGGTGTTCTGCAGCACCACCAGCGGCATGTACAGACACATGCTGAGTCCAAGGATTACCGCGGGTATCAAAAACGCCATGGACGAGAGGAACAGCACGATCAAATACAGAATCGTAGGTATGAAGAGCACAAGCCCCTTGATCACCGAGTTGGCAAAAACGTTTTTCTCGCTTGAATACGGATTGTCCTCGGCACTTTGAACCATTTTCAGCATCACGATTGCGTAGGCAATCTGGTAGGCGAGGACCGCGACAAACCAGAGTCCGAGCATCATCGGAATGAAGCTGCCCAGCTGTGGGGCTTCTCCGGTTCCAATAGAGCTGCCGAAAGAGGCGAGATCCGGCGCGAGAATTGAGGGCAACGCCATCAGTCCGGCACCAATCAGAGAAAAAGGGATGACGCGTTTAAAACTCAAACGAAACAGGGCTATCCCGTCATCGAGCACACGCCCCATGGACTGGGGTCGATCAGCAAAAGCGAACACAGTGAGTACATCTCCGTAAACCACACGGGCACCCCCACGGCGCCACCTGTTTTCAGTATAGACGTGCTGGCCGGGGCTGCTTGAGAACAGGAGTTCTGAAAATATATATAAATCAGTATCTTAAGGAGATTAGCCGAAGGTGCCAGCCGCGCCCCGAATAACGATTGCCGTGGCCAGACCCAGCAGCAGGAGCTGCAGCCAGCGATAGAACGAAGCGGGTGCAGCGCGTGAAAAGCTTCGCTTGCCGGCCCAGGTTGCCGCAACAGCTACCGGAATCAGGGTCAGGGCCTCAAGCGCAATGTTCAGGTGAACAAAGCCTGTAGCGGAAATCGCGATCGTGCGCAGGGTAGTCAGCGTCGCGCCGATGGTGATGTTTGTGCCTCGCAGAATTCCGGGCGTTGCGCAAACATGTTTGAGGTACGTCACCAGAAAGTAGACGCCGCCACCACCACTGATACTTCCTACAAACCCGGAAATCGAAGAGAGCAACAGAACCACGGGCCCGCCTCGCAGGTTGACGCGATTGTCAATCGCCTGCATGAGCTGAAATTTTTCTGACACAACAAGAAAAATGATGACAGACCCCATCACCATCGAAAGAACATAAGACTTTGCGTTGGCGAAAATCAGCGTACCCACTATCGTGCCCGCGAGAATTCCGAACAGCAGTGAGCGCGTAACTTTCCAGTCTGCGTTCCTGATGCCTTCGGGCAGGAGCTGAAGCTGCGGCACAATCGATGTGAGAACAACAAGAACGATCGCGTGATGCGGCCCCAGAATCCAGGTGATCAGAAGAATTATCGGCATGTTGCTGCCAAAGCCGAACGCGCCGCGCACGAAGAATCCAAAAGCGAACGCACCAACGATGCAGAAAATCTCCCAGCCATGCAGTTCCGCAAAAGGCAACGTCATGGTCACGAGTCAAACAGGCGATGTTTCATCGCATACATGATGGTAAAAATCGTTCCCGCCGTGAGCAGCGCCCCGGTGATGACAAAGCTGACGGTCAGGCCAAAAAACTGCACCAGTACCCCCATCATTATCGGCACCACCAGATTTCCCAATCGGTTCACGGTTGCGCGAAGGCCTGCGGAAACGCCTTGATGCTCGGGTGGCGTTGCCTTGGACAGGAGCGACAGCATCAGCGGCAATGTGAGACCTACTCCGATGCCGAAGAGCCCGGCGAGAAAAAAGAGCATCGCGACATTGGTCACAAGGGGCGGGGCGGTCACGCCGACTATCGACATGAACACGGCCACGAACATTACCCGCATGGTGCCGAGGCGTCTTGCGATCCAGGGGGCGCCAATCGCTGACGGCGTTCCGGTGAAAGACGCAAAGCCGATGAGTACGCCGATTATTGAACCGGTAATTCCAATGCTTTCGAGGTAAACCGGATAGAACGATCCCTGAACTCCGAACGCCGAAAGGCGCAGGAACGTCCCGAGGCAGACAACGGCAACCAGCGGAATCGCGAGCAGTTCCAGAGCTTTTCGATAGTCCGACCGTCGTGGTAACAGATCCGACGCTGAAAATTTTCTTTGTTCGCGCGACTGTTGACGCTCGAGTTTCGGCAGCAGCAATACCGTGACCAGAAGACCTGTAGCCCAAACGGAAGTCGTGATGAACGCTGCGACCGGTCCAAACTGATCCCACATGAATCCCGCGATAATGGGGGCGATCAGGGTGCCGAACTTTCCGGCCCCGGTGAACCATCCCGCAGCGTCCGTGTCACCTTTGGCAACCTGGGCAAGCCTTGTCTGTGCACCAAGCCAGCCGAGGCCCTCGGAAAGCCCGCCAATGAACTGAAGACAAATCAGGAGAGCTATGCTTGGGAACAGAACGATTGCAACCGGTGTCACGACCCCGATGATCCCGGAGACAATGAGGACATTGCGAACTCCCAGTCGATCCATCAGCGCACCGCCATGAATCGAAAGAATCGCCGGCAGCAACGGTCTGATGCCGACGGCAATCCCGATGAGTAACGGACTGGCCTCGAGTTCTATCGCCCACAGCGGAATCGTGAGGTAGTACATCGTAAAGCTGCCGAGGGAAAACAGCGCGAGCAGCGCGTTGAGAAGTTTGTCCCGCGTTGGGCTGTTGCCGCCGGGCGGCGGTGCCGATTGACGCATGCCATCGTTTGCACTGGTTGATTCAGTTGCGCTCACGTCTGGCATACCTTCTTTACAGCAAGTCCTGATCCGGCCCGAGGCACCGGAGTATACGCACGCCGTGTACCCACAATGCGGCCGTTGACGGCAGGTGAAACGACGCGCGAAGATGCGGCTATGAAAGATTCAAGAGGCATAGACCATCTGGTAATCGCCGTGCGCGATCTTGAAATTGCGCGACAGCGATACGCCGCAATGGGGTTCACGACGACGCCGGTTGCCGAGCATCCCTGGGGAACAATCAATTCACTGGTTCAGCTTCAGGGCAATTTTCTCGAGCTGCTGGCCGTTGGTGACCCCGAGCGAATTGTTGAACCCGGACCCGGTGAGTTCAGTTTCGGTGCGTTCAATCAACAGTATCTGAAGCAACGCGAGGGATTTTCACAGCTCGTGTTTGAAGGCCATGATTCTCGTGGCGATCGAGCCGAGTTTGAAAGCAACGGACTGGATACCTACGATAACTTCGACTTCAGCAGACAGGCTCAGCTGCCAGACGGTTCAAGCGTCGAGGTTGCGTTTTCTCTTGCGTTCGTGACCCATCCGCAGATGCCGGAGGTCAGTTTTTTCACCTGCCAGCAGCACGCTCCGGAATATTTCTGGAAAGAGGATTTTCAGCGGCATGCCAATACCGCGAGACAGGTTACCGAGGTTGTGATCAGAGCAGACGACCCCGGTCGATTTGCAGGCTTTTTTGAAAATTTGCAGGGATCCGATGCGGTGACGTCGACCGACGATGCGTTGACGGTCAGCACGGCTCGCGGGATTGTTTCCGTTCTGTCCCCTGCGGTGTATGACGATCGGTTCAATTCCGACCTCGCCGAGAAAGCGCCTGACGGTCCCTATCTTGGGGCCTACCAAATTACCGTCGCGGATCTTGGTGTATTGCGTGACTGTCTCGACAAAGCCGGAATCGGCTATCGCGGTGGCTACGATCGCGTTCAGGTAAGCGCCAATGACGCCTTTGGAATTACGCTGGAATTTGTAGCCTGAGGGGCGCGTTCAGCCTTGCGGCAGATCATCGAGCGCGTACTCGTACGTGACCACGAACGGGCGTCGTCGACACCGGTCGGCCTTGACCCTGCTGGCGACGTAGTTGCCCTCGGCGTCGAGTTCAATCGTGAAATGTTCAGGTCGAGTACATCCCGTGCTGACCGTCATGAGGCGAACGACTCCCGCGTCGGTGTCTACCGTCAGCTTCGGTGGGCCGTTAGCGCCCAGCTGCAACAGCTCGGCTTCGCTTGACTCGCTACGTTCGCGGTTGTGGTTGTCGGCGTCTGGCATGGTGTTGGCCTGGCATCCAAAATTGAGTGTCGTCAGAACCGCAAACGCAAGCATGACGGACACGAGCTTAAAGCGGTACATAAGATTCCTCGGTTGCTGTTGCGTCTTTGGCGCGTCGTGCGCAGGGATAAAGCACGTCTGATCAGAGGACCCCGGGAGTCGGTGTCTCCCGGGGTCGATTGTTGCACAAACACAAATCACCCTGCGCATATCACACGAATCTTTTCACAAGAGAAGGGTGTGAGTATCTGTGTTGTCATCATCCTAACGATGCTGGGCTCGCAAAGAGAACTCACCGGCGCCTTCAAAACTGATGACCTTGAATCGATAGTGGCCGGCGGGTGCGTCGGGGATCACTATTTTTTCCTTTCGTGCGGTCGTTGCCGAGTAGTCGATGGTTTCCCAACGGCCGGAAGAATCACTGTAGCGCTGCAGTTTAAGATCGAAGTCATTGGCTGGTTTGTGCTTCATCACGACCTTGAGTCGCCCGGCGTTGATGTACATGCCATTTCTGTTCGGTACAAGGGTTCGCTTGCCTTCACGGATACTTTTGTTCCAGACATCCTTGATGAGTCCTTCAGTTCCACCGCCACCGCTGACCTGGTCGGTTACCGGGATGCTGCGGCTGGATTGAGCGTCGTCGCCGTATTCGTTTATCACCCAGAGCGTTACCGGGTAGTTGCCAGAACTGCGGTACGTGTACTCGATGCGACGACCGTATTCGTATTCGCCGTCTCCAAGATCCCAGACGTACTCTTCTATGGTTGAATCACCACCGGTGGAGGCAGAGGCATCAAATGAACAAACCAGCGCGTCGCAGGACACGGTGAAGTTTGCGGTGAGCGCACCGGTTTCGACAGGGTCGGTGCCGCCGCCATCACCGTTGCCACCGGATCCAGTCGTTGTGCCCATCTGCTGTTCCATCCAGCCAACCAGAGAAGAAACGCGCGCATAGACGCCGGGAAAATCGGGCTGAGCGCAACCTTCGCCCCAGCTTACAACGCCTGCCTGGAGATATCGGTTGCCGTTGGATCCCTGTACGAACAGCGGGCCACCGCTATCGCCCTGACACGAGTCCCGACCGCCCTGGGAGAGGCCTGCACAGATTTCGAGTCTTTCATCGATCTGACCGTAGCTGTTCTGGCAGGAGTTGTGCGAGACAATCGGCAGGGATACTTCCTGCAGTCGCGAAGTGCCACCGCCGTCTTCGGAAGTTGCACCCCAGCCGATTACCGTTGCCGTAGTACCGGCATTCGCCGAGTTGCTGCCGGGCTGAACGAGGTCGACGGGTGTCCGCGTTGAATTTCTGGATAGCTTCAGTAGCGCAACGTCGGGGACCTGCGCTGAACTGTAGTTCGGGTGAGGAATAATTTTGCTGACGCTGATACGCTCGCCATCCTGTGTGTCGAGCCGTGTAGCGCCGATTACTGCATCAACGCCGCTCGCGGTTTCACCCTCAACACAGTGCGCGGCCGTTAACACCCAGTTGGGTGCGATCAGCGATCCGCCACAAAATTGCCCGTCCGCGGCCGACGAGGTGTCGGCACTTACCAGTGCCACCATCCATGGATAGTCCCCGGCCGTTGCGTTGTTGCCGCCAACGATGCGGTGTGAAGCTGCGCCGGCTGTGCTTGTAAGTAGCATGACAGCGAGTGTCATGCTCGTTTTAGAAAATAAAGATCGCCTGTTCATCAGAGTTTCTCCTTCGACTGAGATCAGCGGGTACATCGAGTTCCCATGCAGCTGCCTGCACAAGAACGTTTGATGAGATCCAGTCTGGGAGAAGAGCCCTGAGCTTTCCGTTGGCGTTAGGTGAAGTTTGTGTATCCGGTTTTACTGTTAACTACAGCACAGTCGATACAAATTCTTCACACGAGAATCGTCGACGTGATCTACCGGTCACCTGAAATCGACCGGTGAACCTTCGGAAACATCGTTTTTTGAGTAACTTACCTTGTCAACCACGTCTCCTGATGCGTCGACCAACCAAACCGTGTCGCCGGTGTTGTTCAGAGGTAACACACTGAAATAGCCATTCGACGGTATCGCGACTTCAAGTTCACTTTGCGCGTCAACTGACCCGGATACCAGGAGCGTAGCGCCCGCCCGGTCCACCAGTTTCCAGTCATCGATCACAACCGCAATATCCGAGCTGTTGGAAAGTGTAATTCGCTCACGCCCTGCGTCGGTCCCATAAGGGTTCGGCAGCAACTCGGCGATTCTCAATGTAGCGGGGTTTGATTTTGCCAATGCAAAATCGGCATAGACGGGCAGATGATCCGACGCGCCTATGTTCTCGGGTCCCGCAAAGACCGTGATCGAGTCATCGATGTAGTGCCGGGTCATCGTTGGCGTCGTCAATATCTGATCAAACAGAATGTTGCCCGTATGCGCGTTGGTATCACGCTTGTCATAGTTTCGGGTTCGACTCCGCATGTCCCGTGCAATGAGAGCTCCGCTGACGGGGTCAATTTTCATCGAGTTGATACTGCTTGTCACATGGCCTGTCAGCAGCAGTGGCTCGGTGAGGTTTTGCATGAACGAACCGGGCTCGTTCTCAATTCTGATGGTTGCATTGATGTCGCCGGTTTCCAGGATATTCAGAGCTCGATCATCAGGGTTGTCGTTAAAATCACCCAGAAGAACCACAGGTTGATCCACAAACCGTGTACGAATCGCTTCGACAAGACGCATTGCCGCACCGGCCCGGCGGTAGTCGTTGGAGGCGCGTCCGCCAACCCGGCTTTTCAGATGAGCCACCAGCACGTTGATGTAGGCGTCGTGGCCCGGTGTCTGTATCTCAACGTGCAGGATATCGCGTCTGTTTGGGAACCAGGTGTTGTCTTCGAATGAAAAGAGAAAGTCATCGTCCTGCGCTTCCAGCGATCCAACTACCCGATGCGGATAGCGCACCGCCAGCGCGAGATCCTGTCTGTAGCCACTGTCATCGTCGATCACCAGCTGCCACTCGTTGACGTCAAAAACCGCTTCCAGTGCGGCTCTGTCATCTATTTCCTGCAACGCGATCACATCCGCGTCAATAGCATTGATGACGTTACGCACGTCGCTCAGTCGTTCCGGGCGATCTTCTGCGTTCAGATACTGGATATTCCATGTCGCAATTCGCAATTCCTGAGCGTTTACCAATGGACTGAGGCCCAGCGTGAGCAGCAGGGCAAGGCCAGTTTTTGTATATCGTTTCATCGTGGATTCCGGTTAAGAGCGGGGTACTGCCATGTGCTCTAACGCGGTAATCCGGCCAGGGTTTTACAGCCAGCAGCGCGGCTGTCGGGTCAATGGCTCGGGTTTTTCGGGTTGTGGCTGCCTTGCGCCTGTGAACTGCGCAGACGTTTGATAAAAAAAGGCGGCGCCTTGCGGGCGCCGCCAGTATGGCTCAGGTTTTTTCGACTTTTTCAGCACGATAAAACCACTTTTCCAGTCGCAGCTTGAAGGCTGCTCCATGGCGATCAAGCAGCGACCCACCAACGACGGCAAGGGCGCCAATGACTGACAGCGTCACCCAGTTGTTGAGTTCGATGGCCTGAATCAGGTCCATGATCTGAGGCGCGAGGATAATCGCCACGGCGATTCCTCCCGTCACAACCTCCGTGCGTCGTTTGGTCATGGCAGCCGCTGTGGTTGCACCGATCAACAGCAGTGATGTCGCGATCGTGAACAACCAGGTGGGGTTGGTTAACGACACTACGATAAGACCGATAGCCAGCAGAATCATTGCGCTGACACTCAAGAAGCGCTCCATGAACTTTGATCGAGTTCGGGTGGAAATTTCAAGAGTAAGACCCGACGCAACCAGCGTCATCGCAATAAGCGCAAACCCTTCGTCAAGATGAACGTTCAGAAGACTCCCGACAAAATAGGCGGCGCAAAATCCTGTCGGGACCGAGACGAACTCGAGGAACTTCCTGAGTGCTGAAGAATTCTGAATCTGGACTGAAATCTGGCGCATCACGACGAACGCTGTTGCCGCGATAGTGAGACCCATCAATGAATTGAATTCATACAGGTAAACGCTTCTGACGAGCATGATCAGCGTCGGAATCAACAGAACACATTTCACGAACCAGCCCTGGGCGGTTCCCAGCAGCGGATTGGATTTGCTGCTTGAACGAATAAGCCATATCACCGCGATGGCTACCGCGACGGCGATAGGACCCACCCACATTGCGTCTCGGACCGGCAGCAGCAGACTCGCACTTGCGCCCATTAACGCGAGGGTCAATTTGGCTTCACTGCCGCGAGCGAAGATTCGCAAGCTGAACAGTGCAAGCGGTAACAATATCGCGACTGCCGCCGCAAGCGTGACGACTGTGGCCGTGACATCTGTAACGACCCAGTGAGCAAATGACGGGTACGCGCCCGTTGGTGCCGCGACCAGCGAATACACCAGGGCACCCAGCACCGCAAAGTTTGCCGGGACCGACAGCAGCCCAAGCCCGTAGAAGACGCGAGCGCCCTTGTTTTCCTTAAGTATGTAACTCAGGCCGAAACCACCGGCCGTGAGCAAAACGGTCTGCAGCAGCAGCGTGCCATATCGCTGGAGATCGCCGGCGACTTCGAGTCCCTGAATGAGAAACAACGACATGGATGCAACGATGATCATCGCACCGCAGGTTCTCAGGATCTCTGAAATCGTGGCAAATTCGGCGATGGTGTTCATCACTGACTGAATCTGACCGGGCGACTCAGGGTTCGGTTTCTCTTTCTTTTCTTCCCAGTCCAGGGAAAGAGCTTCATCGAGCTTTCGCAGTGCTCTCATTGGCGTAGTACCTTCGGTTTGGCTCAGGTCGCTCATTTCCTGTTCTCCTCTGTGACGAGTTCTTCCAGCTCCAGAAGCAGCTCTGATCGGTTTTCTTCGTCTGCAAAAGAAGTTTCGAGATCGTCAAACGTACTCGCAGACTCGGTAAATATCTCGGACTCGCCTACGCGAACCTCCCAACGATCGAATGCCTGCTCGATGTCACTGGTGTCTGCGCCCTGAATGTTGTCGATGATGCGTGTCGCTTCGGCGACGGACTCACGGGTTCGCAGCATATTGCGCTGTTCGTTGATTTCCCGTAGCCGCTGCTCGATCTTCGTCAGGTTTGCGGCAAGGTTTTGTTCAAGATCTCTGTGTTTGTTCAGTGAATCTTCAACGCGTTGAATTTCGCTGCGGCATTTTTTTCGTCTGGCAAGGCACTCGACTGCTTTTTCCTTGTCCTCGGCGCTGCGTATGGCGCGGTCCGTCCAGTTGAGTTCAGCGACGACGAGTTCCTCGCGCCGTTTCGTAAGCGCTTCGCCGTCCTTGCGCACCCGTGCGAGACGGACACGGGCACTGGCAGCGGCCTTTCGGGTTTGCCTGATTGAGGCGTCGATAATCGCGTTGTGGTCTTCGACTCGGGTTACGGCCTTGTCGACAGTTGACGCGACGGTGGCGGTGATACGGGTAAACAGGCTCATGGGGCCCTCCGGGATGTTGTTGTGAATGTGCCCTAAGGGTGGTATCCAGTACGAAAATCAACAACTTGGACAGGCGGTGTACGATAATCTAGGCTGATAAGTATCGAAATTCAGTACTACTGGACAATCTCGCTATGGCCCGCTCCTCGCGCATTGTTGCGACCCTAAAAAAAGAACTGCGATTGAGATCGCTCAGCTATCGCGTACTGGCCGAAGAACTCGGCCTGTCCGAATCGGCGGTCAAGCAAATGTTCGCCGGCGGCAACATGTCGCTGAAGCGACTCGACGCCGTTTGCGACGTCCTCGGTATCGAGATCAGCGATCTCGCCGGCCTGGCCGAATCCGGGGAAGAGAAGATTGCCGAACTATCCCGTGAGCACGAGCGCGAGCTGGTTGATGATGTGAAATTTCTGCTGGTGGCCTACTGCGTAGTCAACCACTGGCCGTTTGAGGACATCGTTAGCTATTTTGATGTTGAAGATACCGAGTGCATTCAGTATCTCGCACGACTGGACAGAATGAAGTTGATTGAGCTGCTTCCGGGCAATCGAATAAAGCCTTTGATTGCGACGAACTTCAAGTGGCAGGCCAACGGGCCCATTGAACAGTTTTTCAGAACGGAAGTTCAGTCAAGGTTCTTTGCCAGCAGCTTTAATACCGACGGGTCCATGCGCATCGTTAAAAATGGCTATCTCACGATGGACGCTCAGTCGCAACTGGCGGAGCGAATGCGCGTGCTGGGGGAGAATTTCGAAACAGCGATTTGGGAGTCGCGTAAGCAGCCGGTCGACAAAAAGTTTGGTGTCACCATGGTGTTGGCTATCAGGCAGTGGGAGTTTGCAGCGTTTTCACAGTTTGCTCGAAAACCGGTAACGAGTTAGAGACCTAGCCACTGCTGCGCAGCGCGCGCACATACTCCTCCTGAACCTTGGTCTCAATGGTACCCGGGCGAGCGTCTCGAACTTTGTGAATGGCTTCTTCGGGTGTCAGTCCCGTCTCGACCAGCAGCTGGGAGACAATGGTCCCCGTACGGCCAAGACCGGCCTTGCAGTGAAAAACGACAGTCTCTCCCGCATCGAGACGTTCGCAAAGATCCAGAGACAGCAGATCCCATTGAACAAAAAACCGGGCGTCAGGAAGCGACATATCTTCAATGGGCAACCAGTGCCATGTCATTGAACGTTGGCTGCAGCCTTCGTCCAGTCGTTCCTCGGTGACCGTAAATTTCTGTAGCTCGTGATCTTCATTGAGTGTTATCAGAACGCTGGCGTCGGCCTCCTTGATTGCATCCAGGTCCGCGTCAAGGTCACGCTCCCAGCTTCCCGTCGCGCTGCTCTCGACGATTCCGGGAAAGGATGTCATGCCAATGCGGCCATTGAAGGCCGGCACAAAATCTATTTCAAGAGGATGAGTACTCGAGGTTCGCTTCAAGCTGCCGGTCCTCCAGGTGTAAGAAACTCGCGGATGAGACCCCCGACAATTTCCGGGACTTCCATCAGAACATTGTGCCGCATTCGGGGAATGATAATCCCCTGGGCACCGTCAATTTCTTCGACCAGGCGATGGGTCATCTCAGGGGGTGAACCGACATCGTACTCGCCGGTCATGACGAGTGTGGGAGCGGCAATTTTTTTCAGGTCTTCGACAAAGTTCGATTCAATCAGAATCCGGTACGCGCACGCATAGGCCTGTCGATTCATGCTGGCAATCGTCGCGCCATTTCGCTTAATGGTGTCTCCATGTGATTGCTGAAATTCCGGCGTGTACCAGCGATCGATGGATTTTTCGAAATACTCCTCAAGCGGTAGCGACTCAATGATGGCAAGTCGCTCGAGAGATTTCTCGATTTCAGGTCGCGTGCGGCCGGTAGTCGTGCTGATGAGGCAGAGCCGGTTCGTCATCTCTGGATACTTGATTGCGAAGCCCTGGGCGATAATTCCACCCAGAGAAAATCCTGCGACGTGGGCGTTGTCCGTGCCGAGTTCATTCAGCAGTGCGGCCAGGTCATCGACAAACGTGTCCATGGTCCAGGGGGTGTCTGGAATGATCGATCTGCCATGGCCCCGCAGGTCGTAACGAATCACGGTGAAACGGTCTTTCAGGGCTGCGGTGACGGGCAGCCAGTCGTCCGCCCAGCATCCAACGCCGTGCACGAGCACGAGTGCCGGACCGGAGCCGGTGATTTCGTAATAGGTTGTCTGAGTCTTTGGCATGTTGTCGTTTTAAAACTCGTTGTCTTCAAGGATCATCCGGGACGCCTTTTCCGCAACCATCATTGTTGTTGCGTTGATATTGCCGCTGATCTGGGTTGGAAATATCGAAGCGTCGACGACTCGAAGACTGAAGATGTTGTGCACCTCGCAACGTTCATTGACGACGGTTGCTTCCCGATCTGTACCCATGATGCAGGTGGAGACGGGGTGAAACATTGTCGAACACCGCGCGCGCAGGTCCTGTCGAATCTCGTCGTCCGTCTGCACGTCGGGTCCGGGGATGTACTCGTCTGCGATTACCGAAGCCATGGCCGTCGTGCCGGCAAGTCGACGCAGGAATCGGGCTGCCTTCACCAGCTCTTCCAGATCTTCACTGACGCCAAACGAGTTAGGCACTATCAAGGGCGCGGCGAACGGATGGGGTGAAGAAATATCAACACGACCGCGGCTGCGCGGTCGGGTCTGGGACGCGCCAAGGCCGAAGGCCTGGAAATCATCGGGCTTGAGAAAGTTACGGGTATTGGCCTCGCCCTGTGTGCAGGTCAGCGGACGCAGGTAGATCTGCATTTCGGGATCCGACAGAAATCCACCTCCCTGATTGATACTGATGGACAAGGGTCCCGTCTTTTTTCTCAGGTACTCAAGGCCGGCCTTGAGTCGACCTGAAGTTGAGCCCAGCTTCTCGTTCAGTGTTGGCACTTTGGAGCGATATACATACTCGAAGCCAAGATGATCCTGCAGGTTGTCGCCAACCGCCGGCAGATGCTCGTAGAGTTCGATTCCGTGTGATTTCAGCCTGGCTTCGTCTCCGATACCGGATCTTTGCAGAATCAATGGTGATCCGACGCTTCCCGCCGCGACGATGATTTCGAGATTGGCGAAGGCAGAACGCATCCGGCCACCTCTCATGAAATTGACGCAGATTGCGCGGCGCCCGATAAATTCGATTTTGGTGACGTGGGCTTCGTCTATGACATGCAGATTCGATCTGTTGATGGCGCGATCAAGAAACGCGGTTGATGCCGAGACACGTTTTCCGTCTTTGACGGTGGTCTGATAAACGCCAACGGTGTCTCGCTGTTCACTGTTCAGATCGGTCGTGGTGTCGAGTCCCAGTTCCCTTGCGCCCTCAAGGAAATTATCGATCAGCGGATGGGCTTCGTGGCGAGCATCTTTCACATGTAGCGGCCCGTTGTTGCCGCGGTTCTCGTCCGGGTCGCCGTCAAAAGTTTCAATGCGCTTGTAGTCGGGCAACACGTCCGCCCATCCCCAGCCCTTGTTGCCGAGAGACTCCCATTCATCAAAGTCGGATCTGGCGCCGCGCGCGAACACCAGACCGTTGATAGAACTCGACCCTCCCAGAACTTTGCCTCGAGGCCAGTAGATTTCGCGGTGATTGAGGCCCGGGTCAGGTTGGGCTGTATACATCCAGTTAACGGCGGGATCAGAAAAGCTCCTGGCGTAGCCCAACGGGGTTTTTAGCCAGAACTTGCGATCGGATCCGCCGGCTTCGACGAGAGCCACCTTGTGCTTGCCACTCGCGCTGAGTCGGTCGGCAAGAACACACCCGGCCGATCCTGCGCCGATGATTACAAAATCGTAGTTGGCCATGTTCTGGGGATTTCAATCCGCGTGCTGGGTTAAACGAGTGCTAACCCGAGGATAACCCTTCATCGTCTTGCGCCGAAACGGGTGATGTCCAGATCTCAACCAACTTTCCTGTGAGGAAGCGCTTGATGAAACTTGAAAACAGAGTTGCCGTTGTGGCCGGTGGTGGCCAACAGCCGGGTGAGACCACCGGAAACGGTCGAGCAATTTGTCTTAAGTTTGCCGAAGCCGGTGCGACCGTTGCCGTGATAGACCGTGAGCTGAGCTTTGCCGAGGACACGGTCAGACTGATAGAAGATGCGGGCGGTCGCGCGCTGGCGATTGCGGCAGATGTGACTTCCGAGCCAGCGTGTGAATCGGCGGTAGCTCAAGTTGTTGAAGCGTTCGGACAAATAGACATTCTGTATAACAACGTCGGCAT
>CALHMG010000221.1 GCA_938034705.1 uncultured Gammaproteobacteria bacterium
TGGGCGCCGCCCATGCCGCCAAGCCCGGCCGTCAGGATCCACTTGCCCTTGAGGTCGCCACCGAAATGCTGCCGGCCGACCTCGGCAAAGGTTTCATAGGTCCCCTGCACGATGCCCTGCGAACCGATATAGATCCAGGAACCTGCCGTCAGCTGGCCGTACATCATCAGGCCCTTGCGGTCGAGCTCATGGAAATGGTCCCAGTTGCCCCAGTGCGGCACCAGGTTGGAATTGGCGATCAGGACTCTTGGCGCATCCTTGTGTGTTTCAAACACACCGACCGGCTTACCGGACTGAACCAGTAGCGTTTGATTGTCCTCAAGTTCTTTCAGCGTCGCGACGATCTTGTCAAAGTCGGCCCATGTCCTCGCGGCGCGCCCGATGCCGCCGTACACCACCAGCTCATGCGGCTTCTCGGCAACATCCGGGTGCAGGTTATTCATCAACATTCGCATCGGCGCTTCGGTAAGCCAGCTTTTGGCCGAAATCTCTGCACCAGTGGGCGCATACACGTCGCGCGGTTGGTTGCGTGGATCATCCATCAATAGTTTTCCTTTGAGAAATTTATCCAGCCGACGTTTAAGCGCCGGCGTAGATTCTTCGAACCAGTGGATTAAAGCCGATGCGATAGGAAAGCTCGGCGGGTTCCTGTACATCCCAGATCGCAAGATCCGCGCGAAGCCCCGCCGCGATACGACCGCAGTCATTCAGACCAAGCGCACGCGCCCCTTCACGAGTTGTCCCGGCCAAGGCTTCTTCAGGCGTCAGCCTGAACAGCGTGCAGCCCATGTTCATCGCGAGAAGCAGCGAACTCAGGGGCGATGAGCCCGGATTAAAGTCTGTGGCAAGCGCCATGGGTACGTTATGACTTCGAAACGCGTCGATCGGTGGCAGCTGCGTCTCACGCAGGAAGTAAAAAGCGCCCGGCAAAAGAACGGCGACGGTGCCGGATTCGGCCATGGCCTTGGCATCATCTTCCGTGGCGTATTCCAGGTGGTCGGCCGATATTGCGCCGTACCTGGCTGCCATCTGGACACCACCAATATTCGACAGCTGCTCCGCATGCAGCTTGACCGGCAGCGACAGAGCCGCAGCGGCCGCAAAGACCCTGTCCATCTGTTGAGCGGTAAACGCAATACCTTCACAGAATCCGTCAACAGCATCGACCAGCCCCTGCTCGTGCGCCGATCTCAGGCCCGGAATGCACACCTCGTCGATATACGCGTCGTCTCGACCTTCGTATTCCTTCGGCACGACGTGCGCGCCGAGCCAGCTCGTTAATATGCGAACGGGACACAGTGTCGCGAGCTTGCGGGCCGCTCGAAGCATCGTGTGCTCGGTCTCAACATCAAGGCCGTAGCCGGACTTGATCTCAAGCGTTGTCACACCTTCGTTTATCAACGCGTTGACCCGCGGCAGCGCGTGTTCTACAAGCTCTTCGACCGATGCACCTCGCGTCGCCGCAACCGTTGAAACGATCCCACCGCCGGCGCGGGCAATTTCTTCGTACGTCGCACCCTCGAGCCGCATCTCGAATTCCCGGGCCCGATTGCCTCCGAATACGAGATGCGTGTGACAGTCGACCAGACCTGGCGTCACCAGCCGTCCCCCGACATCGGTGCGCGCATGACCCTGATACTGCTCTGGAAGCGCTGCGCTCTCACCGACCCAGCGTATGACTCCGGATTCGATCGCGACAGCGGCTTCGGTCACCAGGCCGTAAGGCGCCCCGGCATGATCAAAGGTTGCCAGTCGGGCGTTGGTGATCACCTCTTGCATCGGCGGCGGCTCTTTATTATGTGCAGTCATTAGAATATATTGTCTATACATATTCCAAGTCAATCAAACACGAGATGATGAGCAACACGATCTGGGCAAGGCACGCACTGACTGAAGAGGGCTGGCAGCAGAACGTACGCGTCGAAGTTGAAGGCGGCACCATTTCGTCAGTCACGGCTGACGGCGCACCAGCCGGGGATGAAGTCGGCGTGCTGCTCCCGGCACCCGCCAACCTTCACAGCCACGCGTTTCAGCGCGCCATGGCCGGATTGACGGAACGCCGGGGACCGGATCCGCGTGACAGTTTCTGGACCTGGCGCAAGCTGATGTACAGATTTCTCAATCACCTCAGCCCCGATGACGTCGAAGCGATAACGGCGTTTGTATTCATGCAGATGGCCGAAGCCGGTTATGGCGCGGCCGCCGAATTTCATTACCTACATCACCAGCCCGACGGCACGCCCTATGGCGATATTGGCGAGATGAGTGTTCGCGTCGCGGCGGCCGCCGAAGCCACTGGACTCGGGCTGACGTTGTTGCCGGTCTTGTATCAATACGGGGGATGCGACGCCCGGGAACTCGGCCCGGGGCAGATTCGATTCGGAAACGACGAAGATCAATTTGCAAAGCTGTTTCAGCGCGCACAGCAGGCCGTGATCGACCTCCCCGATGACTGCAACATCGGCACCGCGCCCCACTCGCTTCGGGCAGTTGATTTAAGCGGGATCAACACTGCAGCAAGCCTGGCTGACTCGGGGCCTATCCACATTCATGTCGCGGAGCAGATTGCCGAGGTCGAAGAAGTGCAACAGTATCTGCACGCACGCCCGGCTGAGTGGCTGCTCAACACTTTTGATGTCAACTCAAAGTGGTGCTTCATCCACGGAACTCAGATGTTTCCGGAAGAGATCATCGAGTTCGCAGCCACCGGAGCAACGCTGGGCCTGTGCCCGATCACGGAGTCCAGCCTTGGCGACGGGATTTTCGATGCGCGCACCCTGATGAACGCGAACGGGGCGTTTGGAATCGGCTCCGACAGCAACATCAGAATCTCCCTGTCCGAGGAACTGCGCCTGCTTGAATTTACCCAGCGCCTTCGCCATCGTGAACGCGCTGTATTTGCGCAAGAACACCGATCAACTGGACGCGTCATATTTGAAGGTGCCGCAAGCGGCGGCGCCCGCGCTCTTAACCGAAACAGCGGCACCATCGCGCCCGGCAAACTCGCCGACCTCGTGTCGCTGCGAGACTCGTCCGTTGATCTCGAAAACAAGCAAGGCGATGTCATCCTCGACAGCTATATATTCGCCGCCGACGACGGCCTGGTCGCCGATGTCTGGTCTGCCGGGCGACACATCGTCAAAAATGGACAACACATCGATTCAGCAGGCATCACGGCGCGCTATCGACAAACGATCTCAGATCTGGTTCAGGTCATATGAGTCAGACGTGGCTGGGAATTCGTGAGGAGGTACACCGCCGTCTTCGCGACGGCGAGTGGAAGCCGGGCGACCTGATTCCATCTGAGGCGGCGCTTTCCGACGAATTCAACTGCGCGCGCGCGACGGTCAACCGAGCGCTGCAGTCACTCGCTGAACAGGGCCTCCTCGAACGCAAGCGAAAAGCGGGCACGCGAGTCGCAGCGACACCTGTACCCAAAGCAATGTTCCAGATTCCACTGCTGCGCGCCGAAGTCGAAGCCCGTGGAAGCACCTACCGCTACCTCTTGCTGAAAAAATCGCGTCGCAAAGCGCCACGCAACATCAGCGCGAGGATGAAACTTGAATCAGCAGCTAATCTTCTGCACATCAAAGCGCTGCACTTTTCCGGCGATACGCCCTACTGCCTCGAAGATCGCTGGATCAACCCTGACGTCGTTGATGGACTGAGCGATGTCGACTTCAGTCAAACGTCGGCGAATGAATTCCTGCTGCGGAACATTCCCTACACCCAGGGCGAGCTGAGTCTCGGCGCCCGGGAGGCCAATGCGGAACACGCCGAACTCCTCGATATCCCAGAGACCAGCGCGCTGTTCGAAATGAACCGAAGCACCTGGCTTGATGGTCTACCGGTGACCACTGTCACCCTGCTCTTCCCACCCGGCTATACGCTCAGCACAACACTGTAAACTCCGTTGACACTTATTCGATTCAAGCCTGCTAATGACAAAGCCGCGTGCGCGAGACCTTGGCCTTAATTTCCCCGGGACACCGGGTTCATTCAACGCGATAACCGACGTTGGCGGAGTTCAGGTTGGCTACCACACGCTGATCGACCCGAGCCGCCACATACGAACCGGCGTTACGGCGATTGTTCCTCGGGTCGAGCGAGACATTCCAACGCCGATCTGGGCCGGTCACTACTCCCTGAACGGCAACGGCGAAATGACCGGCACCCATCATGTCGACGACGCCGGATTTTTCGTCGGTCCTGTCTGTATCACCAACACACACTCGGTCGGTGCCGTACATCATGGTGTGACCCAATGGATGATCGACAACTACCGGGAGTTCTTTGACAATGAACATGGGTGGGCAATGCCCATAGTCGCAGAGACCTACGACGGTGACCTCAACGACATCAACGGACTTCACGTCAAACCCGAACATGCAATCTCGGCGCTGAACAATGCCGCTTCAGGCCCTCTTGAAGAGGGTTCGGTTGGTGGCGGAACCGGCATGATCGCTTACGAATTCAAAGCCGGCACGGGCACCGCGTCTCGAAAGCTGGACATCGAAGGCACGGACTATACGGTCGGTGTGCTGGTGCAGGCCAATCACGGTTTGCGTCCCTGGCTGAACGTTCTGGGAGTACCCGTCGGCGAACATCTATCGCATGGTCGTTTCAGACAGAAAGAGTCCGGTTCAATTATTGTCATTGTCGCCACGGACGCGCCGTTGTCTGACAGTTCGTTGAACCACATCGCTCGCAGAGCAACCATCGGTGTCGGGCGCGGTGGCACGCCGGGCGGCGTCAGCTCGGGAGATATTTTTCTGGCATTTTCAGTGGCCGACGAACAGGCCCTGCCGCAACATGGATCGACTGTTACCAGTCGACAGCAGCTGAGCACTGACGTCATTGACCCGCTTTATCTTGCCGCGGTTGAAGCCACTGAAGAAGCCGTGATCAACGCGATCGTCGCCGGACGTGACACACCCACGTTCAAACCACCGGGACACACCTGTGTTGGGATTGATCACGACGCACTGATTGAACTGATGCAACGCTACAACCGTTTGTGATCACCTCACCCTGATGTACGTGGGCGAAGAAGCGTCGCGCTACCCGCCCTGACCGCTCAACTTACGCAGCCTTGAACAGGCTGTCACCAACAGCGAACGGCCGTACAGGAGATGCGCGGGCATAAAGACTCTGAAGACGGCCCCCAGATCCGGTTTACCCGTTTGACGATGGGGCGTAGCTACGACCACCGTTCCAAAGTAGACGACGGTTCGGGCGGTCGACGAATCGGCGACCGGCTCGACCATAAACCAGGATTTGGTTTTCCTGGCGACGTCACACATCAGGAGCTCGGTATCGGTGCGTTGCTCGATCGTCCACGCGGCAAAGCTGCGACGATCGCCATACAGAAGGTTCTGGAGATCATCATCGGTCGACGGAAGCTTCAGCCTGTTCAGCACAAAGCGCTCTGCGCGAAACAGCCAGCTGGTATAAAACGCCTGTACGTACGTCTCCAGAGAAAGCGTTCCGTCAAGCTCAGAACTAAAGCAGTCCAGATGAGTCTGGGCGCGCGCATCCGGGTCGGCGGGCAAACACGCCGCGATCAGGGTACTGGCAGGAATCTCGCCGCGGGTCACGCCTGACGTTCTCATGGGTAATCTGGCCTCGATCAAAGTTGTGGCATCATCGTGTCCGGCAGCAGGTCTTCGATCGATCAAGCTGCTCGATGACGCAACCACCATCTCACGGATAAACCCATGCCCGCTACCGAATTCACACCCGTCGCGTCGCTTCTTGGCGGCGCGTTAATCGGCCTGTCCGCAGCGATGTTTCTTTTGACTCTGGGCCGCATCGCCGGCATCAGCGGTATCGTCGCGAAGCTGCTGCCACCGGTTAACGACAAAAAAGGAATTCCCCTGTCGATGGCCTTCATTGCCGGACTGTTACTCGGCGCTCCAGTTCTCGCCTTGCTCACTGGACAACACCCTGAGCAGTCGGTTGTTTCGAATATCTGGCTTGTAGTGATCGCAGGCCTGCTCGTTGGCTTTGGCTCCATACTCGGTAACGGTTGCACCAGCGGCCATGGCGTTTGCGGCATTTCGAGATTTTCGGTGCGTTCCTTACTGGCCACGGCGACTTTCATGTTTACGGGCGCCGTTACCGTGTACCTGGTACGCCACGGAGTATCCGCATGATCTCGATTCTGATGGCGCTTGTCGCAGGGGTGATTTTCAGTCTGGGATTAATGATCTCCGGCATGGCTAACCCGGCTAAGGTCCAGAACTTTCTTGACGTCGCGGGTCAATGGGACCCAAGCCTCGCCTTTGTGATGATCGGTGCAATCGGCGTCGGCGCCGTAGCATTTCGCATTGCTGGCAAACGTTCAAAACCTCTGGTCGCCGATACCTTCTCGCTTCCAACACGCACAGACATCGATAAACCGCTGCTTGCCGGTGCCGCGATCTTCGGCATTGGCTGGGGGCTCGCGGGCTATTGCCCGGGTCCGGCGATTGCGTCCATTTCGATTGGCGCTACCACAACATTCTTCTTCGTGATCAGCATGCTCGCGGGGATGATTCTGGCCAAGTTCACGAAACGCCTCCTGTAGAAACCACTATGCAAGAACTGACAACGCACCACCTCCACGATGCCATGCGCCAGTGGCGTCATGATATCCACCGCCACCCTGAACTTGGTTTTGAGGAGCAGGAAACCTCAGGCAAAGTTGCGGCGCTGTTACAGGAATTCGGTCTTGAAGTGCATACCGGCATTGGCGGCACCGGCGTGGTCGGGGTTCTCAAAAGGGGAAGCGCCGAGCGCATGATCGGCCTTCGGGCGGACATGGATGCGCTCGCTATTACAGAACAGAACACCTTCGACCACGCGTCGCAGATCCCTGGCAAGATGCACGCGTGTGGTCACGACGGACACACCGCAATGCTGCTGGGCGCAGCGTCTCACCTGGCTCGCGCGGGCACGTTCGACGGCACCGTCATCTTTATCTTTCAGCCTGCAGAGGAGCATGGCAAAGGCGCGAAAGCCATGATCGCCGACGGTCTGTTCGAACAGTTTCCGGTTCAGGACGTCTACGCAATCCACAATTTTCCATCATTACCCAAAGGCCACTTTGTGGTCCGTCCGGGACCCGTGATGGCGTCTGAAGACAATTTTGAAATCGTGATCAAAGGCGTTGGACATCACGCGGCAATGCCCCATCGCGGCGTCGATCCGATTGTCGTTGCTTCCCAGGTCGTTCTTGGGCTTCAGAATATTGTCTCGAGAAGCATCAATCCTAGCGAAAGCGGCGTTATCTCGGTCACTGAATTCATTACCGATGGCACAACCAATGTCGTTCCCACCACGGTCACCCTGAAAGGGGACACGCGTTCGTACCGACCAGAGATTCAGAACCTGATCGAAGAACGCATGAAACAGGTGGCCACAGGCATTTGTGAAGCCCACGGGATCACCTGCGAATTTACCTATTTGCGCATGTTCGACTCGACGATCAACTCATCCGACGAAGCCGCGATTGCCGCACGCGTTGCCGAGTCTCTGGTGGGTCCTTCGAGCATCGAACATGACTTTGAGCCACCGATGACATCCGAAGACTTCGCGTTCATGCTGCAGGCCAAACCGGGGTGTTACCTCTTTTTGGGCAATGACGGCGAGGGTCCAGGCGGTTGCGGTCTGCACAACCCGGGCTACGACTTTAACGACGACATCCTCTGTGTCGGCGCCGACTTCTGGGTCACCCTCGTCGAAACCGAGCTGAGGCCGGCGTCGCGGACCTAGTCGACAGAACTCAGCGACCGTGGGTTCCGGAGTAGCCGTTGAGTGCCTGAGGTGACCATCCGGCGAGGGAATCCGGATCTGGCTTGTAGATTTCGACCACCAGCGGATAACACGGTGTCGCGTCGTCGGAATGGGTGCTGCCACAGCTCCCGCCCGGGCATGCTGACAGCCCACCCAGCAGATCAATCTCGGCGAAGAATTCAATGTAGTCACCGGGACGCACCGGACTCTCCTTCATGAAGTACTGATGAGTATCGTAGGTGAAACCGGTACACATGAACACATTGAGCACGTCGTGAACGTGTGGCTCTGCTTCAGCAAGCGACATGCCGGTCGCGTCCGACAGCGCCCGGGTCAGGTTTGAATGACAGCAGTAGTGATAGTCAACACCACGGAGCATGTGGTTGGTGTACGGGTCGCAGCGCGTGCCTATGACGTCGTGGATGCCGCCACCATCCGCGTCCCAGCCATACCACTCCAGTGTGTCGTGCGTAATGGTCGCCATCGGTCGAAGGCCCGGCAGATTACTCCAGAGTCGATCTCCTCGAGTGACGTGGCTCGCGTGTAGCTGACGCGTTTTGCCGCTGAAAAAACGTTCCGAGAGATCGTGCTGGTTCCAGAGATTAAGATCACCCACCTGACTGCCTTCAACGCTCAGGATTCTGAAAAAATGCCCGGCGGGAACTTTAAAAGTGCCGCCGTCTCGCGGCGCGACCGTGACCTCGTCGATCTTTTGCGCGGTCGCGCGGGCGGCGTCATAAAACGCACCATCATAGTCTGGCAGCAGATCTACTGAATAACAGACGATGGCTGGATTCGCCTGGCGTTCGGCCGCATCGGCCGGGGGATTAACGCTGTGCTCTGATGTCATCGCAATTCTCGAGTCGGTCTATTTGGGTTTCTTCAGCAATGCTTCAATGATATCGCTTTGGGCGATACCGGTCTGGTCCTTGAAATCGGCAAGTCTGGAGTACGTGTCCGCCGCTCCTGCAAACCACGCGCCGGGCAGGCCGGCGTCGTCGAGACTCTGCGTGATTTCGTTCATCTCGCCAACGAATCGCCAGGCCTTGGTCGCCGACCTCACCGACCCGCTTGCAAGTTTCTCGCGGATACCGGGCAGCGATAGTTCCATTTCGTCAAAAAACGCGGACTCAACCCCTTCGGCGCGAGCCAGCGCGACCTGTGTCATCAACAAAGCGGTCGACCCCTTCGACCACCCTGCGTAGGCCATCTTGAGTGCGGACGCAGCGCCCACTTGATCACTGACAAAGCGAGAGTCGATCAGCGAGTTCTGAAACAACGGCGGTATCTGATCGGCGCCCTCACCTGAAACATAAAGTCGCGTAATCCCGGCCTTGACCGCCGGTGGACCAATGATCCCGGCATCGATAAAACGACCACCCGCCTCGGTGATGGTTTGCGCGGTGACATGAGCCGTTGCCGGTGACACGGCATTGCAGTCAACAAAAACACCTTTAAAGCCTGTTTCGGCGACTGAACGCGCAACATCGGTCGCCTTGTCCGGTGGACAGATCGAAAAAACCGTTGTGCAGTGATTGCAAAGATTATTCAGCGAGCCTGAGTCGACGATGCCGGCACCATTGGCACGATCGGCACTGGCCGGGCTTCTGCCTTCGCTGGCCCAATGGGCCGTGTGGCCGGCTGCCATGACGGCAGCCGCGACGGTTACCCCCATCTGCCCCGGATGCACGAATCCGATGTTCTCGGTCATTTGATCGATCTCCTGAAGAAAGTCTTGCCGTTGCCATGATGGACGCATGAACGTTGCCCGTGGCTAATTCCGGGCTGCTGTCGCGGATGGTAAAGCCTTATCAAATTCAGAACCCGGTTATCGGCGATCTAGGTCGCAAGTCGGTCCAGTCCTCGGGCCAGGTCGCCAATAATGTCGTCGATGTCTTCCAGCCCGGTGGCAACGCGAATCAATGACTCGCTGATACCGGCGTCCGAGCGCTCCTCGGGTTTCAGTCGCCCGTGAGTTGTGGTGGCTGGATGAGTGATCGTTGTCTTCGCGTCACCAAGATTCGCGGTGATTGAAACGAGCTCCGTGCTGTCAATCACCGACCAGGCATTTTCTCGCCCGCCACGCACCTCAAACGAAAGAACGCCACCAAAATCCGATTGCTGCCTGCAGGCGAGCTCGTGCTGAGGATGGTCCGTCAAGCCGGGATAGTAGACCCGGGTTACTGCCGGGTGCTGGGCCAGCCACTGCGCCAGCGCGCT
>CALHMG010000222.1 GCA_938034705.1 uncultured Gammaproteobacteria bacterium
CCTGGAGCCGGCGACCGAGTTTGCACCAAGCTTCGGGTGGCCGCTCACACGTTGTACGAAAATCCAAGTCCGTACGAGCTTAAGGAGCCAGCGGGCACGCTGATTACGCGCGACGCGATCTATGAACAGGTCAATGAACGCTGCGTTAAGGTGAGCGGTAGTGAATTTGTTGAGGCTGACCAGTATTCGGTAAAACTTGAGGGAGTCGAGCCTGCCGGATTTAGAACGGTGTTTGTCGCCGGTGTCAGAGATCCCGTTCTCGTCACGACCATAGAGGACTTTATTTCAAGCTGTCAGGAGCGGATTGCGATCGAAATGCGAGCGCTTGAGATTGAGCCCGATGACTACAGCATAACGATTCGTACCTATGGGCACGATGCGGTAATGGGTCCTCGTGAGCCCATAAACGACTACTCAACTCATGAAGTAGGACTCGTCGTGGAGGCGCTGGGTAGCTCAGAAGACATCAGTCGAACGGCAATGGCGAAAGCACGCTACGCGTTGTTGCATACGGACTTTCCCGGGCGGATGTGTATTTCAGGCAATCTGGCTATCCCGTTCTCACCGTCCGATATGTACGTTGGCGAGACATGGAAATTCAGCGTCTGGCACACCATGGATATTGATGACCCGCTGGAGCCGTTTCCAATGGAAATGATCAGAGTGGACAACGGATGAAGTTGGCTCAACTGGCGAAGGTGATTCGCTCGAAGAATGCGGGGGCGCTGCTGCTGACGCTCGACGTCATGTTCAGTCGAGACGAAGAGTACAACCGTGTTGTCGCCAGCAATGCACTCAATTCACACGTCATTGCAACTCTGTATGGCGTTAATCCGAACGATGTGGATATCATCGAATACCCGGTAGCAAATGCAATCAAGATAACAATGCCGCGAACCATACCGTCCGGACACCCTGGTGATGGAGACGTTTACGGCGCGCAACAGCACGCGCCCTTATTGAATATTGAGGTTCATTAGATCGGGGCGGATTTATGTCAGTACTCAGCGATCAGCAAAAATCAGATTTTGAACGAGATGGGTATCTCGTTCTTGAAAATGCGTTGACAAGTGACGTACTCACCGTGCTTCGTCACGAATTCGCGCAATGGGTTGGGGAAAGTCGGAACCATAGTGAAAATTATGGGGAGACGATCGATGGTCGCCCGCGGTTCAGTCTGCAGCCAGGTCACAGTGCCGAAAAACCGGGCCTGCGCCGGATTTCGTCACCCAACGAGCTTTCTGAAAATTACTACAACGCGATGCGTTCGAGTATTGCCGTTGACGCGGTGACTGAATTATTCGGACCCAATCTCAGATTCAACAACGCGAAAGTAAATTCCAAGTTGCCCGGTGCCGGCACCGATGTGAAGTTCCATCAGGATTTTCCGTTTGAACTTCATTCAAACCACGACCTGATGTCGGTGCTCTATTTCCTGGATGATGTAACACTGGAGAACGGTCCGCTCGAAGTGGTGCCCGGGAGTCACAAGGGACCTTTATATGACCTTTGGCAGGATGGCGTGTTCACCGGCGCAGTAGATGCCGATACCGCAAAGTGGGCCCAGGCGAATTCAGTGCCTTGCATTGGCCCGGCGGGCTCAGCCTGCCTGATGCACACACGCCTGCTGCATGGATCGGCTCCGAATCACTCCGATCATCCAAGAACGTTGTTTATTTGTGCCTACAACGCTGAAGATGCGCGTCCTATTCAGGAAAACCATATTCCGAGTGTACATATGGGGGAGTTGGTGCGCGGTGTAGAGACAGGGCGGGTGCGAAGCAGTGACTTCGAAACACCTTTCGCCGAGATGCCGAAGGGCGCATCCTTTTTCGAGCAGCAGAGCAAGATAAAGCCCTGAGGCTCTGGCTCTGCAGTCGTCGAGGCGTCCGGCTCGGGCTGTGTTTTGAGTCCATTAACCGGGGCTTAATCTGCAGGTTGCGACCGGCGCGGATCTGCCATCTCCTAGCTCATAGCTACGATTTTTCCTGTTTCTGGTCAGATCTCATTACCGCTGAGTCGACCTGTTGAGGCATGTGCACTTCAACACGTCCTCATTGCGTGCACGCCAACCGGAGCTTGTTTTCTCGAGGTTTCTCGAATCTCAACGTCATCCCCTGACGACCGGGTCGGGACAATCTCCCGATTTTTCCTCCCTTCTGACTGTTTGATTGGTGTCCGTCGAGTCACAAGCCATGCTTTTGGACGAGTAACTCCCACTACAGCCTGAGGATTTGGCGTAGTGGTGGCAAGGAATGCACACACAACATTAAGGATAGCGACTGACCTGACGGTTAATCGCTCGCAGGGGAACAGTCTTATGACTGAGCGAAGTAAACGCACTGACAATCTGTACAACGGCAATGGAAAGCGCCGTCGTTTCTCACTCGTACGTGTCCAGAGTTCAAAGCTCTATTTTGATGGCGCGATCGGACGCTTTGATGTGTTCGGAGGAGAAATCGAGCGAACGGATGTTACGGGCGTGGATCCTGCGGTTGTTCCGCACGTGCAGTTCAAAATGTTCTTTCAGCGAGCCGTACTCGGGTTCGCGATGTTCACGACCACGTTCAATCCGTTGTTGATTCAGTCAGCTCATGCGGTAGCGGTTCACGTCACTGATGCGGGGTCGAATACGGGCCCGGTACCTGGCGGAACCAACTATTCTGCGATAGGTGACAGAGCAGGATTGGGGGCAACGGGTACCCAGAACGCCATTGTCGGCTACTACGCTTATCAAAACACGTCCGGGAGTTACAACGTCGCCGTTGGATCCCTTACGGGTAGAAACTCGACCGACAACTACGGAACTTATGTTGGTCGATTGGCCGGCGACGGGATGCAGGGCGCAGGCAACACCGCGACCGGTGCGTTTGCCGGGCGAAATACCAACGGGGCATACAACACTATCAGCGGTTATAACGCTGGAAACAATATCGTTGGCGCCTACAACACGGTAACGGGACAGGGCGCCGGTACCGGGATTGAGGGTCGGGGCAACACTGCCAGTGGCTGGCGTGCCGGCGAATCCATCGAAGGTGACTGGAACTATGCGGGGGGCTATCTTTCCGGATTTGACTCTACCGGCGATCGAAACGTATTCCTTGGGATCAATTCAGGTCGCGTTTCAGAGAGTTATCGTGGTACGGCGTTGGGAGAGGGGTCCTCTTTTAATCTCACGGGGCAGTACAACGATACGCAGGGCTACTATGCCGGTCAGAACCTTGTGGGTAACAACAACCTCACCGAAGGTCGACAGGCCGGCCTTAATCTGGAGGGCAACTACAACGTTGCACAGGGTTATCAGGCGGGAAGAGATAGCGATGGCGACTATAACATTGCCGAGGGATTCCAGACGGCACGCGGTACCAACGGCGATGATAATCTCGCCATGGGCAGATACGCGGGTCGCTACATCACTGGCGACGACAACATATCAATCGGCTATAACGCCAACACCAGCACAACTGCCAACGACGCAATAGCGATCGGCCGCTCAACACTCGCACGCGGTGATGGCAACATTGCTATTGGTGAGGGAGCCCAGGCCAATGGTGTCACCGGTGGCTCTGCAGTGGCAATCGGCGACGGCGCCCAGGCGAACCAGGGAAATGACGTTGCGATAGGCGAAGCCTCGAGAACGACGCTCACCCAGGCTGCCGCTGCAGCCAAGCACTCCGGTGCAACCGTGGGTTCGATAACAATCAACGAAACCCATGATGCCGACGGTGAATTCTCTGTTGGTCGCAATACCGTACAAAGGTTGGTCACCAACGTCGCTGACGGTGAGATCTCGGCAACGTCGAGCGATGCTATCAATGGCAGTCAGCTGTACCAGGTAGTGCAGAAGGTTGACGCGAACAGTTCCAACATCGCAACGAATTCAAGCAACATTCAAACGAACAGTTCGAATATCTCGACGAACTCGAGCAATATTTCTACCAACAGTTCGAACGTTGCGACGAACTCCAGCAACATTCAAACGAACAGTTCGAACGTTGCGACCAATTCCAGCAACATTCAAACGAACAGTTCGAACGTCTCGACGAACTCGAGCAATATTGCCACCAACAGTTCGAACGTTGCGACCAATTCCAGCAACATTCAAACGAACAGTTCGAACGTCTCGACGAACTCGAGCAATATTGCTACCAACAGTTCGAACGTTGCGACCAACTCCAGCAATATTCAAACAAACAGTTCGAATATCACAACGAATTCCAGCAATATTGCTACTAACAGTTCGAACGTTGCGACCAACTCCAGCAATATTCAAACAAACAGTTCGAACGTCTCGACGAACTCGAGCAATATTGCTACCAACAGTTCGAACGTTGCGACTAAT
>CALHMG010000223.1 GCA_938034705.1 uncultured Gammaproteobacteria bacterium
AGGAAGATATAGTCCTGGATGAGATAGTGCTCAAAGCACCGCTGGGGCAGGGTTCCCGCACCCAGCTGCTCGACGAAGTCATGCTTGCAGTAGTCGTCCCAGTCATCCAATGCCGCGTGCCTGAGGCGACTGAAAAAGCCTTGAGTTGGTGAATTCATGATTGACCTGGTCCTCGGTGTCTTCGATTTCTCCCGGGTCTGATCACTTGATCTTCCGCAAGGAGGGGATGAGTTGTCTGGTATACCGGTCCTGAAGTTTAAGGGATACTCTCAATTCGGGTTCAGATTATGTTTTCATAATTTGGATTGGATGGTGAAACCATCGACCTCAACTTCAATCAGGGCAAAATTTCGTCATGTCTAGCTGGGCCAGTTGGCCACATCTGTGGATTCCGTTAACGCTGATGGCCGTCGTGATGCAGTCAGTGCGCACCGCCGGGCAAAAACATCTCACCTCCGATTTGACGCCGGTTGGCGCAACGCTGGTCAGGTTTGTTTTTGGCTTGCCGTTCGCAATCATGTTTCTGGTCATTATCCTGCGGACCCATGATGCGCGACTTCCGCCGCTGCATGCCGAATTCTGGTTCTGGATTGCTGTTGCCGGCGCACTGCAGATTGTTGCCACGGCCTTACTGGTGCATCTTTTTTCTCTGCGAAATTTCGCTGTTGGCACGACCTACGTACGCGCCGAGGCATTTTTGACCGCCGTAATTGGCGTGCTGTTTTTTGGTGAGATCATTTCAGCCTTTGGTTGGATGGCGATCGTTCTCAGCGTGCTCGGCGTCATCTTTCTCACGATTGCGAAAAGCGAGATTGGCGCCGACACCGTGTTCAAAAAACTCTGGACACCGGCTGCGGGAATCGGTTTGTTGTCGGCTTTGTGTTTTGCCGTGTGCTCGCTTGCCGTGCGTCGCGCGAGTCTTTCCCTCGGCCTTGAAAACTGGCTCATCGCTGCAGGAACGACGCTGGTCTTCATGATCATTCTGCAGGTCATATTCATGGTCATCTATTGTGGCTGGCGCCAGAGAGACCAGTTCGCTGCCATGATGGGGCGCTGGAAAATCTGCGTGTTTGTCGGCTTGACGTCCGCGCTTGGATCAATTGGGTGGTTTACGGCATTTACCCTGGAACGTGCGTCCTACGTGAAATCGCTTGGCCAGATCGAGTTCCTGCTCGCGCTGGCAATATCCGGATGGTTCTTTCGTGAGAAATCCAACCGTCTTGAGCTGGTGGGTATGCTGTTTGTGGCCTGCGGCGTCGTGATGCTGGTTTTACTGGGCTAACCGGTCGCTTTCAGTCAGATTTCTTCTTGCGCATTTTTCGTCGACGAATCATTTCTTTGATCGACGGCCTGGGTGATGTCTCCAGCGAATCCGCCGGGCTGACCGCCGGATCCGGAAGCAGATCGATTTGGCCAACGGTGGTGTCTCCCTGGCGATCAAAAGAGCATTTCCATGGCGGTGCTGAGAACAGGCGGCGCGCAGGGTCGTTTCGACTGAGCATTGTAAATGTCAGGTAGCGGATACCCCGTTCCAAACCGGCTTCGGCAATCCTGCGCATCAGCAGACTGCCCAAACCGAGCTGCTGTGCGTCATCGATCGCACCTATGACGAACTCGGCGGAGTTTGAATCGCTGTCACTTCGCAAAAGATGCACGGACGCCAGCAGGTCGCCGTGACGACCGAACAGCTTTCGGTCAAAGACGCCGATACCCAGGCGAAGGTCTTCGTGGGGGGTGACCAGAAAATCGATCTCTTCGTTAGTGAGGTTCTGGCGTGGTTTCAGGTAGCGTGCCACTCGTGCACGATCCGATGTTCTCTCAAAACTACGGCGATACCGTTCGCGATCGGCGGCTCTGAGCACCCTCAGCGTCACGAGTCGACCATCGTTTAACAAGACACGTTCGCGATACTGCGCAGTGAAGTGAACACCGCGACTGCGTGCACGGACACGGTCAGGTTTGCTTCGCGTCTCGTTTTCGGGTGTTTGCACAGGCGCATCCCACTCAGGCTGGTGCGGCCACGGCGGTCTCGATCGGTACGGGGACAGTCCAGCCGTGGGTATCTTCAACCTCGCCCTGCTGGATGCCAAGCAGTTCGTCATAAAGTGACTGCGAGAGGTCACCTGCGGCGCCAGCGTTGACCAGCAGATCTTCGCCATTGAAGTTGAGTTTGCCGACAGGCGCGATAACGGCCGCTGTTCCCGTGCCAAATGCTTCCAGAAGCTCTCCGGACTTTACGCCATCGACGATCTCCTGAATGTCGATCAGGCGTTCTTCACAGGGCATGCCGCGCTCCTTTAAAAGCGCAATGGTCGAATCACGCGTGATGCCGGGCAAAATAGTGCCTCTGAGCTCGGGCGTGACAATCCTGTCGGTAAACCGGAAGAAAATATTCATCTGGCCGACTTCTTCGACGTAGCGATGATCGCGTCCATCAAGCCACAGGACCTGATCGTATCCGGCGGCGATGCTCTTTTGACCGGGATTGATGGCTGCGGCGTAGTTGCCGGCAGTTTTTGCGTAGCCCATGCCGCCAGGAGCAGCCCGGGTGAATTCCTGTTCTACTTTCAGCGACACCGCAGGAATATTTTCGTCGAAAAACTCGCGGACGGGAGACGCCATGATAAAGAACATGAACTGTTCAGCCGGTCTCACCTGCAGGGAAGGTTCCGTCGCGACCATCAGCGGGCGAAGATAAAAAGACTGACCGCGTTTTCTCGGAATCCAGTCGACCTCGAGTTGCGTCAGCGCAATCAGCGCGTCGACAAATGTGCTTTCGTCCATGCGCGGCATACAGAGTCGCTCGCACGACGTCATCAATCGCTGATAGTTCATGTCGGGCCGGAACAGGCGAACTTTATCGTCTACTCCCCGGTACGCCTTCAGGCCTTCAAAGACCGACTGTCCGTAGTGAAGAGCGAGAGCCGCGGGGCTGATCGAAACGTCGCCGAAAGGCACTATCGCCGGATCACGCCATTGTCCGTCACGGTACTCCATCTGGAACATATGATCCGAAAACTGCTGACCGAACCCGAGATTGTCGTAGTCTGTTTCGGAAAGGCGACTCTTGGTCGTACGCGTGATCGTGATATTGCTCATGACTGGGTAGCCTTAGGGTGCTGACATGTTGTGATAACGATCGATGTTCATGGCTGCGGGGAGGCAGGTCAAGCAGATCGCCGAGAACTGATCAAAATCGCCAGTGAAGTGCACAGGGTTCTGACAACATGTCACGCCTTCTCCTGAATCGAGATCAGCTCGGTGTTGCCACCCTGGGCTGTTGTGTTGACGGTACGTGTTCTCTCTACCGCGAATCGTGAGAGATAGTGTGGGCCGCCCGCCTTGGGTCCCGTGCCCGAGAGGCCTTCGCCACCAAACGGCTGGACGCCGACTACTGCGCCGATTTGATTGCGATTGACGTACACGTTGCCGACCCGGGCTTGCGCCGTAATGCGATCAATCGTTGAGTCGATCCGGCTGTGTATGCCCAGCGTGAGGCCGTAACCCGTGTTGTTTATAGAGGCCACAAGTTCGTCAAGCTCGTGCGCTTCAAATCTCACGATGTGCAGAAAAGGACCGAATACCTCTTCGCCAAGTTGATCGATCGCCTGAATCTCGAACGCACGAGGCGCGAAATAACTACCGCCCGAACATTCCGGAGACAGCGTGCACTGGTAAACCAGTTTGGCAGTCTGCTCCATTGCCGCTGCGTGCTGTTCAAGTGACTGCTTTGCGCCCTCGTCAATTACGGGACCTACGTCCGTGTGCAGGTTAGTCGGGTCACCAATGTTCAGTTCTTCCATTGCGCCAGAGAGCATCGTGATTACCCGGTCGGCAATGTCAGTTTGAATGCACATCACGCGCAGTGCAGAACAGCGCTGTCCGGCACTTTGAAATGCTGACGCTATGGCGTCGGCCACCACCTGTTCAGGCAGGGCGCTGGAGTCGACGATCATCGCGTTTTGACCCCCCGTTTCGGCAATCAGGGGAACGATTGGCCCATCTTTTTCGGCAAGCCGACGATTGATAATTTTCGCCGTCGTCGTTGAACCCGTGAACACTACGCCAGCCGTAGCCGGGTGGCTGATCATTTGTGAACCGACGACTCGACCCGGTCCAGGAAGCAGATGAAGCGCGTCGCCAGGTACGCCGGCACGGTGCAGAATTCTCACCGCTTGCGCCGCGATCAACGTGGTCTGCTCAGCCGGCTTGGCAACCACACAGTTGCCGGCCGCCAGCGCAGCCGTGATCTGCCCGCAAAAAATTGCCAGCGGAAAGTTCCACGGACTGATGCAGACAAACACCCCGCGACCCGCGAGCATGAGGTGGTTGGTTTCTCCGGTCGGGCCGGGTAGTTCAAGCGGTTCGGAAAATTTCTCGCTGCACTGCGCAGCATAGTAACGACAGAAGTCGACTGCCTCGCGAACTTCTGCGATGGCGTCATTGATGGTTTTGCCGGCCTCGTGGACGCAAAGCGCCATCAGCTGTTCGGTCTGTTCTTCCATGATGTCAGCGGCACGCTCGAGAATTTCTGCGCGCCGGGTCGCCGGAAGTCCGTCCCAGGCGGTAAACGCGCGACTCGCCCTGGACATCGCGTTGTCTACATCTTCTTCCGTCGAGTCGCTGGATCGGCCAATGGAGCGACTTCTCTGACTTGGGCTGGTCATCGACTCTTCAGGTCTTGATACCGCGACACCGCCAATGACCGGTCCCGCGCGCCACTCAGACGAGTCGAAGTTTTCGATAGCGGAAAGCACCGGGGAAAGCTGGTTTGGATCCGCCAGATCCAATCCTCTTGCACTCAGTCGGCCGTCATCAAATATCTCTCGGGGTGCCGGTATGTCGGGATGTGGCTTGGGCATGACGTCGCGGATTCGCGCGACCGGATCCGCGATGATGCGGTCGATAGGTAAATCCTCATCAACGATTCGGTTGACGAAGGAAGTATTTGCGCCATTTTCCAGCAGTCTGCGCACGAGGTACGCGAGCAGGTCCTTGTGACTCCCCACGGGCGCGTACACACGACAGGACCTGTCCCAGTCGGGCTTGCCGACAATTTCGCCGTAGAGTGCTTCACCCATCCCGTGCAGACGCTGAAACTCGTATTCAGCACCTGTTCCCGCAATCTCTCGAATGGCGGACACGGTGTGTGCGTTGTGAGTCGCGAACTGGGGATAAAACGCTGCAGGATCTGCCAGCATCCGCTTCGCGCACGCGAGATAGGAAACATCGGTGGTCGGCTTGCGCGTGAACACTGGATAACCGTCGACACCCTGTTCCTGTGCTCGCTTGATTTCGGTATCCCAGTAAGCGCCCTTGACCAGACGAACCATCAGTCTTCGATTGGTTTTGTGAGCAAGTTGAGCGAGCCAGTCGAGCACGGGCAGGGCGCGCTTCTGATATGCCTGAACGGCAAGCCCGAGACCGTCCCAGCCTTTCAGCGACGGGGCCGTTGCGAGGGACTCGAAAACTTCCAGGGACAGCTGAAGTCTGTCGGCTTCTTCGGCATCGATGGTGAGGCCGATATTGTGCCTGGCCGCCGTCTCGGCGAGCTGCAGGAGTTTCGGGGACAGCTCGCTGTGGATGCGTTCGGAGTGAGTGAACTCATAACGCGGATGGATCGCCGACAGTTTGACCGAGATACCCGGCCCGTTGACAGGATCGTGGACGTGGTCAGAGTTAGCGCCGATTGCCTCAATCGCGGTGACATATGAATCAAAATATCGCTGAGCATCGGCGGCCGTAAACGCAGCTTCGCCGAGCATATCGAACGAATGCGTATAACCGCGCTTGGCCTCATCGAGTGCACGATCCAGTGCCTCCTCGATCGTTCTTCCCATAACGAACTGACGACCCATGATCCGCATTCCCTGAGTCACGGACTGTCTGATCACGGGTTCGCCGAGCCGGCTTACCATTCTGCCGAGCGTACCTCCCAGGGTTTCGCTGGAGTACTCGTTCATTTCAACCACTCTGCCCGTGAGCATAAGCGCCCACGTCGATGCGTTGACGAAAAGCGAATCGCTCTGACCCAGATGATTTTCCCAATCGGCGCCGCTAAGCTTGTCTCGTATGAGCAGGTCGGCGGTTTCGTTGTCGGGTATGCGTAGCAGGGCCTCAGCGAGGCACATCAGTACGACGCCTTCTGCGCTGGATAGCTCGAACTCGTGTAAAAACGCGTCAAGCCCACCTTTGCCAATGCGCTGTTCTCGCACGGCCGTGACCAGGTTGCGCGCGCGTACGTTGATCGCGTCAAGTGTTACGGAGTCCAGCGTCGCAGCCGAAACCAGCCTCGGGACGATTACGTTCTCATCCTCACGCCACGCGTGGTTAATCGCAGTAGAAACTGAAGACTGAATCATTTTTCTGGCGAAGCCTCTTTGAGCAGTGCAACGATATTTTTAAAGCCCGACTGTTGTGCGATTTCCATCGAGGTGAGGCCGAATAAATCTATGCGATCGAGTCTTGCGTCGTGGGCGAGGAGGGCTCGAACCGTATCGACATGTCCGTATGCGATTGCGTTCATGATCGGTGTTCTCATCTGGCGATTGATAACCTCTGTGTTGGCGCCGAGCTCGACCAGCAGGTTTACAGTTCGGACGTCGCCGTTCTGTGCGCTGAAATGCAACGGGCTGAATCCTCGACCGTCGTGCACATTCGGATTCGCACCTTCTTGCAGAAGTGACTTGAGGATGTAGTGATGACCGAGGGCAGCGGCCATGATGATCGGTCGTCTGCGTTTGGAACCGAGCAGATCCGGGTCAGCACCGGAATCGAGAAGCAGACGGACGATGCGTCGGTTGCCGGAGATCGTAGCCTGTTCGAGAGCAGTCTGGTTCTCACTGTTGCGAGCGTCGACGTCAGCACCAGACTGAAGCGCTTTTTTCGTTTCGGACAGGCGACCGTTAGCGCTGGCCCAGACCAGGTGTTCGGCATCATTCTTGGCGGCGCGGGCCACGTCGCCGGACACGCCCTGGATAGTGAGCGCGAAGAACAGACAGAGTAGCGTTTTCATTCGTCGTACTTCGACTTTTCCTGCTGGATTTCGCGGATGCGCGCCTCTATTCGCGCAGCCTCATAGTAGCTGTCCCCGGTGAAGTTGCGCGCTGAATACAGCTGAGCGATAGCGGCAGTCAGTTCGTCACGCTGGTAGTGATACTCGGCCATTGCCTGATGAGATCGAAGGGCATCGCCGGTCTCGGCGTTGGCGCGCGCGAACAGTTGTTGGGTATTCGCCGACGCATTTCGATCCCGGGTCAGGGGTTCAAGAATTACACGGGCGGGTTCAGGCTGTCCTGACTTGAGCAGCACGTCGGCGAGAGAGACCGTGACCCACTGGTTGTCGGGCCATCGCGAGTGCGCCGCGTTAAGCGTATCGACGGCTTGGTTGATTCGTCCGGCAGCCAGCTCAATATACGCTTTGGAGATATGCAGCCGATGTTGTTCAGGCAACCCGATAATCAGCTTTTCGATTTCCTTTAGAGCATCTTCGTGTCGTGTCGCTTTGGACAGGGCGAGCGCATATCCGTAGCGCTCTGCGGTTTCAGATTTGAAGTGACCGCTATCGAGGTTCGCTCTGAATTCCGCGACCGACTGTTCGATTCGCGCCGCGTACAGGGCCCTGATGCGCGCACGGACAAACAGGAAATCGAGGCTTGGTGAAACCGAGGCGGGCGGGTACTGCGACAGGCGCGATTCTGCAGCGGCTATGCGATTGACCGTAAGCGGGTGGGTTCGCAGAAATTCAGGTACGTCGAGTTCCTGGACTCTTGCCCAGCGTTCCATGTGCCCGAAAAAATTCGTCATCCCTGCGGGGTCAAGACCTGCGTTCGCAAGTGTCCTCAACCCAATCGCATCAGCCTCGCGCTCGAAATTGCGCGTGTAGCGCAAATTGTCGGCGGTGACTGCCGCATTACTCGCAATGACGGCAGCGGCGCCAGCCTGTCCGCCGACGAGTATTCCCGCGACCATCGCGGCCATGGCGGGCAGGCTGATGTCCTTGGATCGTGCGATCAAGCGGGCCAGATGTCGTTGAGAGACGTGAGCCAGTTCATGGGCAAGTACCGCCGCCAGTTCGCTTTCGGTGTTCGCGGTGAGAAAAAGGCCGGTGTGCACGCCGATGTATCCACCCGGTGCCGCGAATGCGTTTAGAGTCGTGTCGTTGATAAGGAAAAACTTCAGATCGAGATCGTCGATTTCAGCGGCTGTTGCCAGACGAGCGCCCAGTGATTCCAGATAGTCCTGAAGTTCCGGATCTTCCACGACCGGCATGGACGACCGGATCTGTCGCATGAGTTTTCGTCCAACCCGAATCTCATCGACTGGTGAAAAGACACCCGCGGATGAATCTCCCAGATCCGGCAAAGACGACGACTGGCCGTAGACGCTGGATACGGCGCCAAACCACGTCACCGCACAGGTGAGCAGTCCTGCAGTGAGTGAACGTAAATAGCGATGACTTTCTTGCACGTGATTTCTCTGACCGGGGCAGCGTCAGTTTGACGCCAGACGTCTGCATATCGTACCGCGCGAACGCCGTTCGTCTGTTCACGGGTGCGTCCCAATACGGCGCTTTGACGCCAGATTTTCACTGATTTTGCCGTGCATGAACCTTACCAGTGGGTTACACCCGCTACCCGCCTGATTCAGGGCGTTTCAGTCGGGCCGTTGATCTGGCAGCCATCGGCAGAGCGACTACACTGATATTCAGGGTATTTCAGGTCAATTGTTGACCGAAAACGGTAAAAAGCGCGGGTTTCGGGCATGGGCAGAGCGATCGCTTGCTCAACCGGATCTCCGCCAGCGAAGTTTAAGGGTTTGTAATGAACGACACTGTTGAGGCGACCGCCGAGGCTGCCGCGGAAACTGAAGAAATCGAAGCGGCGTCTGCGCCCGCGCAGGGCGAAGCGGCCGCGGCGTCCAATCTCGACGACCCGCTGGAACTGCTTCACCGTATCGTCAAATTCACCGTCAGCAAGGGGGGCTCAGACATCCACCTTAGAGCCGGTGGACATCCTGTTGTGCGCCTCGCGGGCAGGTTGCGGAAGATCCAGGACATTCCTGCGCTGACGAACGTAGATATGGACAAGCTTTCGCAGCAAATGATGCAGCCGCATCAGTACAAAGAGCTGATTGAAGAATTCCAGGTCGATATGTCTATCGGCATACGTGACGTTGGACGCATGCGTGTCAACGCGTACCACCAGCGTGGCACCATCGCGATGGCGTTACGGGTAATCAACTCTGAAGTACCTCATCCGGAAAAGCTGGGACTGCCAGAGGAAGTTCTGAAATTCTGTGAGCTTGAGCGTGGACTGGTGTTGCTCACCGGTGCAACGGGTTCGGGTAAGTCGACGACGATCGCATCGCTGCTGGACCAGATTAACGCGAATCACTCCAAGCACATCATCACTATTGAAGACCCGATCGAATTTTTGTTCCAGGACAAGAACTGCATTGTCTCGCAGCGAGAGTTGGGGACCGATGCGAAATCGTTTGGACATGCAATGAAAGCGGCCTTGCGAGAAGACCCCGACGTGATTCTTCTCGGCGAGATGCGTGATCCCGAAACGATCGAAACCGCGCTGACCGCGGCCGAGACAGGTCACCTTGTGTTCTCGACCGTACACGCCCCAAACACATCCGACACGATCACGCGAGTTGTTTCAACGTTCATGCCGGAAGTTCAACAGACGATCCGCGCCAAGCTCTCGCAAAACCTCATGGGCGTTATCTCCCAGCGGCTTGTGCCTACGGCTGATGGCGTCGGTCGGACGGTTGCGTGCGAGGTGATGACAGTGTCGGAACGAATCCGTGAGCTGATGCTTGACCCACTCCTGATCTCGGAGATCCGCGATTTGGTGAAAGGTGCGGATACTGTCGAAGGAATGCTGGCGTTCGACCAGCATCTGCTGCAGATGTGTCAGCGTGGAATCATTACCGAAGAGGTTGCGCTGCAATATGCATCGAGCGCAACCGACATGCGACTGCTGCTGGATGGCTTTGTCTAGAGCTGTTGCGCTTCGAGTCAAAGAGCCCGACCGCAGGTCGGGCTTTTTTATGCCCAGCCGTTTGATTTCTCAGGCTTGTTCTTGAGCAAAAAAGCGGTGATGGCGCCAGCGATCGCGCCAAAGAGATGTCCGTCCCACGATACCCCGCTTGAACTCGGCAGAACGCCGGTTAAGAGCGTTCCTCCATAGAGGAATCCAACAATCAGCGAGATCGCCAGCGGCACAAAACGCCGCTCTATGAATCCGGAGACGATCAGAAACGCCACCAGCCCGAACACGATACCGCTCGCGCCGATGTGCAGCGCTTCACGACCACCGAGCCACAGACCCACACCACTCAATAGCCAGATCGAAGCGATGACGCTTGCAGACTTGCTTGACGACCCGGCGAGCAGTACGCCGAGAACGAGCAATGGAACCGTGTTGCTGAAGATGTGACCTAAATCGAGATGCAGCAACGGCATTGCGAGTATTCCGATCACGCCTCCGAACGTTCGTGGAACGAGTCCCAGACTTTCGAGCGCGGTGAAGCGATCGACAACGAACACCGCCCACATTACGGCGATGAGTATCAAAATCCCTGTGATCTCTCGTTGAAGGCCGGGAGAACGGCTGTTGCTGTCCATGCTGGGTCTCTGTGGCGATGGCGATTGGCTGTCCCAGCCAATCCAGTCAGTAGCGAGTACGATATAAGCGTTCGAGCTGCCGTTCAATGAATGGGGTTTCCAATTGCGAAACTGCCAAATGGCGTGAAAGAATGGGGTATCGAATGACGTTGGCTCACGGGTCCACAGCAAACAGGTATCTGGATACTGTGGAAGAGAGTCGCGGAAAAATTGGTTATGACATCAGATTCAAGATCAGATGCACGATCGGCCGAACTGGACAACGATAAAGTCTATCGACCCAACGTGGCGATCGTGCTTTGCAATCACAAACAGCAGGTATTCTGGGCGCGTCGGATCAATCGCGACGGCTGGCAGTTTCCCCAGGGTGGCGTAGAGCCGAACGAAACGACTGACGAGGCGGTGTTTCGTGAGCTGTACGAAGAAATCGGCCTCGGACGCGACAAGGTCAGGCTCGTTGGACGCACACGCGAGTGGCTCCACTACGATTTGCCACGCAAGTACCTGCGTAATCGAGGCCCGTTCAGGGGTCAAAAACAGATCTGGTATCTCTTCGAGCTGACGGGGGCTGACTCTGACGTGACTCTCGAGGCTTCAGATCGACCGGAGTTCGATGACTGGCGATGGGTCAACTACTGGGATCCTGTTGAGCGAATCGTCAATTTCAAGCAAGCGGTTTACAAAAACGCGCTGACGGAGCTCGAGCCGCTGCTCAAAGAGCTGATGCAGGGCCGAAAATAGTTCCGGATTTTGCTGTGTCCGGGCGCGGTCGCCGTGTTCAGACAGAGCTCAGTTGATCGACGGGCGTTTGATCACGATTTCGCTGACGAGCCCGTTATTGACGACAAAAGAGATTCCCTGGGTTGGATAGTTGAACAGCAGCCCCTGGCTTTTTTCCTTCACGGCCGCTCGGCCATAGAGAGTCGTGATCTGGCTCTCATCCATTCCAAACGTGACACCCTCGATGGTCATGAACGTCGAATCTGACGGACCACGCAGGCTGATGCTGTCAACGGTTTCGTCCTCGCCGGACACAATGATGTTTGTCCCGTCGTCGGCGGTGTAATACCAGTGGAGGACTTTGCCAAGAAGCCCCGTTTTTCGAACATCCAGCGGTGGACCAAAATTCGACAGCACCTGGGAGAAATGTGTGCCGAGCTCAAGCAGCGCCATGCCTTGTCCGGCTACGAGCATCCGACCGAGCATGATTGGTGGAACCACTGCAGGCATTACGCGTGCCGGATTGACCTTCACGTTGTTTGCGGGTGCCTGAGCTTCGGCGGATCCTAACGTCAGCGTGAAAGCGAACAGGGTTGCAGTTGCTAGTCCTGAGAGGCTTCGAATTTTGATCGATATCATGGCGTTCTCGCGTTCCTTCGCGTCGGGTGCACTGTTCAGTATAGTCAGCGGAAAACACACGGAGCCGTGATTTTGTCGCCGGTCGGACGGCATTTACCGGTTATCGCTACCCGTTCAAATCGCCGGTGGGACGACAACGCAACAATTCTCTGGCGCAAAAGCATTCGCAATCGTCGCTTGAGCTTGTAAGAATCAGGTTCGAGCGCCAAGCGAGCGCAACTTTCGTGATCCATAGATGACACGCCAACTAATTCGATCAGTCAAAGCCGCCTGCAAAATTCTGGCCGCAGCCCTGATATTCGTAGCGATCGCCGGGTGTGCGGAGAAATTTTCTCGTGATCCACAGGATCTCTGTGACTATCTTGCGAAGCGATCCGGCTGGTTTAAAGCCATCGAAACCGCATCGATCAAATGGTCCGTTCCACAATCGCTGATTCTGGCTTTCATACAGCACGAGTCGCTGTTCGATGCTGAAGCTCGACCTCCACGACGAAAAATCCTCTGGGTAATCCCGGGCCCGCGACGCTCCAGCGCCTACGGTTTTGCGCAGGCTATCGACGCGACCTGGGAGGCCTATCTCTCTGCAACCGATAACCGACGGGCTCGCCGTGACAACTTCGCTGATGCCAGCGACTTCGTCGGGTGGTACGTCAACACCAATGCCAAGACCACGGGCATATCGCGAACCGATACCTATCAGCAATACCTGATCTATCACGAAGGTGCGGGCGGGTTCCGGCGCGGTTCCCACAAGTCAAAAAAATGGTTGCTTAAAGTTGCCGCGAGGATTCAGGAAAAGGAAAAGCGCTATCGGCAACAGCTCAGTCAGTGCACTGACGAGCAAAAACGATCACGCCGCTGGTGGTGGCCGTTCGACTGATTTCAGCTACGACGAATTTTTTCTACCAGAGCGGTCGTCGAGCGATCGAATCTGAATTCGATGGAATGAACTGAACCTCCACGAGCCTTAACCCACTGCGCTCCAACAATCGACGCTTCAGGCCAGTCACCGCCTTTCACGAGAATGTCGGGTTCGACGATTTCGATGAGTTGCTGTGGTGTGTCTTCATCAAACGGTATAACAAGATCCACACATCGCAATGCACTGAGCACCGCGGCTCGGTCTTCGACGGTGTTCAAAGGGCGTTCGTCCCCCTTGCCGAGTCGCTTCACCGACGCGTCGGTGTTAATACCAATGACCAGAGACTTGCCAAGGGCGGCCGCCTGCTCAAGATAGTCGACGTGTCCACGATGAAGTAGATCAAAACAGCCGTTCGTGAACACCAGGGGCCGAGCAAGCGAGTCCAGACGCGATCTTGTATCAGCGTTACTCATGATCGCGTCTGTGGTTACCTCTTAAGCCAGATGTCTGAAGAATGTCGTAGCGACTTAGTTCAGATACTCGAAGACTTTAACGACGCGCTGCACGCCGCCGACTGTTCGAGCCGCTTCGGCCGCGAGGTGTCCCTCTTCACGCCGGAGCAGTCCCATGAGATAGACGTTGCCGTACTCGGTGACAACCTTGACGCGGTTGGCGTCGAGACCAGCCTGTCGAATCAATCGAGTCTTTACCTTGCTGGTGATCCAGGTGTCATTGAGGCGACTACCCATGGCGGATTTGCCGGCAATCTGCATTTCGTCGAGAACCTGCCGAAGCTCGGCGAGGTCCTGGGTGTGACTGAGAACGCGTGTGCGCGTCGCTTCGTCCGGAGTTTCGCCTGTCAACAGCAGCACGCCGTTGATTGCGGTTGCGCTCACGTGAGCCCGTCCGCGGATTTCGGGATCCCGTAGCAGGCGCTGGCGTACCTGCAGTTCAAGGCTGGCATCATCGATGTATTCGCCGGCGGTGCGTCGGTCGTGTGCAATATCGAGTGCGGCAACGGTAGCTGTCGTGACCGCGACGGTCGCACAACCACTGACGGCGACTCCTCCCGACAACACAACAGCACTCACCAATAGCGCGCGAAACATTCCGGTTTTTTGCGTGGTCTTCATGACGTTTAAGGCTCTCCTAACAAATGGCAATCGATCAGGTCGCATATGGCATGAATAATGATGCCATGTACTTCCTGAATTCTGGGTGTGGAATTTCCGGCGACAACGATGTCGATGTCGTCGGCGTTGAGCAGTTTTGTGAGCGCGCCACCATCGCGACCGTTAAGCGTCACACATCGCATCTCGCGCGTGTGTGCTGCTTTGACTGCTTCGAGAACATTCGGGGAATTTCCCGACGTTGAAATTGCAAGCAATACATCACCGGGTCGACCCAAAGCGGTGACCTGGCGAGAAAAGATAAAGTCGATACCGTAGTCGTTGCCGACAGCCGTAAGTGTCGAGGTGTCAGCCGTCAACGCGATCGCGGACAACGGATCGCGTTCGCGGACAAAGCGTCCCAGCATTTCGCACGAGAAGTGTTGGGCATCAGACGTTGACCCGCCGTTGCCGCAGGCAAGCACACGCCCACCTTGTTCGAGAGCGCCGATAACCAGATCAGCTGCTTGAGCGATTTGGGGTGTAAGCGTTTGTGCGGCGGCGCGAGTCTGTTCGATACTGAGATCGAAGATTTCCCTGACTCTTGATTCGGAAACAGTTGTATTTGAACTCGAAGGCAATGGGCGTTCCGCCGTTAGTCGCAAACCGGGTGCGTGACGGGATCATAGTGTAACCGCTGGCGCATTAGAAGTCAGAAAGCATTGCGAACCCATCGAAGCTCCTGATCAGGAGGGTCGCCGTCGAACGTGACAACGTCAAAGCGACACACCGGTGTGGCTTCAGACTTCTTTACGTTTTTTTTAAGAAACAGTTCAGCCGCGTGTCGGATTCGCGACACCTTTTTGGGCGTTATCGACGCCAGCGCGTTGCCAAAGCGCGAATGACCGCGCTTTCTGACTTCGATAAACACAAGTTTGGTGCCGTCACGCATGACGAGGTCGATTTCGCCACCGCGTGTCCGGAAGTTTCGTTCGACCAGTACAAGACCCTGTTGTTCAAGCCAACGCTGGGCCTCTCGTTCAAACGCGACGCCCCGGGTAAACCCTCGTGGCAATGAGTCAGGACCTGCAGATCGTGATGATCTACTGGACAGGGGAGGGGTTACCATTACTGAAGCGAACCCAGGACATGTCACGCCAGACTTCGTTGTTATCGCCAATACGCAAGCGTGCGGTCACACCATCAAATCGCGCTCGCGGATTCGCGGCGAGCGCATCGAGATTGGGGACGATGCTGTAGGCGTCCATGCCGAACGCGAACAGACGATCAAGCCCGCCGCGACGACGTCCGGGCGCAACGCGCTGCCGCAGCGCCTGAATGGAAGGCGTTGGGCCCAGCAGCCACGGCATCTCCGGAAACGTGATGCCGTCGAGATCCGCGTCGTTAACGGGATCGGGCTTGCCGCCGTAGATTGCCGACGTTGAGTACACCGCAAGATTGTGTCCCTGATGAAAGTCGAGCTGTGGCTTCAATAGCCGACCCGTATTGTTACGGGCAATCATCAGGACCACGTCGATATCCTGGCGTCGACGAGGCTCGAACTTAACGTTCCTGCCAACGATGGCAGAGACTCTGGCTTCGCGACCCTGACTCGCGTCGACTTCAAGCAGCCGCTTGACCGCCGAGGCGTAGCCGGCCTGGCTGTCCTCATAGGAAACAACGCCACCGACGTTGCCACCTACGGTTCGCCAGGCATCGACAGCAGCCATCTGCATTCGCTGGCCCCAGTCACCCTCGGGCGTGATGATTGCCGCGATCTTGTGTCCGTCCGCCGCCGCTCGTTCGGCAATGGCGGTAACTTCCTGTTCGGGTTTGAGGCCGAACTGATAAACCGAACCGGTGATCGATCCGATGTAGTCGCTCACTCCGAGCAACAGTGTCGGAACCGTGATCTGACCCGACTGAACCAGCGCATTGACCGCGTTACGGCCGAGGGGGCCCACGACGAAGTCGGCGCCTTCGTTGATCGCGTTCTGATAAAAGCTCGCGATCAGACCGGGATCACCACCAATATCGTATAAAACGACCTGTGGGCGTCCGGGCTGGGAGTTGATGTTGTGCATGGCCATGAAGCCGTCGTGAACGGCACGTGCCTGGGTAGAAAAACTTGACCCCATGGGCAGCAGAAGCGCGATCTGCCTTACGGCTCCGGTTGCGCTGTTGATATTGATAGACGTTGTCGCGAAATTTTCATTGGTACCTTCGGCGGTCAGGGTTACGCCTGATCCGGAACCTGGCTGAACCGCGGGAAGGTCTCCGACAAACGCGATTCCGGGATGGCCAGGATAACGACTCTGCCAGTCGTTTACGGCGCGCGCGAGCTGTGGCGGGTTGGCGCCAAGGCGAGCCCTGATCTCGCCAAGTTCAAGCCAGGCCGCGAGCGTGGGCTCCTGAATCTGGGCACGACCGGTTGCCAGCGCGTTGGCGTCAATGAGACGCAACAGATTCCAGATGTTGTCGTTGTTGTTATTGAGCTCGAACTGATCGACGAGAACTTCGCTTCGCGCTGACAGTGACGCGACCGCGGGCAGGTACTGACGCAGCGCCATTTGAGAGGTCGCTCGCAGTCGATGGATCTCGGCCGCAATCTCGGGAGATGCGGCGCGCTGACGAGACAGCGGAGCCAGTACCGTGAGTGCGCGGTCGTGGGCACCTCTGGCCTGTTCGATTTCGACAAACAGCAGCTGTCGTCTGAAGTGAAAATCAACGGGCAGGCCCTGCAGCTCGAGCGTGCTGAGAAGACGCGAGGCTTCACCTGTCTGGCCCCGTTGAACCATTGATTTGGCTGCCTGCAGCTGAAGGCTCTGGCGCTGGGGCGGCGCCGCTTGCGCCGCCTGACGAAGGTATTCCTCGGGGGACTCCAGCCGTGGTGCGCCCGAGCCAAGTGGCGCTGTCTGTTCGGCGCGGACGCTGCCAGGCTGTGCGCTTTCGATCTGGCCACCGCGTATGAGCGGTGACGACTGGGTCGTAGCGGTTGGCCGCCGCGGCGTCACCGGGACTTCGACCGTTGGTTTTACTGCAGGCGCGGGCTTGGGCGCCGGAGCCGGTTGTGTGATGACGGGCTGACTGCCGGACTTGCGCGACGCCTTGTCCCAGACCGGGCCACCGCATCCGGCCAGAACCAGCGCCAGTGTCGACACCAGCACGAATACACCTGGTCGATCTCGTCCGGCTGTGGTTCCACAAGCGGATGGGTCACCGCGCCTGGCTGCGTGCAAGGCGTTGACGGTCTGTAGTCCCGGATTGTTCTGAAGCACCTTGGGTGTCATAACCTTTTACTCAACCTTAAAAATTACAAACTGCAAAGTTCTGCAAGTGACCGGCGGACAAGAACCGGCACACTCGACCGCAAACAGGGGCATGCGAAATGCCTCGCTGACGTGGAGTCTACTAGACGCAGCAGTCTCGCCGATCCGGACTGTCAGTTACCTGAACATGTGCGTTCGGCCACAGAGCCCCGAATTCATCAATTGCGGCCTCTGGCCGCCGGTTTTAGGCTCTCGCCGAGTCCGGCAGCGCGATCAGTCCGGCGCGAGAGCGGGCCAGATATCCGTCCCCACTCGATTCCGACCCAAGGCCAGCGCGTGTTTTCAGATGAACCCTTCGCCATGACGGGTTCGCCTCGTGTCGACATCGCCGCACGACTCAAGCGCTTTCGTAACTCACAACCGGTACTATCGATGGCCGCTATTCGTGGCGGTCATCGCCAGCGCCGCTTTGCGGTCGCGACAGGTCGTTGTCCTGTCTGATCGCGCGTCCGCTGTGCTGACCCGCGCTGACCGAAGTTCACCGACTCAAATCAACCGAACCCAACTCAACCGGATCGAACGCGATGCAATTGTAGCGAACGCTACCCTGGGTAACCGTGAACGCAACAAGATAGTTAACAATCACTTTGACAGACTATGAAATCAGGCAATTGTCGCCGGGGAGTATAGCGAGTGGTCCTACCGTCAAGCAAAAACGCGACCGGCGTGCTGTACGTCGTCGCGACGCCCATTGGCAATCTTGAGGATATCTCTGCCAGAGCCCTGCGAATTCTGGGTGAAGTCAGCGTGGTGGCAGCCGAAGACACTCGAATGTCTTCGCGCTTGCTCAATCACTATGGCATCGGCACGCGACTGATTTCGTTACACGAGCACAACGAGCGCGAACGTGGGGAGGGCCTGATCGAACGGCTGAAGGGTGGCGAAAGTGTTGCCGTTATCAGCGATGCCGGCACGCCATTGGTGAGTGATCCGGGGTTTGTGCTGGTTCGCCTTTGCATCGAAAACGGCGTTCGAGTTGAACCGATTCCTGGCGCAAGCGCAGTGACGGCGGCGCTTTGTGTCAGCGGGCTTGCGGTCGACCGGTTCTGTTTTGAGGGGTTTCTTCCTTCCCGCGCCCAGGCTCGGCGAAGCGCCCTGAACGATTTGCTGACCGAGACGAGAACGATGGTGTTCTTCGAGGCGCCGCGGCGGGTTCTTGGGACGCTTGCAGACATGCGTGATGTCTTTGGCGAGGATCGCGAGGTTGCGGTTGCCCGAGAGCTGACAAAAAAATTCGAGACCGTGCATCGGGGCACGATCAAGAACGTTGCGCAGGCGATCGCGGCATCGTCTGATGAACAACGTGGCGAATTTGTAGTTGTGGTTGCCGGTAATCGCTCGGTTGTTGATGCGGCGCTGGTGGACGACGATGTGTTTCGCGAGCTGCTTTCGACCATGCCGGTCAAACAGGCGGTGGATCTCGTTGTGAGGATATCCGGCGATCGCCGCAACGCCGTTTACGACCGCGCGCTCACGCTCAAGGACGAGGTCGCGGATTAATCCTCAACGATCCCGTGATCCCGGGTTGCTCTTGGGGTGCGCGGGGTCTACTGTGGCAGGTCAGCCGACCGGACAGTCGCTGTCGATCGGGAATCGAAGGATCAATCGCAAGGTTGATGCGGCGTGACTCGTTCGAGGGAGGAAAGTCCGGGCTCCACAGGGCCAGGGTGCCAGGTAACGCCTGGGCGGCGCGAGCCGACGGAAAGTGCCACAGAAAACGAACCGCCAGTCAGCGCGCGACACTCGTGTCGTGCCTGATCGGTAAGGGTGAAAAGGTGCGGTAAGAGCGCACCGCGCGTGTGGCAACACACGTGGCAGGGTAAACCCCACCTGGAGCAAGACCGAATAGGGATCCATGAGGCGCGGGCCCGTGCTGGATCCGGGTAGGTCGCTTGAGGCGTACGGCGACGTACGACCCAGATGAATGACTGTCCACGACAGAACCCGGCTTACAGGTCGGCTGAACTTTCTTGCATAAAAAAACGGCAGCTTCGGCTGTCGTTTTTTTTATGTATAAAAATCAGTCTATTACGCCGGATTTGGGCGCTCGATCACCGCTGGTCAGCCCGTGGCGCGACGGCTTCCGTGGCGCCGGCCTTCGGTCGCGCAACCAGATGTGGGGCAGGTGTCTGGCTGCGGCTACTACATCTCGTATTGCACCGGCTGTCCTGCTCAATTTCGCGCCGGTCCAGATGCGCGTAAACGCTTGTCAGATAAGGGAGAAATAGCAGATTTACTTAGCGTCATTTTCTTGACGCCCTATACATGGCTCTCTATAGTTCGTGGAGTCAAGTGGGAAATTGTGGGTAGTCGTGGGTTGCAGTGGCTACATTTGGGTCCTGATGGGATGAGGTGGCCCCAAGTGTATCGCGCACCCCGATTTCAACGCCAACCGGGAGAGCCAGATGCTGATAGGGGCTAACAACCTCAATCTCGATGCCAAGGGACGCCTAGCGATCCCCAAGCAGTATCGCGATCAGCTCGAGGAAACCTGCGACAGCAAGCTCGTGGTGACCGTCAGTGTCATTCGCGCGAACCGCTGCCTCTGGGTCTATCCCGCGGACAAGTGGGAAGAGACGGTGAAAACGGTGATGGAGATGCCGAACGTCGACCCACAGCACCAACGTGTGCAGCAGCTGCTGCTCGGCTATGCCAATCCGGTCGAGATCGACAAAAGCGGCCGCGTACTCATCGCTCCTGAACTGCGTGAATTCGCCAAGCTGGACAAAGCCGTCACGCTTCGCGGTCAGGTGCGCAAATTTGAACTTTGGGATGACGAGATGTGGAGTCAGCGTTGTGAGCAACTGCTCGACGACGATGTTGATCCACCGATGTCGCCTGAACTGGGCTCGGTCGTACTGTGAGCAAACATGCCAACAAAAAAACATGTGCCGGTACTGCTGGAGCAGACGCTGAGACTGCTGCGGATCAAGGAGGACGGTCTGTACGTCGATGCGACTTTCGGTCGAGGGGGACACTCGAGCGAAATCCTCAAGCGCTTGTCGCCGCAGGGGCAACTGATCGTGATCGATCGCGACCCCGAGGCCATCGATGCCGCACGAGCACTTTCGAACAACGACGCCAGGGTGAGCGCTGTAGCGGGCGCTTTCGCAGATCTCGGCGACCTGCTGGACTCGATCGATGTACCGAGCGGCAGTATCGACGGGATGCTTTTCGACCTCGGTGTGTCGTCGCCGCAACTCGACGACGCACACCGGGGTTTCAGTTTCATGCGCGATGGACCGCTCGACATGCGAATGGATCCAGACAACGGACAGTCTGTCGCCGAATGGATTTCTCAGGTGACGGAGAGGGAGCTAGTGACGGTGATAGCCAGACTGGGTGAAGAGAAATTCTCTCGCCGAATTGCTCGCGCGATTGTCGCGCGTCGATCGACTGCCGCTTTCGAGACGACAGCTGATCTGGCAAGTGTTGTCGACGCTGCTGTCCCTTTCAAAGAACCCGGACGCCATCCCGCCACAAAAACCTTTCAGGCGCTTCGGATGTATATCAACGACGAGCTTGGTCAGCTGGAGCGTGTGCTGCCGGTAGCGGTTGATCGTCTCGCAGCCGGCGGGCGCCTGGTAGTGATCTCATTTCATTCACTGGAAGACCGAATCGTAAAACGATTTTTCAGGGACGCATCTCGCGGCGACCCGCATCCACCAGACATGCCTGTTCGAGCCGATGAGCTTAATCCCGACGTTCGAAAGATCGGCAAACTTGTCCGGCCAACCATCGCCGAGACTGAAGACAATCCGCGGGCGCGTTCCAGTCGTCTGCGCTGTGTTGAGAAAATTGGAGGTGAAGCGTGCGTGCAGTGATTGGGGGACTGGTCATTTTCGTTGTTGCGTCGGCGCTTGTTCTCGTCACAGTTCGGCATCACAACCGTGACCAGTATTCGACGTATCACGCGCTGCAGGTTGAATCGGACCGGCTCCAGGATGAATGGCGCCAGCTGCTCCTTGAGAACCAGACGCAGTCCCAGCCTCGACGAATTGAGAAGAAAGCCATCGAACAGCTGGGCATGACCGAGCCCAGCCCTGAGGAAATAGTCGTAGTGGATCTGCGGTGAGCAGGCCCCACGGCTATATGACACCCATATATATGTGTAACGGATGACGCGAAAGAAGAAACAAGCCAATACCTGGAACAACCGCAGCTGGATTGTGCTGGGGTTGATGCTCTGCGTATTGACTGTATTTCTTGGCAAGGCCGCCTGGCTTCAGCTGGATCCGACGGACCAGTTGCGCAAGGAGGCGGCCGATCGCCACGTCCGCCACATTACAACGGCCTCGCGCCGCGGGATGATTCTTGATCGACGCGGTGAACCGCTTGCCGTAAGCACTCCCCTCGACAGCGTCGTGATGGATACCCCGGTGCTGGCAGCCTATCTGGCGAAGAACGAGCAAAAGGTGCCGACGCTTGCATCGGCGCTGGGTCTGGACCCAACCGCGCTGAAAAAAGTTGTCGTATCCAATATCAAGGACCGGCATGTTCTTCTGCGTAAGCAGCTTGAGCCTTCAAACGCGAAGGTTGTGTTCGATCTCAAGATTCACGGCATCTATCGCGAGCGGCAGTATCGACGTTTTTACCCCGAAGCCTGGGCGGCGGCATCGGTTATCGGGATGACCGACATCAAGGACAGTGGTGTCGAAGGTCTCGAGGCTCAATATAATGATCATCTCACGGGGCACGATGGGCAACGTCGCGTATACACCGACCGTGACAACAAGGTGCTGGAGTACACGTATGCGGGTACCAACCGATATGCGCGAAACGGTGATGACCTCACGATTACCCTTGACCGCCGAATTCAGTCGCTTGCCTATGACGCGCTTGCGCATCAGGTTGCCCAGCACGACGCCAAAGGCGGTGCGGCCGTAGTCGTTGATGTCAGAACCGGCGAAGTGCTGGCGATTGTCAACGAGCCAACATCGAATCCCAATACGCGTTCAGGACCTGTTCCGCGAAATCGTGTGTTCACAGACGCCTACGAGCCGGGATCGGTCATGAAGCCGTTTGCCGTTCTTGGCGCGTTACAGGCAGGACTGATTTCTGCCAACACGGTCTTCGACACTTCACCCGGTGTGGTTCGCGTAGGAAAATACACGGTGAAGGATCACCACGATTACGGTGAGCTGACTGCGGCTGGTGTGATTGCGAAGTCGAGCAACGTTGGAGTCAACGAGATTGCGTTGAAGATGACGGCGGAACAGCAGATCGCCATCGTTCGCAATTTTGGCTTCTTTCAGGACAGCGGCCTTGGCTTTCCGGGAGAGAAGCAGGGTTCTTTTGAGGCCCACCGATGGGGTGATGTGCAGCGATCTGCACTGTCGCGTGGGTATGGCATATCGGCCACCCTGATTCAGCTGGCACGCGCTTACGCGACCATTGCGAACGATGGCGTTCGAATTCCGTTGACGCTTGTGCAGCGAACCGCGCCGGTTGCCGGAAAGCGTGTGGTCGATTCAGACGTCGCCAGCACGATGACGGCAATGCTGGAACTGGTTGTGACCGATGGCACCGGCAAGGGCGCCGCAACATCGATGTACCGTGTTGCGGGCAAGACGGGCACGGTACACAAGAACGTTGCCGGCAAATACAAAGAAGGTGTTTATCAGTCTGCGTTTGCAGGATTTGCGCCAGCCAGCAATCCAAGACTCGCAATGGTCGTGCTGATCGACGAGCCGTCAGCCGGCGATTACTACGGCGGTCTTGTTGCCGGACCGGTTTTTTCACGAGTGATGAGCGCTTCGCTGCGAATTCTCAACGTTGCGCCGGACAAGCTTGTCGACAAGTCCAGCGGACTTCTCGCAAAACTGGAGGCGCAACAGTGATCGCAGGCGCCCAACGACTTGATGCTCTGCTAGACGGTTACGCCGCCGTGGGCCCGGTGCCTGACGTGATGGTGCGTGATGTCACGGCCGACAGCCGAAGCGTGCAGCGAGGCGCACTGTTTCTGGCCGTTCGCGGGCTCACAACGGACGGTCGTCAATATATCTCGGATGCGATCGACGCTGGCGCCGCCGCGATTGCGTTTGAGTCTGACGACGGTTTCTCAATCGAGACTCCGGTGCCGAGCGTGGCTGTAGAAGGGCTTGGAGAAGCCAGCGGTTTCATCGCGGACAGATTTTTCGATCACCCATCCAAAGAACTTGTTGTCGTTGCCATTACCGGAACAAACGGCAAAACAACCTGTGCATGGATCGTCGCTCAGGCTCTGAGTTCTCTTGGAGTACGGTGCGGCGTCGTCGGCACGCTCGGGAAGGGCTTCGTCGATGACATGACGCCGGGCAGCCTTACGACGCCAGACCCGGTCAGTCTTCATCGGGACATAGCGGCGCTGAAAGAAGACGGCGCACGCGGTCTTGCAATTGAAATTTCGTCTCACGCGCTGGATCAGGGACGCGCTAACGGTCTGCAGACTTCGGTCGCCGTGTTTACCAATTTGACCCAGGATCATCTCGACTACCACGGAACGATGCAGCGCTATGGTGAGGCAAAGGCCCGTCTGTTTGAGCGAGATCTTGATCACGCGGTTGTCAACACGGGTGATCAGTTTGGCCGTGAGCTCGCGAAGAATCTCGAGCAGCGAGTGGATCCGGCTGCGCTGTGGACGTTCGGTGCTGATGATGCGCGCGTAAAAGTCAAAGCCCACGAAGCTGATCTGACGGGTCTGCGGATTTCCGCAGAGGTTGACGATCGCGAGTTCAACATCAATTCAAAACTCATCGGCGACATCAACGTCGAAAACGTAGTTTGTGCGTTGGCGACACTCTGTGCCTTGGGGTTCGAAGCGAGCGAAGCCGCGACTGCATTGTCGACGGCATCTGCCGCTCCGGGCCGTATGGAAAAATTCGACGGGCAGGGTTTTCCAGGCGTGGTTGTCGACTATGCGCACACGCCGGACGCCCTCGCAAAAGCGCTGGATGCCGCACGTGGCCACACCGACGGCAGGATCTGGTGCGTGTTCGGTTGTGGCGGCGATCGCGACAGGGCCAAACGTCCGTTGATGGGGAAGGCTGCTGAAGAGCGTGCCGACATCCTCGTAATCACCGACGACAACCCTCGTAACGAAGACTCCGCGCGAATCATTGAAGACATCCGCCAGGGGATCGCTGTCGAGCCCGTGGTTATTCCGGATCGCCGTGCCGCGATTGCCTATGCGGTGTCGAATGCGACCTCGGGCGACCTTGTACTGATTGCCGGCAAAGGGCATGAAACCACTCAGACCGTGGGCGGTCGTGTGGCTGAATTTTCAGACCGACAGGTAGTTGAAGAACTGCTTCGACAGCCACGGGAGGTCGCCGCGTCATGATGAGTCTGAGCGATGTCTCTCGCATGCTGGATGCGCCGATGACGGGTCCCGACGCCGAGGTCAGTGCCGTCGTCACGGACACGCGCGCGATCAAGGGCGGTGAGCTGTTTGTTGCGCTCCAGGGTCCCAACCACGACGCGCATGATTTTGTAGCTGACGCCGCCGAAAAAGGCGCGTCCGGCTTCATGGTGAGTCGTGACGTCGACGCAACGGTTTCCTACGTGACTGTGACTGACACCATGATCGGACTGGGATCTCTCGCATCGGAGTGGCGTCGCGGCTACGAGCTCCCTGTCGTGGCGATCACCGGCAGCAATGGAAAGACCACCGTAAAGCAGATGACGGGATCGATCTTGCGCGCCGCCTTTGGCGCAGGGGTAGTAACCCGCGGCAATTTCAACAACCACATTGGACTGCCGTTGACCGTACTTCGATTGCGCGAATCGGATCAGTTTGCCGTCCTCGAGATGGGCATGAGTGCGCCGGGCGAAATCAATTATCTGTCGGGCCTGGCGGCTCCCACGGTTTCGGTTGTTCTGAATGCCGCGGCCGCACACCTCGAAGGCCTCGGTGACGTCCAGGCGGTAGCGCGCGCGAAGGGCGAAATTTTCAACGGTATGGATATGGATGGCGTGGCCATCATCGGCGCGGACGACGAGTTCGCAGATATGTGGCGCCAGCTGGCGGGAACCCGTCGCTGTATCCGGTTTGCCGTCGATGCCGACGCGGAGATTACGGCGACCTATGCGCTGAGTCCGAACGGAACCCGTATCGACGTGATGACACCGTCGGGTGGTTTCTCGACCGTGCTTTCGGTGCCGGGCGTGCACAACGTCAAGAACGCACTTGCGGCGACGGCCGCTGCCTTCGCGCTTGACGTTGATCTTGACTGCATTGCCCAGGGCTTGCGTGACTTTGAGCCAGAAGCCGGGCGACTTGAGATCCATGCACTGAACAATGACGTGACGCTGATCAACGATACCTATAACGCGAATCCCGCTTCGGCGCGAGCGGCTGTAGACGTGCTCAGTCTGCGTGACGATTCCAGAGTGCTGGTGATCGGCGACATGGCCGAGCTCGGACCTGACGCCGACGTTCATCACCATGAGCTTGGCGTGTACGCGCGGGAAAAGGGCGTCGAGACGCTGCTCGCACTTGGTGATCTGAGTCGCTCAACCGTCGAGGGTTTTGGAGATGGCGCAACTCACCATCAGAACATCGACAGCGTGATTGCCGCTGTCGCGAAAATCGCCGAACAAGGTTCGGTAACGCTGTTGATCAAGGGCTCTCGTTCGATGCAGATGGAACGGGTGATTGCTGCACTGCTTCCTTCTCAAAGTGGGGTTGCGCACTGATGCTGCTCTGGATCTTCGACGCTTTGAGCGACAACTACAGCGAGCTGAATGTCTTCAGCTACCTGACATTCCGGGCCATCTGCGGAACGTTAACCGCGTTAACGATCTCCCTTGCGATCGGTCCCTGGATGATACGAAAACTGAGTCTGCATCAGATCGGGCAGACGGTTCGCGATGACGGTCCTGAGTCACACCTTAAAAAGGGTGGCACTCCAACGATGGGCGGTGCGCTGATTATTGTGTCGATCGTGTTTTCAACGCTGCTCTGGGCAGATTTGACGAATCGATTCGTGTGGGTCGTGCTGCTCACCTGTATCGCGTTTGGCGCGATTGGCTGGTTCGACGACTATCGAAAACTGATCGACAAAGATCCTCGAGGAATGGGTGCCCGCGCGAAGTTTTTCTGGCAAAGCATTGCGGCACTGGCCGCAGGCGTCTTTCTGTACGCAACCGCGACCGTCCCGGCCGAGACGAATTTGATCGTGCCTGTATTCAAGGACATCTCCATCAGTCTGGGACTGGGTTTTGTTCTTCTTACCTATCTGGTTGTGGTCGGCACCAGCAACGCCGTGAACCTCACTGACGGACTCGACGGTCTCGCCATCATGCCGTGTGTAATGGTCGCCGGCGCGCTCGGGATCTTCTGTTACGCCACCGGCAACTTTATCTACAGCGGGTATCTCGGCATTCCCTTTATCAAGGGTGCGGGAGAAGTGCTGATTTTCTGCGCCGCACTGGTTGGCGCCGGTCTGGGATTTCTCTGGTTCAACACGTACCCCGCCCAGGTATTCATGGGTGATATCGGTGCGCTGTCGCTGGGAGCCGCTCTGGGCATTGTTGCGGTCGTGGTTCGACAGGAGCTGGTGCTCGTGATCATGGGCGGAATATTTGTTGTCGAAACAGTGTCGGTGATTCTGCAGGTTGCCTCTTTCAAGTTAACCGGTAAACGGATTTTCAAGATGGCACCGCTTCATCACCACTTTGAATTAAAAGGTTGGCCCGAGCCGCGAGTGTCGGTTCGGTTCTGGATAATTTCACTGATCCTGGTCCTGATTGGACTGGGTACGTTGAAAGTTCGCTAGTCGGATTATCAGGAACGTGAACGCAAGCGCATCAATGACCATGTCTGACGACAGCATGACAGCAGAGCAGGTTCTGGTGGTTGGCCTCGGCCAGACCGGATTTGCCTGTGTGCGTCATCTCGCCAAGCGTGGCGTGGTCGTGAGCGTTGCCGATACGCGGGAAATGCCGCCAATGCGATCCGAGCTGGCACGTCTTTACCCGGACGTCGAGTTGCGCACGGGTGGCTTCGATCCGAGCTGGTTCAAGCAGTTCCGGCTCATTGTCGTGAGCCCGGGCGTTACGCTGGAAGAGCCCGCGCTGGTCGCGGCAAAGATTGCGGGCGCAGAGGTCGTGGGCGACGTTGAGCTGTTCCTTCGCGAGGCGCCGGCTCCGGTCGTCGGGATCACCGGCAGCAACGGGAAGACGACAGTTACTTCACTGGTGAACGCGATTCTCCAGGCCGCTGACATCGACGTTGTGATGGGTGGAAACATCGGCGTACCCGTTCTCGATCTTCGTCGAGAGCCTGTGCCTGCGTGTTACGTGCTCGAGCTCTCGAGTTTTCAGCTTGAAGGCGTGACGTCGATAAATCCTGCCGCGGCGACGGTCTTGAATATTTCCATGGATCATATGGATCGCTATGCGTCCATGCACGACTACGCCCGAGCGAAGGCGCGGATCTTTGGGCCCGATACCGTCTGCGTCGTCAATAGAGACGATGCCAATGCGGTCGAACTTGTTTGTGCGAACGTCGCCGAAGAAGATCGTTGCGTGAGCTTTGGTGAAGGTCTGCCGCCACGTGACCGAGACTACGGTCTGGAAGACGACGGCAGACATGTATGGATTCGCCGAGGCGCGACCCGGCTTGTGCGTGATGACCAGGTACAGCTTGCCGGAAGACATAATTTACTCAACATCATGGCGGCGATGGCGCTGTCAGAAGTGATGGGCGTAGACCCTCACACCATGCTTGATCCAGTTCGCACGTTCAGTGGGCTGCCTCACCGCATGGAGCTGGTTGCAGACATCAAGGGTGTCAAATGGATCAACGACTCCAAAGGTACCAATGTGGGCGCAACGGTTGCGGCCCTTGATGGTCTGAATCGACCCGTGATTCTTATCGCAGGTGGGCTTGGTAAAGGTGCAGATTTTCGTCCTCTGGGCGAGGCTGCCGCAAAACGCGCGAAAGCGGTCGTGG
>CALHMG010000224.1 GCA_938034705.1 uncultured Gammaproteobacteria bacterium
GTCGATTTGTGGGATTGCCTCGAAGATTTAGTGTGCTGGCATTGGGCACAAAAGAACACGGCGTGTGCGACGTCGGAGGATCAGGCGTTATCTGTGCAGCATTCTGGGCCTGACGGGTCGGTCACGTACAGGTTCGCGGACGACGATTTCAGTCAATGGTGGCAAACAACGAACAAGCATCTAAATCGGACGCTGGGGAAGTATGTTGCCGATGAGTGTGTCGGCGTGTTCGTCGGTTCGCTGTCGGCTAACCCGTCGTATCGTGTTCATGTGACAGAAATCGGCTGATCGAATGGCCGAGTTTGGTGAGGACACGATACGGGAATGGGCTATTAGCCGTCTTGAGGAGTTGTCTTTCGAGTTGGATGAGTCGCCGACTGGTGTTATCCCGTTCGATCAAGGCATATTGAAGGACAGTTTGGAGGTAGATGAGCCTTTCATTTCTGGTGATACGGCTCGGCTGGGGTTCCGGTTCACTGCGGTACACGGACCGATCCTAGAGAACTCGATTGTGATACGGCGGCCGACGAGGGCCAGCGCTAGCGGGCGACGCGTAGTCACAGAAATTGATAACAGACGCCATTTCCGTTGGTGGTCCAACCGGTACCTACCATACGTCGAAGACCTCCTAAGAAACCTTTAACATGGCCACGTTCTGTAACAACCCGTATCCGCCGTCACAGGCCGAACTGTTAGCGTGCTGCGCCGCCGAATGCATCGCCACCAACCTCAACGCGATAGAAGGCAACCAGCCGATGGTACCGGTCGCTGTCGACTGCGACTTCGGGCAAGGCGACCCATGCTGTAACAGGGTGACCGCAACCGCGAAGATCGTTCCTAAACGGCAACGTCCCGGCGACAAATGCAAGGGCAAAGAATGGGACGCCACCATATCGTTGCGTGTCACACGGCCTGCCGCCGAGTGCCCCGACGAAACGTGCCGCGGCAACAACGGCGAATGTTACGCGTCACCAAACGACTCGTACCTCATGGCCGAACGAGAACTAATGCTGTTGAACGTCGAGCAGTGGCTACGCGAATCGGCGTGCGGCACATGCTGCCAAACGTTCACGATCACTGATTGCACCAAAATTTGTGGCGGGAAATGCGGCGGCACCAAACTCACGATAACGGTCGGCGGGTTCCTATTCGGTGCGCTCACCCCGTAACCGTGTGTATGATAGCGGACATATGGCAAACCGAAACGAAAAACCAGCAGCCCTAATATCGTTAGAGCACGACCTGCGCAAAGCATCCAAAGAAGACGACGAAGACACCTACATCGCTACTCTTATCGACGGCGTAGAAATCCGGTTCATGCGCAACCCGACGCTAGGAGACGCACCGATCTTCTCCAAAGAAGTCGATTCTGACCTTGACGCATCCGACATGCTCAACCTGCTTGTCTTCCCCGAAGACAAACAGAAACTCGTCAAATTCATGTCCACCTACATGGTCGCCATGAAACCCGGTGTCCTACAGTCGACCACGAACCTGATTTTGCGGGAGTGTGTACCCGTCGACCCAAAAGCCACGACCGGCTAATCGGCATTGGCCTATCCGAATCGGAATGGCCTCGCATCAAATACCGGTATCTAGTCCCCCATTACGGTCCCAAATATTTCGAGCAGATCACGCTCGTAGATTTAGACCAAATCATTCGCCTGCATTTAGAGGACACTCTGCCGTGTTCGATGCGTTCGCAGAGGGGTTTCGATGTGATCCTGCAAACACGCCGCGATCTGACCGAATGGCTACACGGCGAGGACTTCACACAATCCACTCTCAAACGCATCACCGAGCTGGAGGGTAAGAAGTCGTTGTCGGCCGATGAACGTGACTGGTTTGATGAAGCACGCAAAGCGCAGAACGAATGGCTAATCGAGTTAACACGTCAAGCTATGGCAGGTACCGTTTGATACGGTCGTGACCGCCTAGCATAGGTGACGTATGGACACTCTCGAAGCGGAAGTAATACTAAATTTTCAGAATGCCATACGTGACTCCGATCAGCTACGCGAAGGAATCGAGTCGAATGTCGGCGACATTGACGTCGGAATCAACCCGCGGTCTATTTCTCGTGTCAGTTCCGCTGTTAACAATGCGCTCGGCGATGTCGGTAGGATAACTCCCGAAATTTCGCGGCAGTCCGAGCGGAACGTAACGAACGCGGCCAGACGGATAGGCGACGCGCTGGAAGATAGCCTTGGCGATGTCGACGTGGAACCAATGTTGCGTGGCGACGGAGCCGAGTTCCTTGCGGAGGTCCAAGGACTTAGGGGCAGAGCGGAACGTGCACTAGCGAATGTTCGGGCACGAATCGGGTTTAGCACAGATGACGCGTTCGACGGTGCAGAAGATGACGCGGAGGAAGCAGGCCAGTCGATAGGTGACGCGCTCTCTGACGGGATCGCTTCACGGTTCGGTACGGGTTCTGGCCTGGAATCTGCGTTATCGCAGGGATTGACGTTTCTCGGCGCGGCGGGCGGCCCCGCGACCGCTGCCGCTGCTGTAGGCACCGCTCTCGGTTTCGCTGTGGTAACAGGGTTTGTGGACGCCCTAGACAGGCAACGCAACAACCTACTTATCGGCATCCGAACCGGCCTATCACCAGACGCCATATCTAGCATCGCCGCTGAGGGCGCCCAAAGTTACGCGGCTGGTTTCTCCGCAGAAATCGGCAACACCAACCTCGGGGCGCTTAT
>CALHMG010000225.1 GCA_938034705.1 uncultured Gammaproteobacteria bacterium
AGTGTCTCGCCACAAACGGGGACTATGAATTTGGTCTGATCGGACGTCGCCTCATCGAGGTGATCGAGAATTGCGAAGTCGAATTCGGCATCCAGACCTGCGGTCGCAAACTGCCCCCGCGCCCTGTCGTCCTTGAACACGTGATCCTTTTCTTCAACCAGCCACGGTACGACAACGTGTGCAATAGCCTGATCATCAGTGTCGATGACGGGGCGGTAATTCAGCTTCAGCGAACCATCACTCAGCTTGCCCAGAAGCTGCTGTCGAACGGTTGTTGGCAAAAGCGTCGCCGTATCGCCAACGTTCTGCACAACATATCGCGCTGACTCGCCGGCATCTGAGCTTCGGCCCGCTTTCGCCAATGCACCTTCCGCGGCCTCAAGCATCTGGGCGCGGCCCGCTGCGGTTTCGAAAGTTGCGGCGCCTATTCTTATCGAGGCCGTATCTATAAAGCTGTCGTCAATCATGCTGACGACACGATCGAGCAAGGGCGGTAAGTGGTTTGCCGGAAAACGCGAATGTCCGAACGCGAACAAACCGCCGTCGAGACGTCCAACCCAGAAACCCGGGCTTGATGAACAGGCACCGCGGAGAGTGGCGCCCAGATTCGATACATACTGCTCGGAGGACTCGATGCCTGTCTGTCGGGAACGTTCTTCAAGACCGTCGGCGCGCATCAGCGCCACAAACCCGGGGGCTTCCATATCTGCCAGTCGGGTGTGAGCGCCGTAGCGATTCAAAAGCCCTGTAACGTGATCGGTCTCTCGTTCAGTCTCCAGTATCCCGACTGTCTCGCGCCACTCGTTGTGCAATTGCCCAACATGCCAGGACGCCCGGTTCGTGTCATTGAGCACACCGCCCACATCGCCGGGTGCATTGGTGAGCAGCTGCTGGTTGTCCGTGTAGGCCCCGTCGACAATGCCCGTCGCAACTTTGCGTGCGTGACCCAACGGGCGCAACCCTGTGCGCAACAGCAGCGAGAGCAGCGCACACAGACACAGTCCAACGACCGCGAACATCCAGCTCAACTTGAGCGCAAATCCCCAGACCCGTCGACTGGCTCGCTCGGAACGCAACACCACTTCGACCACATGTTCGCCGGCCCCGGCTGCAACCGGAACTCTTCCGGTAAATTCGGGAAAGCGCAACACCGAGGCGAACCAGTCGGGCACACCACTGGTTTTTTCGGCCGAGACTCGCTCAACAAGCGCCTTGCCATCAGCCCCGAGCAGGAGCATGGCAAGGTGACGTTTCTCGTCGTAAACGTGATCGATATTGCTTCGCGCAAGCGACTCATCAAGCTTAGCCACAGCGGGAACCAGTGACATAGCCACCGACTGCGCGGTCAGATTAACCTCACCCTGCAGTTCTGCGATCTGGGATTTTCGCAGTGCATCGATACCGAAGACCAGTGACCCTGCGTATAGCAGGATCACAAATAATGCGGTGGTAACCACCAAACGCCGAGTCATTGGGCTTCCTTTCCCGAGTCCAAGCGAAAACTGTCAATCACGCGAGTTCAATGCGTTCCGTACCACCCATGTACGGCCGAAGCGCGTCCGGTATCACGACACTGCCATCAGCCTGTTGATAGTTCTCGATTACAGCCAGCATTGCACGTCCGACCGCGACACCCGACCCGTTGAGCGTGTGAACCAGTTCGGGTCTCGATGCATCCGGGTTGCGCCATCTCGCCTGCATTCGGCGCGCCTGAAAGTCTTCGCAGTTGCTGCACGAGGAAATCTCTCTGTAGGTCTGCTGACCCGGTACCCAGACTTCGATGTCAAACGTCTTGGCGGCGGAAAATCCGATGTCGCCAGTACAGAGCACAACGGTTCGATAAGGCAGTTCGAGTCTCTGCAGAACCGCCTCGGCATGGGAGGTCAGCTCATCGAGCGCGTCGTAGGAATCTTCGGGTCGTACGATCTGGACGAGTTCGACCTTTTCAAACTGGTGCTGACGAAGGATGCCGCGCGTGTCCTTGCCATAAGAACCCGCCTCGCGTCTGAAGCACGGGGAATGACACGCAAACTTGAGCGGTAACTCGTCGGCTTCGAGAATCGAGTCTGCAACCAGATTCGTCACCGGCACTTCGGCGGTTGGAATCAGAAAGTAGTCGGACTCGGTATCGGCATGAAACTGATCGTCTTCAAACTTTGGTAGCTGTCCGGTGCCGTAAAGGCTGTTTCGATTAACCAGAAAAGGCACATAGACTTCCGTGTAGCCATGATCTGTCACGTGCATGTCGAGCATGAACTGGGCCAGCGCGCGATGCAGACGGCTCATGGCCCCTTTGAGAACCACAAATCGCGACCCCGTCAGGTTACTGGCTGCCTCAAAGTCGAGTAGACCGAGCTGCTCGCCAATGTCGACATGATCGCGAGGCTCGAAACCCAGATCCCGCGGCTCAGACCAGCGCCGCACTTCGACATTGTCTTCTTCGTCTTTGCCCGCGGGCACACTTTCGTGTGTGAGATTTGGGATGCCGACATAAATATCCTGGAGCTCGTCCTGAACATCTTTGAGGCCCGCCTCTGCATCCTTGAGACGCTCACCCAGATTGCCGACTTCGGCAACCAGCTCGGTAATGTCCTCACCTCGACCTTTGGCCTTGCCGATCTCTTTTGATCGCGTGTTGCGCTCGTTCTGCAGGTTCTGCGTCTGTTCCTGTATCTCTCGACGCTTTTCTTCGAGCGACGCAAACGCGGGGACATCAAGCTCATAACCCTGTGCTTTGAGTGCAGCCGCAATCGCCTCGGTGTCGCGGCGCAGTACCTGAGGATCCAACATCGAAAGTCCCTTTTACTCTAGTAGTTAGTGAGATGCGGTGGTCCCGTATCGCCTGCCTGCACCCGGACGGCCTGTACCCGGGCCCGGTGCTTCAGCCTCATGCAGTTCCCTGCCAGACTGTTCTGGCGCAGAGTATACCGAGGGCGGACGCGGCAATACACACCACAACACTGAGTACGATATTCAGAGCTGCCCTGGTGAGCTCACCCGTTTGAAGAAGCTGAAGTGTCTGGATCGAAAACGTTGAAAAAGTCGTCAGACTGCCAAGGAACCCGACAACCACGAGATCCCGGGTCATAGAGCCGTCAGTTTTTGACGCTAACCAGACAAACGCCGCGCCGATCAAAAACGACCCCAGGACGTTTACGGCCAGAGTCCCGTACGGGAAGCCGCGACCCATCATTGAGTCGACGGCTCCAGCGAGTAAAAACCTTGAGACAGCGCCGAGCGCCCCACCGAGGGCAATAATCAGCAGCTGCATCACTTTGAGCTGTCTCGAAGACGCGCCAGTTTTTCAGCGATCTTGATTTCAAGCCCGCGGTTAACGGGGTTGTAGTAGCGTTTTTCACCCAGATTCTCAGGAAAATAGGTCTGGCCTGAGGCAAAGCCGTCGCGCTCATCGTGGTCATAGCGATAGCCCTTCCCGGCGCCAATCTCTTTCATCAGCCCGGTCGGCGCGTTGCGGATATGCATGGGAACCTCGGCATCCGGGGAGCGCCGCGCGTCTTCCTGGGCGGCGCCCCACGCGGCATACACCGCGTTGCTCTTGGCGGCGCTGGCAAGAAAGACCACGGCCTGGCCAATCGCAAGATCGCCTTCAGGGGAGCCGAGCCGGTCGAACGCATTCCACGCATCTATTGTGATCGCAAGGGCCCTCGGGTCGGCGTTGCCGATATCCTCACTGGCAACGCGCACCAGCCGACGCATCAGATAGTGTGGATCACAGCCACCTTCAAGCATTCTGTTGCACCAGTACAAAGCCGCATCAGGATTGGAGCCGCGGATGGATTTATGCAGCGCCGATATCTGGTCGTAAAAGACATCACCACCTTTGTCGAAGCTCGCGATTCGCTGACCCGCAACTTCCCTGATCGCCTCAACGTCGAGTGTCGAGCCGTCTTCAACGAGATCCGAAGCGACTTCAAGCATCGACAGCGCTCGACGTGCGTCGCCACCGCAGACCTCACTCAGGAATTCACACGCATCATCCGCCAGTTTCAGACCGCGTGAGCCGAGGCCACGCTCGTCGTCGGTCAGCGCGTCATGCAGAATCTGGTTAACCGCATCTTTCTCAAGTGACTTGAGCACATAAACCCGAAGCCTCGACAGCAGCGCGCGGTTAAGCTCGAAAGAAGGGTTTTCGGTGGTTGCTCCGATAAAACTGATGGTGCCGTCTTCGATGTGCGGCAAAAATGCGTCCTGCTGGGATTTATTAAAGCGGTGAACCTCGTCGACAAAAAGCACCGTGGCGCGTCCGCTGCCCTGGGCAAGTTTGGCCTCTTCGACGACCTGACGGATATCTTTAACGCCGCTCGTCACCGCCGACAGTGTGCTGAAGCGCGCGTCGACGTAGCCGGCGACGAGTCTTGCGAGGGTCGTTTTGCCGGTGCCGGGCGGACCCCACAACACCATTGAATGAACAGAGCCGGACTCGAGCGCTTTGCGTAGCGGCTTGTCCGGCCCGACGATGTGCGCCTGACCAATGTATTCATCGATCGTTCGCGGCCGCATCCGGTCCGCGAGCGGCGCGTGCATCAGCCGCCCTCGTTAATCACATCGACGCCGGCAGGCGGATCGAATTCAAACGTATCGCCACCCACTGACGGATTTTCTACCGCCCCGCTCAGGGTGATTCGCGTGGTCTGCCCCAGGCCGTCGACCATCTCCATGACCTTGATTGCGCTGTTTTCAAAGCCAATACGGATGTCGGCGAAGTGGGCTTCGTCATAGGTTGGCTTGAGCCCTACCCAGCTCAGCGTGCCCTGGGTACCGAGATCACGGATCTCGTGGTTGTTCGATATATCGTCCTTGCCGGCGAGCAATATGGCAGGGGTGCGGCCAACGGCTTCTGTCAGCTCGCGAATGGTGACCTGTTCGAGATCAAGATCGTAAAGCCAGACCTTTGCGCCGTTGCTGACGATCTGCTGCTGCACTGGAGGTGCGTAGTTCCAGCGAAATTTGCCCGGCCGCGAAATCCACATCTCGCCGCCGCTTTCTTCGACAATATTCAGTGTCTCGTCGAGCACGACCTGATCGAAGCGCGCCATGTACGTTTTTACATCGCTGAAAAAGCGCTTCAGGCTGTCCGTACCTGACTGGGCGGCCGCCGGCTGGGACGCCGCAACGAGCATTGCCGCGCTCAACACGGCTGTCCTGATTAGTGTGTTCAAGATATTCCGATCATCCATTATCTTCAGAATTTTAGTCACGTCAGCACCCCGTTTACTGTTCTGGCGGAGGCGGTGCAAGAACTTCCCGCTTACCGTTTGACTCAAGCGGTCCGACAACGCCAGACGCTTCCATTGATTCGATAAGTCGGGCGGCTCGGTTGTAACCGACCCGCAGGCGACGCTGTACCGCAGAGATTGAGGCGCGTCGGGTCTCGGTCACAAAGGCCAAAGCCTGATCATAAAGAGGATCTTCTTCGCCGCTCGTGTCCGGATCCCCGGGCGCGAGTCCGTTTTCGGGTGTACCGGCGAGCACCGAAGGCTCGTACTCGGGCGTGCCGGATTCTTTGAGGAAATCTGTCACGCGAATGACCTCCTCGTCCGTCACAAATGCGCCATGCACGCGAATCGGCAGAGCCGTGCCCGGCGGCATGAACAGCATGTCGCCCATGCCGAGCAGCTGTTCGGCGCCCATCTGATCGAGGATCGTGCGCGAGTCGGCGCGCGAGTGCACCTGAAACGCGATACGCGTTGGAATGTTGGCCTTGAGCAAACCGGTAATGACGTCGACGGAAGGACGCTGTGTCGCAAGCACAAGATGAATGCCGGCCGCGCGCGCCCTCTGGGCGATGCGCGTAATCAGTTCTTCGACCTTCTTGCCCTCGACCATCATGAGATCGGCGAGCTCGTCGATGATCACGACAATAAACGGATAGGCCTGCAGATCTCGAGGCGGTTCGCCTTCAGGGACCAGCGGATCGGTAATCGGCTTTTCAGACTCGATCGCCATGGACACCTTGCGGTTATAACCCGCGATGTTGCGTACGCCGAGGGCCGCCATGGTCTTGTAGCGACGCTCCATCTCGACAATGCACCAGCGAAGCGCGTTGGACGCTTCCTTCATATCGGTGACGACCGGCGCCAGCAGGTGCGGGATGCCCTCGTACACGGACAGCTCGAGCATTTTGGGGTCGATCATGATCAACCGAATCTGCTCGGGCGTTGACTTGTACAGCATGCTCAGCGTCAGCGCGTTGATGCACACAGACTTACCCGCGCCAGTGGTACCAGCAATGAGCATGTGCGGCATCTTGCAAAGATCAGCGATCACCGGCTCGCCGGCGATGTCCTTGCCGAGCATCAGCGCAAGCGGGGTTGAGGTGTCTTCGTAAGCTTTGCTCGACAGACCTTCGACCAGAGAAACCACTTCGCGGTTTTCATTCGGAATTTCGAGACCTATGAGCGTCTTGCCGGGAATGTTCTCAACGATACGAACACTGACCAGCGACATCGAGCGCGCAAGATCGCGCTGAAGGTTGACAAGCTGACTGGACTTCACGCCCGGCGCGGTTTCGATTTCAAAGCGTGTGATGACGGGGCCCGGGTGAACCTCTTTGACCTCAACCTCGATATTGAAGTCGCTCAGCTTCTTTTCGATCAGGCGCGACATCGTCTCCAGTGTTTCGGTTGAGTAGCCACTTTCCTGATCGCTTGGCTTGTCGAGCAGCGACAGCGCCGGAAGACTGCCGGTCGGCGTGCGCTCCGGGAACAGCGATGCCTGCTGTTCGCGCTGAACCCGTTCACTGATTTTCGGCTTGTCGACTTTCGGCTCGATCTTTGGCGGATCACGGTCGGCGATTTTGCGACGCTGTTCGATGACCTGCTCCTGACGCACCTTGCGCGCACGCAGCCCGATCAGTTTGTCAGACACCGTCTGGCTTCGGCTCACGACCCAGGAGCAGCTGTTGCATATCGCTGCGCCGATCGTGTCCATGAGCGTCAGCCACGAAAACTGAACAAACCATGTGAGACCGGTGATAAACGCCGCCAGCAGAATCAGCGTGCCGCCGACAGCGCCAAACTGCCCGGCGAGGCCGGCGCCTGCCAGCGTGCCGAGACCGCCGCCTGCCCCAAACGGGAGACCCGAAGTCGCGCCCGCGAAATGAAGATTTTCCAGACCGCAGCCACCAATCATGGTGAGGACGAACCCGCCCAGACTGAGAAGCTTGCGCGACATGCCCGGGGACTGCGCCACGCGTCCGTTCTTGAACAGGCGCCATGCGGCCACGGCGATCAGGACCGGAAACAGGTAAGCCATGAAACCGAATCCGGACAGCATTGAGTCTGCGAGCTGTGCGCCAAATCGCCCACCGAGATTCGTGATCTCGTCAGGACTGTTGGTATTGGTCAGGCCCGGGTCGTGGCGCGACCAGGTCAACAGGGCGAGAAACAGATACAGCGCCAGCATGCCGAGAACGACGAGCATGGTTTCGCGCCACAGCGGCACAAATCGGGCCGGCATGGCGTCGGACCCGGTCGCTGCATTTTTACGCGATGTCTTCTTCTTGCCGGCCGCCGTCTTGCTCTTTTTTGCGGCACCCCGGGTGCCCGATTTCTTGCGACGCTTGGATTTGCCGCGTGCGGCCTTGTCGTCTTCCTCGACCGGAAAGTCGTCGGCGACGTCCGAGAACTGCATATCGCTGCCCTCGAGCCCTTCGAGGGCGATATCACCCAGATCCGACGCTTTGGTATCGGATCGATTGAGAGTCGGCGTAACTCGTGGCGCCTGTGGCAAATGCTTAATTCTTACGGTGATTCTCGTTCGGTCGATTGTACACGAACACGCCCGCCACAAGGCTCTTCAGGCACACAAGTTTGCTGCCCTGTTGAGCGGACCGACCGCGTGCGAACTAACGGTTACATTTTGTGGTCTCACACGCATGTCGTACCATTGCGACGGACCAAACCTCGGGGTCGCCGCAGGGAATCTGAAGGCGAGCCGGAACGACGGTCGCGGGGTTCTCGATGCTGGAAATCACGGCTCGAGGCCCCATAACCATCGATGAGCAACCATCTACACGCAGCATTTTGATCAGTTCCCCGGTCTGGCCGTTCTCGACGGTCGGTGACACAACCCGAGCGGGGACAGATTCCAAGGCACAGCGCACCGGAGACCCCTTTTCATGAGCGATACGCGGCATTCACGACTGATCATCCTGGGATCGGGGCCTGCGGGCTATACCGCCGCCGTCTACGCGGCCCGGGCCAATCTCAATCCCCTGCTGATAACGGGCCTTGAGCAAGGCGGTCAGCTGATGACGACCACCGAAGTCGATAACTGGCCCGGTGATGTCGAAGGACTGATGGGGCCAGACCTCATGGACAGGATGCGCCGTCACAGCGAACGCTTTGACACCGAGCTCGTCAATGACCATATCAACAGCGTCGATTTTTCGAGCAAGCCGCTGCGACTGGTCGGCGATAGCGGTGAATACACCTGTGACGCGCTGATCATCGCGACCGGCGCTTCGGCACGGTATCTCGGCCTGCCTTCAGAAGAGGAATACAAGGGTCGTGGAGTTTCGGCCTGCGCCACCTGTGACGGCTTTTTCTATCGGGACAAGCCCGTCGCCGTGATCGGCGGCGGCAACACGGCCGTTGAAGAAGCGATCTACCTGTCGAACATCGCGTCTTCGGTCACGGTGGTCCACCGACGCGACAAATTGCGCGCCGAGGCGATACTGCGCGATCGACTGCTGGCGAAAACCGGCACGGACGGCAACGTGAAAATGCTCTGGAACAACGAGCTTGAAGAAGTGCTTGGCGACGACGCGGGCGTTACCGGCATTCGCGTACGTGACAACCAGTCCGATACGACTTCCGACATTGACGTGCACGGAACGTTTATCGCTATCGGCCACACGCCCAATACCGGCATCTTCGAAGGCCAGCTTGAAATGAAAGGTGGCTACATCGTTACCGCGAGCGGCCTAAATGGCAACGCTACCGCTACCAGTGTGCCCGGCGTGTTCGCGTCAGGCGACGTGATGGACCACGTGTATCGACAGGCAGTGACTTCGGCAGGAACCGGTTGCATGGCAGCACTCGATGCCGAAAGATTCCTGACCGGCGACGACTAGGTCGTGCCGGAACGTTTGGGAACATGCTGCAATCATGTCGAAGAAAAAAGACAGTGGCGAAGATGCCGAGGCCAGCTTTGAGGCGCTGATTGGTGACGTCAAACGCATCGTTACCGATCGCGTCAAAGACGACACACCGAGACCGCCGCCGGTGCCGAGTCAGCGACTTAAGGACGAGCGGCAGGCGCTTGAGGAAAGCCGCCTGCCAACAGATCCCGTTGATGAGGAACTTGAAGCGGGCGAAGCGCTCAACTGGTGTCGCACGGGACTCAACCACGACCTGAAGCGACTCAAGCGAGGCGACTTTGCGGTCGAGGGCTCACTCGATCTGCACGGAATGACCAGCGCAGAGGCCAAATCAGCGCTCGTTCGCTTTCTCAATGACGCCCTCGCCGACCGGTGCCGATGCGTGCGCATCATTCATGGCAAAGGACGCGGCTCGCCGGGCAAGATCCCGGTCCTCAAGGGCAAAACTGCGAAGTGGCTGATGGCACGAGACGAGGTTCTTGCCTGCTGCTCCGCGCCGGTCCACGACGGCGGCTCCGGTGTCGCGTGGGTCCTGCTGAAGAACCGTTAGCCCGGTGTTCCGGGCGAACGCCCAATCATGGCTATCGCTTCGGCCGCTATGCCCTCGCGACGCCCGGTAAACCCCAGACCTTCCGTCGTTGTCGCTTTTACGTTCACCTGCTCCACGCTCACGCCAAGATCGTCGGCGATGTTCCGGGTCATTGCACGAACGTGAGGCGCAATCTTTGGGGCCTGGGCGATGATGGTGATGTCGACATTGCTCGCAGCCCAGCCGTTGCTGCGCAGCTTGGAGACAACGCTTCGCAGCAGCTCACGACTGTCCACACCTTCATACGCGGAATCAGTATCCGGAAAATGTCGTCCGATATCGCCGAGACCGGCCGCACCGAGCAGCGCATCGCACAACGCATGGAGCGCAACGTCGGCGTCACTGTGACCCGCGAGGCCGCGGTCGTGTGGAATCTCCACGCCGCCGAGCACTAGACGCCGATCTTCGGCAAAGGCATGGACGTCAAAGCCCTTGCCGATTCGGTTCCTGGAACTTGAGTGCGCTTCGATCACCATTTCGGCCTCGGCCAGATCTTCGGGAGTGGTTATCTTGAAATTCTGTCTGGAGCACGCAACCATCGTCGCGCTGAAACCCGCTGTCGTCATCGCGGAAAGCTCGTCTGTTATCTGCGCATCGTCTGCAGCTGACTGATCGAGCGCCGACGCCAGCTGACCCAGTCGAAATGCCTGGGGAGTTGCCGTACGCCACAGACCCGCGCGGGAGACGCTTCGTTCGACACGACCATCAGATGCGCTTGCCAGCGAATCTGCGAGCGGCCAGCCGAGGACTGCGCCGTCGGAATCAGTCTCGCCCAGTGCCTGCACCAGCTTTTCCAGATCCTGCAGCGTTACGAACGGCCGGGCCGCGTCGTGCACCAACACCCAGTCGTCGTCTGACGCATGAGCCTGCAGTGTCCGCAGGCCATGGCGCACGGTATCGGCTCGCGAGGCGCCACCGATATAGCTGCCTATGAATCGGGCACCGAATTTCGCCTGGGCGGCAACGGCAGCAAATCGTTCATCGTCGACAGAGACCCCGGCGACAATGCCCTGAATCTGCGGCAGCGCGGCGAGCGCATTGATGCTGCGTACGATTACAGGGACACCACCCAGCTGCAGATACTGCTTTGGAATTTCGCTGCCCATCCGCCTGCCGGCGCCGGCGGCGGCAACCAGGCCCCACAGCCGTATATCCGACGAGTCACTCACGGTCCATCCGCCTCCAGATCAACCGGGCAGTCGATGCGCACTTTTGCTTGCGATCATCCGCTGCGGCTACAATCCGCTGCGCCAGATACCCGTGGCTGCCGACATCGCGCGCAAAGCACCTTTTGAGCGCAGACACGCAGTTGCCCGGAGACAGACCCGACGAAGTGTTGGCGTAATACATGCCTGAACTTTAGCGCAATCCCGAGCAGCAGGTGGAGTCATCACGTGATCCACTGACCTTCGGGGCTGGCGGCGTGATACAACTTTGATGAAGCCGCAACAAATGAAGCTTGATGCAAACTGATACAGCTCATGTTTGACGGCGCGAGTGACCGGCTGTCCTTCGGGACACCGGGAAAGCCGACGAAATGGGGACGCCTTTTTGGCGCCACCCAGGGGCTGGCTATCGTCGAAGCGGCGAGCAAGCGTGTCCGTGACGGCGAGCAGGCCCCGATCGTTGTCATCTGCCCCGACAGCCGACGTGCCGAAATTCTCGAGGCCGAGATCAGGTTTTTTACCGGGCACACCGATCCATCCCAGCCCCCTGCCCCGGACGCGCTCGACATACCCGTGCTGGTCTTTCCCGAACGAGAATGCCTGCCCTACGACCGCTACACGCCACGCCAGGAAGTGACCTCGGCTCGACTGAGGCTACTGCACCGCGCCAGTTCTTTAAAAAACGCCATAGTCATCATGACGGCATCGAGTCTGTGTCATCGACAGCCTCCAAAGGAATTTATCCAGGGCCGAAGCTTCTTTATCAAAACAGGCGAGACGTTGAGCATCGACGAGCTGCGCACGAACCTCGATCGTTCGTCATACGTTGCCGTCGGACAGGTGATGGCGCCCGGGGAATTTGCCGTGCGAGGCGGCATCATCGATGTCTTTCCGGCCGGCAGCGATCAGCCGTTTCGACTCGAGCTGTTTGACGATGAAGTCGACACGATCAGGTACTTTGATCCGGAGACCCAGCGCACGATTGAAAAGGTAGACGCCATCGAGCTGCTGCCGGCCCGGGAGTATCCGTTTGACGAAGCCGCCATCAAGGCGTTCAGACAGCGTTTTCGCGGAGCTATAGAAGGCGACCCTCAAGGACAGTTTGCGTACCGCGAGGTCAGTCGCGGCAACGTGCCACCCGGACTGGAGTTCTACCTTCCTCTGTTTTACGACGAACTGGCAACGCTGTTCGACTACTTCAGTGAGACAGCGGTCTGGGTTCTGGTAGACGACGTTTCTGAGGCGCTGGAGCTTTTTGAGAAAGAAACCGAAGAGCGATTCGAACACGCCAGCATCGACGCCGAGCATCGCGTGTTACCGACCGACACGCTGTTCATCTCAAAAAAGGAAATCCTGAAGACACTTAAGTCGAAAAGCGTCGCTGCGCTTTCCGGACGAGCCAGCGACAAAAGCAAGGCGCCTATTCCCAACACAGCGCCAACCGAGATCACCGTCGACAGCCGCAGCGAAACACCCTACGCGCCCCTGGTGGATCACTTGATCGACATCGCCACCCCGACGCTCATCTCCACCGAGAGCGCGGGCAGACGCGAGGCGCTCGAAAGCGTTCTGCGAGCCGAGGGCATCAAACCTGCGGTAGTACATAACTGGCAGGAGTTTTTGAAGGCGATGCCGGACGTCGCGCTGATGAGTTCACCCCTTGAGCGCAGCATGCGGGTCGAGGATCCGGAATTTGAGCTGCTCGCCGAGGCGCAGTTTTATTCGGAACGAGCGCAGACGAGGCGCCGCCGAAGCCAGACCAGTCGCGATCCCGAATCAATCATTCGCAACCTCGCGGAGCTTGAGCACGGGGCGCCTGTCGTTCACGACATTCAGGGCGTTGGTCGCTACATGGGCTTGTCCACGCTTGATATCGGCGACAACACGACCGAATTTCTGACGCTGGAATATCTTAACGGCGACAAACTCTATGTGCCGGTGCTGTCGATCCACATGGTCAGCCGTTACGTCGGCGGGTCTCCAGAATCTGCACCCCTGCATAAACTCGGCACGGACACCTGGGAAAAGGCCAAAAAGCGCGCGCGCCTGAAGGCCTACGATGTCGCGGCAGAGCTGCTGGAGGTCGAGGCGTTGCGCGGCGCCCGCAAAGGTATCAAGTACGCGGTCCCGACCGATCACTATTCGGCTTTTGCGGCCAACTTTGGCTACGAGGAAACGCCGGACCAGGAGCAGGCAATCCTCGACGTGCTTGAGGACATGCAAAGCGACAAACCAATGGACCGGCTGGTGTGCGGCGACGTCGGCTTTGGCAAGACCGAGGTCGCCATCAGAGCAGCCTACGTGGCGGTGCTCGGCGGACGGCAGGTTGGCCTGCTGGTGCCGACGACGCTTCTCGCCCAGCAGCACTTTGACAATTTTCGCGAACGCTTTGCCGATCAGGCCGTAGAAATCGAACTCGTCAGTCGATTCAGAACCAAAAAAGCCGTCGACGAGATCATCGGACGTCTCGGGAAAGGCAAGCCGGACATTCTGATCGGTACACACCGACTCCTGCAAAAGGACATCGAGTTCGAAAAACTTGGCCTCATTATCATTGATGAAGAGCATCGCTTTGGCGTAAGGCAAAAAGAACGACTTAAACGCCTTCGGTCAGAGGTCGACATCCTGACCCTCACGGCGACCCCGATTCCCCGCACCCTGAATCTGGCGATGTCGGGCATGCGCGAAATCTCAATCATCGCGACGCCGCCGCCAGATCGAATGGCTATCAAGACATTCGTCAACGAATGGAGCGATGGCCTGGTGCGCGAGGCGATTCAGCGCGAGTTGCGACGCGGCGGTCAGGTCTATTTTCTGCATAACGAAGTCCGCACTATCGGACATATGGCCGAAGAGCTTGCAAAGCTGATCCCGGAAGCCGATATCGGCATCGGTCACGGACAGCTGAGCGAGCGTGAGCTTGAGCAGGTGATGAATGATTTTTACCACCGGCGACACAATGTGCTTCTTTGCACGACCATAATCGAAAGCGGCATCGACATTCCGACTGCAAACACGATCATCATCAACCGCGCCGACAAATTCGGTCTGGCGCAGCTGCACCAGCTTCGGGGTCGTGTTGGGCGATCGCACATTCAGGCCTACGCGTACCTGATCACGCCACCGCGAAAGTCCATGACCTCAGACGCACGAAAACGACTCGAGGCGATTGGAACGCTCGAAGAACTCGGCTCGGGCTTCAGCCTCGCCTCCCACGATCTCGAGATCCGTGGCGCCGGCGAGCTGCTCGGCGAATCCCAGAGCGGCAGTATCGATGACGTCGGCTTTTCGCTTTATGTGGACTATCTCAACAAGGCAATCAAGGCGCTGCGTGAGAACGACGGCAAGATGCCGGATGTGAAAAGCATTCCGGTGGAAACCGCTCCCGCTGAAATCAATCTGCACCTGCCAGCGCGATTCGACGAAACGTACATTCCGGATGTACATCTGCGGCTCGTGATGTACAAGCGGATCGCCAGCGCGGCCGACGTAGAAATGCTCAGGGATCTGCAGATTGAAACTATTGATCGATTTGGCCTGATCCCGGAAGCCGGCAAAAATATCTTCAGACTGACAGGGCTGAAAATAAAATCAGCCAATCTTGGCATCACCAGCATCGACGTTGGTCCAGGCGGCGGCAAAATCAAGTTCACCCGCGAGCCCAATATAGACCCGACGGCACTGGTCGAACTGATTCAGAACTATCCTGACGGTTACGCCATGGAATCCCAGACGACGCTGCGGATCAAAACGCGCTTCGACGAGGACGAGGAACGAATTACGGCAATCGACGCGCTACTGGACAGTCTGGTGCCGTAAGGCGCCGCTTTGCGCTAGGCGTCGTTGGCCGCTTCGTCGCCAGCGTCACTTTCCTCAGACGCTGATTCCTCAAGGCCCGCCACCGTCTGTTCGATCTCACTCTCAAAACCAAACAGCCGCAGATCGGTGATCCGCATCGGGTACAGAATGCCATCAAGGTGGTCGCACTCATGCTGCACGACGCGCGCATGAAAGTCTCTGGCCTCTCGCTCGATGACAGCGCCGTTCTCGTCGATGCCGGTGTAGCGAATGTGGGTATAACGATCAACAAGGCCACGCATCCCGGGCACGCTGAGGCACCCTTCCCACCCGGCCTCCACATCCTCCGACAGCGGTTCAATGACCGGGTTAATCAATACGGTCGTCGGAACAGACTCCGCTTCAGGGTATCGAGGGTTTTCTTCGACACCGAAAATGACCAGTCGCTTCATCTCGCCGATCTGTGGTGCCGCGAGCCCTGCCCCGTTCAGCGACTCCATCGTGTCAAACATATCGGCGATCAAAGCGCTCAGCTGCGGTAGTTCGGCAGCTTCCACTTCGTTTGCCCGTTGCATCAGCTTGAGCGAACCCATTCGTAACACTTCTCTGACAGCCACTTGAGCTCCTTAACCAATCTGCGCAGCACGAACCGCGTGTTATAATCTGAACCACTATGATGCTGCAATATTCTGTCACAGTCATGGGCCCGCGTGCCGACGACAACTGTACAGCCGGTTTTTTCGGTCGGGCGGTACGCCGTCATGCCGGGAACGGAACTGGCCTGATCTCAAAGTCCGTCACCGGTGCTGTGATGTTCACCGCACTGATGTCGCTGATGCTGACATCGGTGAACGCTCGAGCATCTGACTATCTGATCGAGGCAATCGTTTTCAAATGGAAAGCGGGTCCTGCGGTTGAGGAAACTTTTTCGACTCAAGCCGGCGAAGAGTCGGTACCGGCGGCACCTCGAGCCACTCCCAACAATCTGGTTCAGCAGGTGCGACCAAGTTTGCTGGTAAACGCTGCAAACGGTATCCAGTCGGCAGGTTCCGTCGACGTGCTGGAGCACATTGGATGGACCCAGTCTCGCGCCGGGCAATCAGGATCACCACAGATTGACATGGGTGCCGCGGCCGGCAGCAACCTCACCGGCTGGATACGCCTGTACAGCAACACGTATCTTTTCGCCGAAATCGACCTGGCGCTACGCGACGAAACGGGTGAACTGATCCGCCTGAAACAGCGCCGAAGGGTCAAGTTCAACGAAGTACACTATTTTGATCATCCAAAGTTTGGCGTCATCGTGACGATCTCGCCCAACAAGACCTGAGCAAAACCACTCCGGCTGCAAGCCTTGGGTTGTCAGAGGCTGGCGACGTCAGCGCCCGCGGTCGCCAGAATGCGGCGCACTTTTTCCATGCCTGCCGCAAGTTCGGCGTAGATTGAATCCAGGCTGATATGGACGCCATCAGGCGCGCGCCCGGCCGCCGGGTTAACGACGACAGAAATATTGGCGTAGTCCATCGCCAGTTCGGCCGCCAGCGACGCTTCGGGCATACCGGTCATTCCGACAATATCTCCGCCGTCCTTCTCAATCCGGTCAATTTCCGCCGGCGTCTCAAAACGAGGGCCCTGGGTCGCGGCATAAACGCCCGACGTCGACACGCGAATATCCAGCGACCGCGCCGCGTCGGCGAGGGCCTGTCGCAATCCGGTCGCATAAGGTTCGGTGAAATCAACGTGCGTGACTTCGGACCCGGAAGCGTGTCCGCCAAAGAAAGTGTGCTCGCGTCCCCACGTATAGTCGATGACGTCGTGTGGGATCACGATGCTGCCGGCGGCGAGATCGGGCCGTATTCCGCCAACCGCCGTAACCGCAATAATTTTGCGCACGCCAAGGTCATGAAGCACCTGAACGTTGGCGCGATAGTTCACTCTGTGCGGGGCAATGGTGTGGCCGGCGCCGTGGCGCGGAAGAAACACAATCGTCGCGTCACCAAGTCGACCATAGGTCACGGGTGCTGAAGGCTCGCCCCAGATCGATCGGCAAACCTGTCGATGAACCACCTGGAGATCGTCGATCCGGGTCAGGCCGCTGCCTCCGATTACGCCAAAATCGGGTGTCAGGGCTGCAGGCGACTTGCTGGTGGTCTTTTTCATAGGGCGGCTACATTCGTTTGATCAGGTGCAGATTGTAGCGCGCCCCAAAGTCAGCCAGAAGCGCCGTTAGCTCGCTTCTTCGATGCGCCCGTAGATATCTTCAAAACGTTCAATGTCGTCTTCGCCAAAGTAGGTTCCCGTCTGGACTTCGACAACCTCCAGCGGCACATCCGCGCGATTCTCAAGCTGATGAACCGTCTGGACGGGAATAAAAGTCGATTCGTTCTCGGTGAGCGTGAGCGTCTTGTCACCGCGTACTACGGTAGCAACACCACTGACCACAACCCAGTGCTCGGACCTGTGATTGTGGCGCTGAAGCGAAATCTTTGCGCCCGGCTTGAGCGTCAGTCGCTTGACCTGAAATCTGTCATCGATGCCAAGACCCTCGAATGAACCCCAGGGGCGATAGACCTTCTTGTGAAGCTTGTCGAGATCGCCCTCTCGTGTTTTCAGTTTCTCGACGACTTTCTTGACGTCCTCGGAGCCGTTCATGTCGGCCACAAGCACCGCATCTGCGGTTTCGACGACCACGATATCCTTGATGTTCACTGCCGCGATCATCCGCCCCTCACTTTTCAGGTACGAACCGCTGACGTTTTCGGCGATGACGTCGCCCTCGATCGCGTTACCGTCAGCATCTCGATCGAGAACTTCCCACAGCCCTTTCCAGGAACCGATGTCGCTCCAGCCCATGTCTACCGGGATGACTACGGCGTTGTCTGTCTTTTCCATCACGGCGTAGTCGATGGAGTCGGACGGCGACTTGCTGAAAGCCTCGGAGAGACGCAGAAAGTCCAGATCTTCGCGCGCTTCGGTGACCGCTTCGGTAACGGCGTTAACGATTTCAGGCGCCACGGCCGTGAGTTCGGCAAGATATGTTGCCGCCGTAAACATGAAGATGCCGCTATTCCAGAAATACTCGCCACTTGCCACATAGCGCTCGGCGGTCGCGAGATCGGGTTTTTCAACAAACTCGGCTACCGGAAACCAGTCCGAGGAGTCTGCACTCGCCTGCTTTCGAACATAGCCGTAGCCCGTATGTGGCTTACCCGGCGTAATGCCGAACGTCACAAGCTGACCGGCTTGTGCACGCTCTTTGCCGATTCGAACGGCCTCATTGAACGCTTCCCGATTCCGGATATCGTGGTCTGCAGCCATGACCAGCAGAACCGCGTTCGGATCAGCCGCCAACAGGGCCGCGGCCGTGACCGCGGGCGCGGTGTTTCGGCCGACAGACTCGAGCACGATACGAACGTCATCCCGATCCATCGCACGCAGTTGTTCGGCAACCATGAACCGATGCTCGTCGTTGCAGATCACCAGAGGCGAAACCGTATCCGCGAAACCGTTTACGCGATCAAGAGACTCCTGGAGCATCGTCAAATCGCCAGTTAACCGCTGGAGTTGCTTGGGATACATCCCGCGGGATACCGGCCACAGCCGGCTGCCGGTGCCACCGGCCAGAAGTACAGGAATCAGCATGGGTATTGCCCTGGATCAGATGCGCCAACTGTATCAGATCAGTCATTGCGCAGACGTGAAGCCAGTCACGACCCGCCGTCGTTTTTTGACACAACGCCCGCCGGCGCGCCCGAATATTCCGGGACGAGTTCGCGGACCAGCGCTGGCAAAGGAGCCTCGTCAAACTTGTCTACAGCCCCCGACATCGCGAGAACCACAGCTTTTGTACGCTCAGCGTCAACTGATCGGCTTTGCGCCAGCAGCAGTTTTGGATAGCCCGTCTGAGAACTCGGCTCGTCATTGTGAAAAAGCGTCTCTTCAAGCTTTTCACCGGTTCGCAACCCGGTGTAGACAATCTCAATATCGGCTCCAGGCTGCTTGCCCGACAGCCTGATCATCTGCTGGGCGAGATAAGTGATGCTGATCGGCTCGCCCATATCAAGTACAAAGATTTCGCCGCCCTCACCAACAGATGAAGCCTGCAGGATCAACTGACACGATTCGGCGATCGTCATGAAGTACCGGGTTACGTCGCGGTGCGTGACCGTCACCGGTCCCCCGGCTTCAATCTGCTGACGAAAAAGCGGCACTACGCTGCCGGCCGACCCCAGCACGTTACCGAAACGCACGGTCAGAAATTTCGTCGTGCTGGCTGACCCCAGCGCCCTGCAGTAGATTTCGGCGACACGCTTACACGCGCCCATCGCGCTGGAGGGATTGACGGCCTTGTCGGTCGAGATAAGCACAAAGCGCTCACAGCCGGCGGCGTCCGCGGCGTCGGCGACACAAGCGGTTCCGATGACATTGTTTCGCACCGACTCACGGATCTGGCCCTCCAGCAACGGCACGTGCTTGTAGGCGGCGGCGTGAAAAACGATATCCGGCTTGTGTGTTCTGAACAGTGTATCGACCGCTGGCGCGTCACAGACATCGCCGAGGATGTACGTCACATGCGTCGAGCTGTCTACAGCCATCAGCTCCTGCTGAATCGAATACAGATTGAACTCGTTTCGCTCAAACAGGATCAGCTCTCGTGCACCGTGTCGTTGAATCTGACGACACAGTTCCGATCCAATAGAGCCACCCGCACCTGTTACCAGCACACGCTTGTCAGAGAGCCCGGCGCCGATAGCACCATGATCGAGACTGACCGGGTCACGACCGAGGAGATCTTCGATCTCAACACGCTTGACGTCGGAACTGTCGACGGTGCCGTCCACAACATCCATCACCTTCGGCAAAGTACGATACGGCAACGAGGTCGCTTCGCATTTAGCGACCAGACGTCGCATCTCGGATGCGGAAGCACTGGGAATTGCGATGACGATTCTGTCCGCATCGGTCTGTTTCGCGATGGCGGGTAGATCGTCGACCGCGCCGAGCACGCGCACCCCTCGAATGTCGCGACCGTGTCGGGCGCTGTCGTCGTCCACGATACCGACAATCTGGTATCGCGGCGGCGTTGTGCGCCGCATATCGCGCACAAGCATTTCACCCGCCTGCCCCGCTCCCACGAGCAACACCCGTTGACCGTCAGGTCGTTCGCCTTCTCTTTCGCGAATCCATCGATAAACAACGCGGGATCCACCCAGAAACAAAAACACCAGAACCGCGTGAAGAACCAGAACCGATCTGGGTACGGTAGTCCACCGATCCAGAAGCAAAAGAACGCCGGCAACAATGACGGCACCAACAACAGTACTTTTGATCAGACGGCCGATATCCGTTGCCGACACAAATCGCCACGCAATTCGGTGGAACCCAAAGAGCATGCCGGCACCGAGGTGTGCGAGCACCACCAGCGGCAGATACTGCAAAGCCGCACTGGTGGTGGATGGCGGAATATAGTGCAGATTGAATCGAAACCAGTACGCCAGCAGCCACGCGAGACTGACGAGAATGGCGTCCGTCAGAAACACGGGCCAGCGTCTGCGGATAAAGCGAATATTCTCGATCACGACTCCGCTCCAGTGTCTCCGGGATCGAAGTTTCGCGGTTTGAATGCGAAAAGACTGTTCGCCTTGTCGTTCGAAAAGACCATGTCCTGATTCACGCGGTCCAGCATTGCGCCGTTAACATCAGGACCAAGCGGTACACGCCCAGCCAGGTTCATGGCAACCCGAAACGGAGCAACCGGCACCTGCAGCAGCTTCGCAGGCGGCGACACGGCGGCAGCAATACGCTCAAGCATGTTGCGGTAGCTCAGCGTTTCTCCACCAGCTACAAACACCCGCTCTCGCGTTCCCGGCGCAACGTGCAATGCGCTTTCACACAGAGCCGCAAGATCGTCTCCATGCAGCGGCTGCCGCAGCCCTGCCGACGGCTCCACCACCGGAAGAAAGCGAAACCTCTTCGCGAATCTCATCAGACGCCCCACATTCTGGTCTCGACCATCTTCATCGTAGACCAGCGTCGGATGAAAAATGACCACCGATGCGGCTCGGTCAGTGGATGCGTCGCGAATTGCGGCTTCGGCGTTGGCGATTTTGCGAGCAACGGCGAGGTCTTTGGCGTTGTCGCTGTCCTTTTTGGTTTCGACGCTGCTGGAACCCACAGCGACTACCCGGGAAATTCCCAGATCGAACATACGTTTCAGAATATCCGGCAACACCCACAGCGGCGCCAGGTGGATCAGCGCGCGAGGCCTTGCAAATTCATGGGCGGGCACCTTGGAAATGTAGTCGAAGGTGTACCAGGTTATGTTGTCGGCAAGCGCGTCACCCGACTGGCTCGGGACACGCCGCGAGATTGCGAGAACCTGTTCGCCTTTTGCGGCGAGCAACCTCAGGAGCGGCTGGGCGACGAAACTTGTGGCGCCGGTAACGACCACAGCATTGGGTGGCGGCGGCGCAAGCAATTTGTCGATTCTCGCAAGCTCCTGGGAGTCACTCAGTCGCGCCGGTGGCTTGACGACCGCGCGAGCCGACACCACCACAAACCGGGCCCACACGCCAGCCTTGAGCGCCAGGCCCATCGCGCGTGATGTGGTTTGCGCATGATGCTTGTCAAAATACCGAATCATGCTGCGATGCTTGAAACGCTCAACCGTGATGTTGCGACCGCTGGCACCCTGAACATGAATCACCGAATGCCCTGGCACAAAAACCACTTCGCGACCCGCGTCGCGCACCCGGCGGCAGATATCCAGGTCTTCGCAGTGCAGAAAAAATGACTCGTCCATGCGACCGAGATCCTCAAACAGCTGGCGCTCGACAAGCAAACACGAGCCAGACACTGCATCTACCGGCGTGACGTCCTCAGGCACCGGCGCGAGGTTAAGATCGTAACCCCCGGCACGGACGCCGGCACCGCGCCCAAAGCTGCGGGCGACAGCGCGAGCCGGGGTTGGCTCGTCACGACGAGCGCCTCGCTGCTCTATACCCGCCGTATCAAACACGACCGGGCCGGCTATGCCGGCGTTCGGCCTTGCTTTCATCACGCGCACAAGACCATCCACAGTGTCCGGCCTGACAAAACAATCCGGATTCAGCAGCATCACGTAGCGTGACGTGACGCCTTCAGCAGCAACGTTGACCGCTGCCCCAAATCCCATATTCTCTTTGAGTCTGATGACTTTCAGCGAGGTTTCGGATCCACATGCCTGCTCGAGCTGCGCCAGACTGTCGTCGGTAGAGGCATTGTCCACAACAACCACCTCCACCGGCGTCAGAGACCTGAACGCCTGCGCAACGCTGCGAGCGAGAAACACACCTGCGTTGTAGTTAACAACGATGATGCTGACGTCCACGCCGGACTCGCGCGGGGGTGATGCAGCCGCGGTTGTCATGCCTGCCTTGAGAGGTAGGGCTTGAGTGGATTTCGCGAGAGCGCGAGACGAATCTCCTCAACGCTTGCCTTGCGTTCACCCTGGATCTTTTTTCGCTCGCGAAGCACCCAGCCAAGACCTTTGATTGCGTCGATCTTGGCCTTGACGACGGCCATGCCTCGGCCGCGCAACGTCATCCACACAATACTCACGAGGTTCATGATCAGGTGCTGGGGCAGATACAGCCAAACAAGACGCCCGGGCATGTTCTTGAGGTATGTCCAGACGAGATTGCGATGCCCGTGGTAGACCGTAAACTCGCTCGTCGCGCCGGTAATCCCGGATCCAGCGTGGGCCACCACCGATTCTGGAACATACAGACAGCGAAGCCCTGCCAACCGAAGCCTGAAGCCAAGATCGATGTCTTCGGAGTAACAGAAGAATCGTTCGTCGAAGCCACCCGCATCGAGAATGTCCTGACGGCGGTACAACGCTGCCGCAGCACAGGGTGAGAATATCTCGCGCGGCTTTGAGTCGGTCGCCTCTTCGAGACGACCGTGCCCCGCTCGCCAGACCAGACCGCTCGCGTGATACACATCACCGATACCGTCGAGCATTTGAGGATCTTCCGCGCTGAGCATGCGAGATCCAAAAAAACGATAGCCGGTGTTCTCGTCGGCAGCCTGCAACAGCGACCCAAGCCATGCCGGGTCCGCTTCAGCGTCGGGATTCAACAGCGCGACCCACTGGACGTCATCGAGTTGGTCGATAGCGAGATTGTTTGCGGCAGCGAAACCGAGATTGGAGCCGGCGTTGACCACCTCCACTGCGGAAGCGGAATGATCGACCAGCGCGTTGGCAAGCTGGTCGAGTGAATCGTCTGAACTGGCGTTGTCGACAACCAGGATGCGATCGGCCTTTTGCGACTGGGCCAGCAGACTGCCGACACATCGAGCAAGCCACCCGCCGGAGTTGTAGTTTACAACGACAACACCGACACGATCGGTTTGCGCTGTATCAGGGGTTGTCGCGTCCGGACTTGTTTGCATCGATACCAGCGCGCGTCAGTTGACTACTTCCTTCACGGTATAGATCGGTTTGCGCTGACTCTCGTGATAGGTGCGCATCTGTACTTCGGCAAGCAGACCAATCGTGATGAACTGCAGACCCATGAACACCAGCAGCACCGCCAGCAACAGCAATGGCCTGTCCCCAAGCGGCACACCAAAAAAGAGGCGTTGAATCGACATGACAAGACAGAGCAGGAAACCCACGCCACCGCACACCATGCCAAACGCACCAAACAACTGCAGTGGACGACTCGAATAGCTCAGCAGAAACTTAACCGTAATGAGATCAAGAATTACGCGGAATGTTCGTGAGATTCCGTACTTGGACTCGCCCGCCGTTCTCGCGCGGTGGTTGACGGGCATCTCGAAGATACTCACACCCATCCAGCTCGCAATCGCCGGGATGAATCGATGCATCTCACCGTACAGCGTGATGTTTTTGGCAACACTGCGCCTGAAACACTTCAGCGTGCAGCCATAGTCATGCAGATTGACGTCGGTAGTCGCGGAAATAATTTTATTCGCGATGATCGATGGCAGACGACGCAGCAGGAATCCGTCCTGTCGCTGGTGCCGCCAGCCACAGACAAGATCGAAGCCCTCTTCCATTTTTTCAATCATTCTCGGAATATCGGCGGGATCATTCTGGCGATCTGCGTCCATCGTGATGATCGCCTCGCCCCGGGCGAAGTCCAGACCCGCAGCCATGGCTGCGGTCTGACCGAAGTTTCTGCGAAACAGAACCATCCGAATTCGCTCGTCTGTCGCCGCAATAGCGCGAAGCTTTTCGATAGTCCCGTCTCGACTGCCGTCGTCAACGAAGATCACCTCAAAACTGCGACCAAACGGCTCCAGTGCCGCCACGATTTCCTGAACCATGGGCTCTACGTTGTCGACCTCGTTATAGGTCGGCAACACTACTGAAATGTCGACAGTTGCCTGGGTTGCCTCAACGGCACCCGGCATCGGTATTACCTGCGAATCCAAGCCTCGATCCTCTCAAGCGTGGCGTCATTAAAAGTGCGATCCCATGACGACGACCAGTTTACGCTGGCGCCGTGTTTGCGGGTATCACTATCTGCGGCCTCAGCGGCGCTTTTTATCAGTGCATCGGCGACGGCATCAATGGTCGGACGCGCGGCAACGATATTCGACGAGATGGCGGCCATCTCTGCTGCCTTTTTGTTCAGGCACTCGGTGGTTACCACTCGCATGCCCGCAGCGGCCATTTCGAGGGGCAGCAGGCTGGGATGCGGTGTATACATCAGACTCAACCCCAGGTCGTACTGCAGCAGCGTCTCCCTGTAGGCGTCGAGGCCTACTTTGCCAATCATTTTCAGGCGCTGACCGGCCGGCAGATTAATATCGCCGTGACGGCTGCCGATCCCGTGAAGCTCCCACTCCCCGGCTTTAAAGTGCCCCTGATCAACGGCCTTGGCGAGTGCGGCATAGCCTATTTCGAACATGTTGCGCGTTGCGTGAGCCTCTGGGCGGGCATAGAAAAGCAACTTGCGAGGCACATCGCGCCGTGCAACAGACGCCCCGACTTCCTGCTCGCTGAACGCGACGATCGCATTTTCGAACGCAAACGAATCAGCTTCGCCGTCTACGGCTGATTCTTGCGCAAAAACCCCGAACTGCTCCCTGCGAAAGTAGTCCCGCAGCAACGCAGATGAAAACAATGCGGTGTGTGGCAGGTCATAGGACGCATCGGCTACCGCGTACCACGACCCCATCGCAAACGTAAACGGTTCGTACTCCTGGATCATGTAGATGAACTGATCACGCTCCAGTTCCTCTATCATCGCGCCGGCGATGTGCGCCGTCCACCATGTGGTCGCAATGACCGCATCAGCCGGGTTACAACGCAGCTCCTTGCTGCGATCAAAGTTATAGCTCACCTCGATGTGATCAAAAACATCTTCAAGACCTGCATACGCCTTAACGCAATCTCGCCAGTGCGATTCCTTGACCTCGCACTGATCGACGATCACCACTCGCACCTTCGCTCCTCGACGCGCCAGCCTCAGGGCGAGATGGAATTTCGCCATGTAACCACCATAGAAACTGGAAAAATTAATCTCCGGTATCAAAAGGTTTACCCTGACGGGCTCGCTCGGCGCGGTAACGGTTTTAAGCGGCGCGGATTTTCTTTCAATGCGGCCGAGCGTATGCGCGGTGTAAAGCGTTTCGCGAATCCGCCGTGCAACAACACGTGCCGGTTTTGAGACTGGCGATCTGATAAACGCGCCAACGAGATTTGATGCAAACGACATTCAGGTTGCGCCTCGATCCTGACTGGATCCACGAATCTTCAGCACCAGCGGATCGATCGCGTAGGCCAGATACCCGAGACCCAGTCGAATCTCGGCATCATTGGTGCTGTGTCTTCCCAGCACGACCTTCACATGTTTGGCCAACAGCGTCAGTGCACTCGAAAACCCGCGACCGTAAACGTTCAGCGACCGCAAGGCTCTGGTACTGATCGAAGGATAACGAGCAATCAAAGTGTCCGAAATCAGCTCCAGGCGCCGGCATTCGTAACGGTGGATGTTCAAAGCCGCCTGCCGTCCAGCCACAAATCGATGCTTCAAAGACGTCCAGAACGATTTTTTCAAAGGTGCTCTCAGAACTCGAGCGACTCGAGCTGACAGCGGTGGCGTTTCAAAATCGGCGTGACCGATCACCGCCTGATCATGCTGGATGTAATCGTACAGCGGCGCATCGACGTATCTGATGGAGCCACGAATCATCGCCGTCAGCGCAATCCAGTGATCGTGAAACGCGTCGCCGATCCGATCGGGAAACGGTAACAGCGGATCGAGCAGATCTGAGCGAAACATCGACGCGGCTCCGGTAACCGTATTCGCAAGCATCATTACGTCGAGATCCGTGTAGTTGTTGTTTCGCCCACGCCAGTAGGTTTCCGAAATTACATTCCCGTTGGCGTCGACGATGCGCATGTCGCTATAGACGAGCGTGACGTCTTCGTCTTGACCAAACGCTGCAACAAGTCGCTCGAGCTTGTCAGGACCCCAGTCGTCGTCCTGATCTGCCAGAGCGATAAACTGGGCCCACTCCGGCACCAGACGCAGCGTCTGTTCGAAGTTGGCGTAAAAGCCAAGATTTCGCTGACCTTCGACAAGAGTGATGCGGCGATCTTCACCGATCGCGTCCCGCATCATGTCCAGCGAAGCGTCACTCGATGCATCGTCTCGTATCAGGAGATGCCAGGACTCAAGCGTCTGATTGCGAATCGACTCCAGCTGCCTGCGAAAACCGTCGGGATCAGGCTCAAAGGCGGCCATGGCGACAACGATATAGGGCTCCTCACCTCCCGGCAGCCCGGTGTGCTTCGGCGTTCGACCGCCATCTTCAATATCAACGTGGCCGAGCGAACGAGCATGGGTAGAACCATCGCTGAGTTCGACCTCGAGTTTCAGCTCGACCGAGGAGCCGACACTTGTGCTGGGAATAACAGCAGAACCGTAGAACCCCGAAGTCGACGGGTGTTTAAAAGCCCCCTCGGCGAGAACCGGCGCAATTTCGTCACGCACCCGGCCCGTTTTAACGCTGGTGACATGGTCGCCGATGCAGACCGAGATGCGCTGGATCTTCTGGCTGCGATGCGCGCAGACCCCACGCACCGCGAGAGCCAGGCCGTGTCCGACTCGCAACAGACCTGGCTGAGGCGATTCCAGCACCACAACAAGGTCCGATGCCTCAATCTGCGAGCGAACAGACTCGAGCACCGCGTCAGTCTTGCGCCAGTGATCGGAGTTGTCTGCAACAGCGAGAGGTGATGCCAATATTCTGGGGGCGGGATGCATCCGCGTCGGTACCAACTAACAGAGCCGGGGTGAATTCACAGCCCGGCAACTGGCCTAGAGACGGATCCCGAAATGTTCGTTATCCAGTGATAAGTTTGGATTGTAGTAAGGATCACCTGAAGCCAGTATGACGGCGTGACGCTCGCTGAACGCTTTCTTTTCACGTTCAAAACGCTCCTGCTTCTCGGGCGTGTCCTCATAGCCTCGACTGCTCGATTCATAGTGATAGCCCGCAGCATACGGCGTAAAGATGTTGTTAAGCCCGGACTCTACAACACGAAGGCAAAAATCAACGTCATTGCATGCGACCTTGAACTGATCCTCGTTGAAGCCGCCGACGTCTTCGTAGACCTCTTTTCTTACCATCAGAAACGCGCCGGTCAGTGCCGAGAGATTGTGCTGGATATGGGCTCGGTTGAAATAGCCGGCTCGTCGGGCGCCATAGTGTTTATGCGGATGCCCGGCATAGCCACCGATGCCCACGATAATGCCGGCATGCTGCACCGTGTTGTTATCGTAGTAGAGCTTGCCCCCAACCACGCCGACCTCTGGCCGTTGCGCATGCTCGAGCATCGCCTCGATCCAGTCCCAGGTAATGATTTCGACATCGTTGTTCAGCAGCACCACATATTCACCGCGACTGTGCCGAACACCCTCGTTTACTAGCGCAGAAAAATTGAACGGAATATTGTGCTCGACAAACCGTACGCGCGGGTCACGTGAAGCCAGCTCGGCCATTCGAGCGTGCGTCTGAGGGTCTTCGCTGTTATTGGATACGCCAACAATTTCAAAGTTGTGATAGGTGCTCTTTTCGATGATGGTGCCGAGGCAGGAATCGAGAAACTCCGGCTTGTCCTTAAACGGAACGACGATACTGACCAGCGGGGCTGGATCCTGAATCAGATCGCGTTTGATTCTGAAGAAATACGGAATGTTGGCGTGAAGCACCTCACCTCGAATACCACGACGCTCCATCGCGTCCACAAGCGCCAGTCGCGACGCCTCCAGCGCTGCAGGTTTTGCTTCAGCAACCATGCTCGTTGACGCTTCAAGCATTCGCCAGTGATAAAGAACCCTGGGAATGTGATAGATGCTGTCGGTGCGTTCGGACAGGCGCAACCAGAAGTCGTAATCCTGAGCGCCATCGTATTTCGAGCGCAATCCTTCAAGCTCATCGACCAGCGTTTTTCTCACCACCGTGAGATGGGTAATGTAGTTGTGGGACAGCAGCAGGTCGGTGGAAAAATCCGGCTTAAAGTGCGGATTGATCAGTCGTCCTTCGGGACTGATAAAATCTTCGTCGCTGTAAATCGCATCCGGATCCTTGGCATTGATCGCCCGAACCACTTCGAACAGCGCGTCTTCGGTCAGCTCATCGTCATGATCGAAAAACGCAATATATTCTCCTGAGGCCATTCGAATGGCCTGATTGGTCGCCCCTGAAATATTCAGATTGGACTCGAGCCTGCGCACGGTCACTCTTGGGTGATGAATTCGATCGATCGCGGCCCGGGTTTCCTGACTCGGCGAACAATCGTCGACCAGAATAAGCTCGTAGTTGTCGTAAAGCTGCGCCGTCACTGAAGCCACCGCCTGCTCAAGCCACTGGGGCGCCACGTTGTAAACCGGCATGACAATCGAAATAAGCGGTCGACGGGCCATCGTCGAAATTTCAGCCCGTATCTTTGAACGTGCCGCATCATCCAGCGCAGTACGTTGACGCAGGGCCTCATACGCCACGTCGCGATTCGCGTCGACGCCCTGTCGAGCAGCAACGGGAGCAACCCGCTTGCCGGGCGGTGTCAGCGCGGTCTTGAGCTTGCCGTTTTTGAGCGCGGCCAGTCGAGTGCGCACCCCGGCACCACTGACGGCAGAGACGAATCGCCCAAAGCCAGGAATCTTCGCCGGAAGCCGTCGATACCAGAGGTGTCGAGACCACTGGGCCGCACGCCATACGCGAGACCCTTTGAGCATTTTCAATTCTTCTGCAAGCGCAGACAGGCGCGTGACCTCGGATCGCGCCCGGGCAAGCTCGTACCGAAGATCGCGGTTGTTGACTATCAGACTGTCTCTGGCTTGCGGCGACTGATCTCCTGAAGGCCAGTCGAGCTCGACTTCGACGATGATCCTGTCGTCATCAGGCGCAGAAAATTCGCGTGCAACATCAATATCAAAAACAGGATCATCCGTGGTTGCCACGAACGCATCGTGCTCGACACCTGTAATACGGTCGATGTTGATCAGGTTCGCATGCTGCGCGATTTCGGAACTCGCGTAACTGATGCTCTTCCCGGTCCCGGACGCCCGAGAAACTGTGAATTTCGAAAGATGAAAAACGCCGGCGCGTTCGGCGGGATCGAATCGAAGTCGCTGCAGAGACCTCACGTCTTTGGGCAATTCGTATCTGAATTTCTGACGCGCGCCACCCACGACGGCGCTTTGCATCAATGAGGCACTCATCGACGTGTCTTCACCCGCCACAGACCAGTAAAGACGGCTCTCGAATCTTTCGTCATCCGGGCCACGATCCAGGGCGTCTGCCAGCGAAACAGATTTCAGATCACCGCAAACCTGTGCTTGAAACTCGTCTTCCAGGCTCACCCATCGCTCAGCGTTCTGAACAAAATCCGCGTCTGAATCGCGAAAAATACGTCCGATCAGTTGACGTAGCGTGTGGGTACCCAGTTCTTTGTTGAGAATCCGAAATGATTCGGTTTCGTTGGCAAAAAAGTAGACAAGCCCGCGGAAGACAAGATAGTCGGTTTCGAGCTCTCTCGACGTACGCCACTCACGGTCGATGATCCGGGCCACACCGTCATCGTCCATGACTACATTGGCCGGCAGCAGGTCGAGGTTGTCCTTGAGCTCCGAGTCCTCGAGGCTGCGCGCCACAAGCTTGCGGAACGACTCAACATGCGCGGCAAATTTGCCAAAGCCCGCATGGGACTCGATATCGCGCTTCCAGACTGTGGCAAGTGTCAGCCCTTCAATCCAACGGGTTTGATCAAGTCGCTGGGTCAGCCAGTCACTTTGCGGCGTCGGCGCGCGCGCGATCAACGGATCTTTGGTCACGACCTGGGCATCGCGTCTTTTTGCCGTTACTGCTCGATACGCGGGAAGACGCTGATCGCCTGATACATGAACAAAATCATAGGGCAGCGCAGCCGACGTCGCCGCATCGGTGCCGAGGACCATCAAAAAGGAATTCGCGACATCGCCAACCACACCGGCTTCGGCCATACCGGCCCAAAGCGCAGATTCGTCAGCACCGGGTTCAAATGGCGCCACATAGTCTCGACTGGAAAAATCTGCCAGAAGCTGCACCCGTTCAGGCCGTTCTTCAAGCCAGTCACCGCGCACTACAACGGACGGCACCTTGTAGTCCGGGACCGGATAACAGAATTCAACGTTGGCGATCCCCGCCTGCGCCACAAGCTCCCGCCATTCAGATCGAGTATAGGTTCTGATCCCCGCCTCGTCCGGGTAGCCATAGACCCCGGTCATGCGCTTGGCATAGTGATCCTCGTGCGCACCGAGCAGATACTTCAGACCCGTGCGATTCTCGATCGCAACGATGATGACACCATCATCGGTGAGCGCTTCTCGTGCCCGTCTGAGCATGCTTACCACGGCTTCTTCGTGGCTCGTCGCGCTTTCAAGAAACCTGCCCGCATACTCCAGCACACCGACAAACAGGACGGCGTCGTATGCGCCGCGAGGCAACTCAATATCGTTGTAGTTCATGCACGTGATCTGAACGTTGTCCAGATCTTGCGTGCGTCTGGCCGCGAGCCCCGCCCGGACCCGTGATCCTTCGATTGAATCAACCTGAACGCCCTGCTCGCCAAGATATCTGCTGATGGCGCCGCAGCCGCACCCTGGCTCAAGAACGCGCTTCAGCGTCTTGCCCGCATCCAGAATTCGCAGCAAATTCCCTCGGCGGTAGCTCAGGTGATACTCGCTCGGCCAGTCCTGTATGCGCTGCTCAAGCTCGGGCGATGCACTGGTGCGATCAACGGCGGACTCTAACGCCTGCGTTAACAGGGCCTCGGCATCGGCGCCGTCTGAGTAACCGAACTCCTTAAGCTCGGCATCGGCAGGCACCCAGACGCCATCATCGCCAAGCACAAGTCGATTGACGTCAGCGAGGTGCGGCGCTGGTGCTCGAGTTTTCCCTGAAGACTCCGTCACCTAGGCTCGCTCCTGTTCAATCACGGTCGCTGATGAGGCGTGCTCGGTGATATCAAGCTCAAGATCCACAACTCCAAAGTCCTTACCCGGTCCGTCCACATGTACGTGGATCAGGTCGTAACGTCGATCAACAGCATTGTTATCAACCTCGTCATCGTCAACCGCAACACCAAGGGAGATAAAGTAGTCTCCGGGCAGCAGACCTGCCTTGAACGTGAACCCGACCGTCGTCGTGGAGCCTGGTTCGGATGAGAAAACCTGCTGTTCTCGCGCCCGTGTGTTGGCGCCGAACAGCGTGATCCCGTCGACAGTTTTGACGGTCAAACCATAGATGAGCTCACTCATGTGCGCGTCGAACGCGACTCGCATGAAAATTTCGACCGTCTCGCCCTGCTGAATGACAAGAACGTCGTCTTCGCCCGCCGAACGAATCATGTAGTCCGTGATTTTCGCTCGACCGTCACCCCACCGATGTTCTGATGTGTTGTAGCCTTTGCGCCTTACGCAGTAGTCGCGCGATGTGTCGAGTCGCAGTCCGTATTCATCAGTCGCGGCCTCGATCGCGGCGACGTCTTCGGGCGCGTCAAGCGCAGCATTGCCATCTTGCTGATCAGCGGCGGCAGGATTGAAAAGCAGGTTCAGGTACTCGTGCACAACCTTGCGCGGTTCGCCCACCGATTTGACGACGCCAGAATCGAGAAAAATCGCGCGATCACAGTGGGCACGCACAAGTTCGGTTGAATGAGTGACGAACATGATGGTTTTGCCTTCTGCCTTCAGCTCGTCAAATTTGCGATAGCACTTTCGCTGAAAACGAATATCGCCAACCGCGAGGGCCTCGTCGACAATCAGCAGTTCCGGATCCATGTTGATCGCAACGGCAAAAGCCAGGCGTACGAACATGCCGCTGGAATACGTCTTTACCGCCTGATCGACGTGGCTGCCGATGCCTGCGAAATCGAGAATCTCCGGCAGCTTTTTGTCGATTTCCAGACGAGATTTTCCAAGAATGCTTCCGTTCAGATAAACGTTCTCTCGACCGGTGAATTCCGGATTAAAACCTGCGCCAAGTTCCAGCAAAGCGCTGATTGGACCGGCTACCGCCACCTCACCCTCTGTAGGTGTGAGCGTCCCACAGATGATTTCGAGAAGCGTCGACTTCCCCGACCCGTTTTTTCCGACTACGCCGACGGTCTCACCTCGATACACATCGAACTCGACGTCTTTCAGGGCCCAGAACTCGGTATAGCGTTTGCGGGAACTAACCGACAGCAGCTGACGAATACGGTCAGCGGGCCGGGCGAATATCTGATAGCGCTTGCTGAGCCCGCGTACGCGGACGATCTGCTCGGGTCGCATGGGCTCAAAGGACATCGGCGAAGCCTCCGCGCATCCGTTGAAACAAGCTGAGACCAAGCCACGCGACGACAAGCGCCACCAGCGAATAGATTCCCAGAATCCAGAAATCCGGCAGCTGCCCGTCAAGCACCACTTTTCGCAGCTGCGTAATGATCACCGTCAACGGATTAAGATAAATCAGCTTCTGGGCAAACGCCGGGAGCTGCTCGATCTGATAAAACACCGGGCTCAGAAACAACAAGGCTGTAGTCAACACACCCATCACCTGACCAATGTCACGCACGTACACCGAAAGCGCGGCCACGATCCACACCAGCCCCGCAGCAAGCAATGCGATTGGCAGAAAAACGACGGGAACGAAAACCAGCGTCCACTGAATCTCGTGTGTCACGAAGAGGTTGAAAAGCACCAGCACCAGCAAACTCATCGCCGTCTGAAAAAGCGCGCCGCCAACCGCAATCCACGGAAGCGACTGCAAAGGAAACACAACCTTCTTGACGTACTGGACGTTGCCCACGACAAGCATGGGCCCACGGTTAAGACATTCGGAAAAAAACTGATGACAGATCAGGCCGGCAAACAACCAGACTGGAAAACTGCCCGCCGGACTACCACGTTCCACGCCACGCATCTGGAAGACCACACCAAACACGAACGTATAGACCGCCAGCATCAGAATCGGCGAACACAGAGACCAGGCCATACCCAGAACGGAGCCACGATAGCGCCCGGCCACCGCACGGCGAGTCATCTGGTACACAAGACCGGTGTGTTCAGTCAGTGATCTGACCACATCCATAAGGCGCACGCGAACATGAGACTCCGCCTCAGGTCGCCGGGTCTGAACCTTGGGTGTTGGATTGACGCTGCTCATGGCCTGATCGCGCTGATACTCGCGCGGACATCCTGTCCTGTTTCCCTGTCATGAAGGATGCGCGAAGTATACCCGCGAATCCGGCGTCTGCTGGTTGCCCCGGAGGGCAGCTGCGCTATTTCATCGCCACCAGGCGCTGCAGATACTGTCCGTAGCCGTTTTTGCTCATCGGTTCGGCAAGTTTAAGCAGCGTTTCATCATCGATGTAACCCATGCGCCACGAGATCTCCTCAGGGCTGCACACTTTCATGCCCTGTCGTTTTTCGATCGTCGCGATAAAACTTGCCGCTTCGAGCAGGCTGTCATGGGTGCCGGTATCCAGCCAGGCCATGCCGCGCCCCATCACCTCCACCGATAATTTGTCTCGATCAAGGTAGACCTTGTTGACGTCGGTGATCTCAAGCTCACCTCGTGCTGACGGCTCGATATTTCTCGCAATATCCACGACGTCGTTATCGTAGAAATACAGCCCGGTAACCGCGTAATGTGATTTCGGATTCGTTGGCTTTTCTTCAAGATCCACGGCCTTACCGCTGTCGTCAAACGCGACTACGCCGTAGCGCTCAGGATCCTGAACGGGATAAGCAAACACGGTTGCGCCGTCGGTTCGATTGGACGCACTCTGGAGAAGGTCACTCAGATGGTGTCCGTAGAAAAGGTTGTCGCCCAGTATCAGCGTACTCGGTGCGTTACCGATAAATTCCGAGCCAATCACGAACGCCTGTGCGAGTCCGTCCGGCGACGGCTGAATCGCATAAGAAAGATTGATACCCCATGCCGACCCGTCACCCAGCAGCTGCTCAAATCGTGGCGTGTCCTGAGGCGTTGAGATAATCAGAATATCGCGAATGCCGGACAGCAGAAGAATTGACAGCGGATAATAGATCATCGGCTTGTCGTAAACCGGCAGCAGCTGTTTTGATACCGAATGCGTGACCGGCCACAAACGTGTGCCCGACCCGCCGGCGAGAATGATGCCGCGTCGTGCTGGACTGTTGCCGCTCATGATGCGACTCCCAGACGCTCACCGGTATAGGATCCATCAAGAACGGAATTGACCCACGCCTGATTCTCGAGATACCAGTCGACCGTCTTGCCGAGGCCGGTTGCCAGAGTCTCGGCCGGCTCCCAGCCCAGTTCGTTCTTGATCTTGCTGGCGTCGATTGCGTAACGCATGTCGTGGCCTGGTCGATCGGCAACAAACGTAATCTGGTCAGCGTATTGCTTGCCGTCGTTGCGCGGCCGTCGATCGTCGAGCACCGCACACAGAGTCTTAACCAGATCGAGATTGGTGTGTTCGGCATTGCCGCCTACATTGTAGGTTTCGCCCGGGCGCGCTTTTGCAACGATCGTGTAGAGCGCATCGGCGTGGTCGTCGACGTACAGCCAGTCGCGGATGTTGTCACCTTTGCCGTAAATCGGAATCGGCTCTCCCGCCAGGGCCTTGGTCAAAACCACCGGGATCAGCTTCTCCGGAAACTGATAGGGGCCGTAATTGTTCGAACAGTTCGAGACCACCGTTGGAAGACCGAATGTGTGGTGCCACGCGCGAACAAGATGATCGGACGATGCCTTGCTCGCCGAATACGGAGAGTTCGGCGCATAGGCGGTGGTCTCTGTAAAAAGCCCCGTCGCGCCAAGAGATCCGAAAACCTCGTCGGTTGAAATATGATGAAAGCGAAACTTGTCTTTGCGAGCACCGTTCAGCGTTGACCACCAGTCCCGTGCGGCTTCGAGCATCGCGTAGGTGCCAACGATATTGGTTTCAATAAAGTCTGCGGGACCATCAATCGAACGATCGACATGAGACTCAGCCGCCAGATGCATGACGGCATCGGGCTTGTATTTGTGCATCGCCGCCGTGATCGCTTTCACGTCGCAGACGTCAATCTGTTCGAATGTGTAGCGATCGTTGTCAAGAAACGGCCGAATAGTCTCGGGGTTGCCGGCATACGTCAGCTTGTCAACGTTAATAACGCGGCTTGTCGTATTACTCAACAAGTGGCGAATGACAGAGGAGCCGATAAAACCGGCACCACCGGTCACGAGTACGCAATCGAACATGAGAACAGTAGGTCCTGGAGTTGGTTCACGCGACGGGCGCGTGAGTTGATGAACGCAGTGGTGGAAAACGAGTGACCGAGGCCGCGACGTCCCTGCCGTCGGCTCAGACGAAATGTACCCGAAAACAGCTGACAAACTGCCGAAATAGACGCTTTCACAGCGTCCGATCGGGGCAGATTTAATGGTTGTTTCAGGCAGCCAGAGCCATCCGTACTAAGCCGCCAGGCGCCGGCAATGGCACCGCCCGGTTCCGGGTCCGTTCTGACCAGGCGCGCGTGCCTCGTAATTGCGACGATGGTGCCAGTTATTTGGCGACACCTTCAGTGAAGAATCGACTGCTCTGGCCATTTTCCAAGCCGTTTTGCTTTCCTTTGCACCGCCTTTGCGAAATCGGCTCGAAAAAACCGAGGCTTTCGCTGCCGGCACCAGGGAAGCCTGTGGGGGCTAACCCCGCACTGCAACTCAGCGGCCGCGGCCGAACAGGACCACCCGGACGGTCTTCAGCAGGATCACAATATCAAGAAAGATTGAGTAGTTTTTGATGTAGAACAGATCGTAGGCCAGCTTGTTCTCCGAATCCTCCACCGAGGCTCCGTACGGCGCAAGCACCTGAGCCCAGCCGGTCAAGCCCGGCTTGACCACACCGCGTATGTCGTAAAACGGTATTTCCTCGCGCAACGTTTTGATAAATGCGGGCCGTTCGGGTCGCGGCCCGATGAGGCTCATGTCCCCCACCAGTACGTTGTAGAGCTGCGGTATCTCGTCAATGCGAGTAGCCCTGAGAAATTTTCCAACGCGCGTAATTCGCGGATCATCTTTCTGCGCCCACCTGGCACCATCCTTCTCCGCGTCATCGACCATGGTTCTGAATTTCACTATCTCTATCTCCCGACCGCCCTGCCCGGCGCGTCGCTGGCGATAGAACAACGGCCCTTTGCTATCGAGCTTGATTGCGATGATGACGAGCGGCAACAGCGGAAGCAAAACTGTGAGAAGGACAAGCGCAACAAGAATATCGGTAGCGCGCTTTAAGACCTGGGCACTTTTGTCGTGGGCAAGCACAAACCCTTCGGACTCGAAAAACCATTTGTTGTGCAAAGACCCTACCGGCAGCTTTAGCCAATGCGCTTCGAAAAAGGCAACCATGCTCAGCACGCGCGTACCCGCCAGACGATGCTGCATCAGCTTTTCCTGGAACGAGACCGAGGCCGGATAGGTATCGCTGATAATTATCGCGGTCCAGGGTTCAGCCAGAAGTTCGTCAAGATCTTTCTCGCCCGTGTGCAGCACGGCGCCAACACGCTCGATGTCGACATCCGGCTCGCTGGACGCGCGGCTGTCGTGAATTACGAGGTCACCCTGGGTGTTGAACTCACGAAACTGACGAAGAAATCGTCTGGTCGAGCTGTCATAGCCCAGCAACAGCCAGCGTCGGTCTGTCTCCCGGGCACGAACGCGCCGTCCCAGCAGCAATCGGATTGCACTCGCGTAGACGGCAAAGACAACGGCGCCGCCTGCCAGTCGCCCAGCCGTTGCCCCACCGAAAGACTCCGAGGCAGCCAGGCCGTTAAGCATTATGAATTTGAGAAACACCACCACGAGCACACTGGCAACCAGCGTGGCGATAACGGCACGTATAACAGTTCGCCACTCCTGGGACGCCTGCTCGATACCGTAGGCGTCAAGAACATAAAGCGAGATTGCACCAAGCAGCACATACGCCGCGATGACGGTCAAACCCGCCTCGGACGCGGACCCGAAGCCGATGGCAAACCATGCGACAAGAGCGAGGCCCATCATGTCCAGAACGAGAACCAGCAGGCTCGGAAAACCGCGACCGACAGACGCCGTTCTTAACATGCATCGTCTCCTTCCGACAGTTGCTGAATACGGCCAATAATAGTGGCGTTCACAACCTTTACGTCAAAGCGCTGTTCAGCCAGACGACGACTCGCCTTACCCATCGCCACGGCCCAGCCTGGATCGTCCGCGATACGACGCATCACATCTGCGAGCGCTTCGGTATCGCGCGGCTCAACCAGCGCGCCGTTCACGCCGTCCTGAACCGTCGTTCTGCAGCCGGCGGTATCCGTGGTCACAACAGGCCGACCGGTTGCGAGGGCTTCGAGCAAAATGCGAGGAACACCTTCTGGATAGTAGGTTGGCAACACAACCACCGAGGCCGCTTTCAGCGACGGCCTGACATCGACGAGTTCGCCCGCGTATTCGACGCAGGTTCCCTTGAGCAAAGCCGCCAGTTCAGCGGCACTCACCGCACCGGGGCCATCGACGACAGGACCCGCAAGAATGAATCGTGCCGACGGGCACGCGTCGTGTACAGCCTCGGCCGCCGCGACGAATTCGCCAATACCTTTGCTGCGAATCAGTCTGCAGACCATGAGAAACACCGGGGGGCCCGGCGGTATCGGCTGGGTGTCAAAGCGGGTGAGATCAACGCCCGAACCGTTTACCAGTGTGCATCGATCAATATCAATCATTCGCTTTTCAACAAACTGATCTCGATGTTCAACGTTCTGAAAAAACACGCCGTCGATTCCCGCAAGCGCCCGCCCGTACGCCCATCCCCCGGCGCGGCGCATGACGTCTCCCAGAACACCCTGCCTTGAAAACATGGACCCGAGGCCCGTAATCATCGCGAATCGCTGGCGCGTAGTCGCAAGCCTGGCCGCAATCGCCCCGTAGATTATCGGCTTGATCGTGAAACAAAAGAGAATATCCGGCGAGATCTTTTTGATGAGCCTTATAGTAGCGAATATCGTGCGCATCTCGGCAAACGGGTTCAGCGAATGCGCGGACATTGGAATATCGACCCATTCGACTCCGAGATCTTTCAGTGCAGGGGTCGCCTCATCTTCCGGAGCGAGTGCAATCACCTCGAAACCTTTTCGCTGCATCTCGAGCATCAGGTCACCGCGCATGCGAACAAGATAGTTCGATGCGTTGTAGAACATAAGCACGCGGGGTTTTGAGCTGCGGTCAGGCACAGAACACCGCCTTGTGTCGCTTGTGCCACGCGGCCAGCGTCAGCGCGTGCCAGATTTCGTACTCCTGTCCTCGGATAGAACGTTGTGTCAGCGATGCCAGGCGGGCGACTCGCGCGCGCGTCACGTCCGGCCAGTCCTGAACGGCATCAGGTGTGAGGGTATCGCGCCAGTAGTCGTTCAACGGGCCTCGTAACCACGATGCCAGCGGGGGACTGAACCCGCGCTTGACGTCCTTGGCGATATCGCCGCCGCCCAGACGCGCGACCAGTTCCCTTACCGGCCGCTTTCCAGCCCGGTCGTTAACCAACACGTCTACCGGCAAGGTACGCGACCATTGCACGATCCGGTGATCCAGAAATGGCGCTCGCGCCTCAAGACCAACCGACATGGCACATCGATCGAGCTTGCTGAGCACAGACCCTGGCAAATAACTCACGAGATCATCATCCATGAGGCGGCTGATAAGCTCGTCGGCACTGCGAACAGGTGGCTGATCAGCAACGTCTGCCTGCGGAAGCGCCGTTTTCGCAACAAGCGCCCGTCGCAAGGATTCATAGTCGTCAGCAGACAGGGCCGCAAGGGCCTTGTTGATTCTTCTTGAGGGCTCTTCGACATTGCTTCGGCCACCGACCAACCTGCCGGCAAGATCGAGTACGGAGCCCGGCAGCCTGCGGGCCGTTGCACTCGCAAGCCGCGTCAAAGAGTGAGGCACTCGCTGAGACATTCGCCACAACGCGGCCCCGCTTCGATAGCGTTCGTAGCCACCGAAGAGTTCATCTCCACCATCGCCGGTAATGACCGTCGTCACATGCTCACGCGCAAACGCAGTGAGCGCACGCGTGGGTACGATCGAGGGATCAGCCAGCGGTTCGGTAATGTCGTCAAACCAGCTCGCGACCTGATCCAGAATCGATTTGTCATCGAGAATCAGGCCATGATGCTTAAGCCCCAGCCGTTTCGCTGTGCGTTGAGCCGTTGGCAACTCGTTAAACCTGTCGTCCTCAAACCCAATGCTGAAGCTCGGCAAAGATGCCCCGCCGATCTCGCTCGCAATCGTGGCAACCAGCGTCGAGTCCATACCGCCGGAAAGAAACAGGCCTAACGGTACGTCTGCCCTAAGCTGCAGGCGCACCGCTTCGCGCAAACGGGTTTCCAGTTCGGTGGAGACAGTTCGATCATCCAGCATCTCAGTCGCACTGCTCCGCCCCTCCGGTCGCCAGTAAAACTGTGGCGTTACGCTGGTCGTCGATACCGAAACTTGTATTATCGCGCCGGGAGGAACAGCCACGACACCGCCCAGAACCGTATCGGCTGTCGCAGAGAACCCGAAATCAAGAAATGACGTGACCGCATCCTGGTCGAGCGACGCTGTGTCGAACACCGCAAGCTCTGAACCGAACCGCAGCTCACCGTTCGCGAACGAATAAAACAGCGGCTTCTCACCGACGCGATCGCGGGCAATGCAGAGTCGCTTTTCTCCGGTGTCCCAAAGCGCCAGCGCAAACATGCCGACACACCTGGCGAGAGCGGCTTCAAGACCTACGGATTCGATGAGACTGAGTAAAACCTCGGTATCGGAGGTTCCACGAAATGACAGGCCCCGGGCGCGAAGATCTTCACGCAACTCAACATAGTTATAGATAGCGCCGTTAAAGATCAGGACATAGCGCCCTGACGCCGAATGCATTGGCTGGTCACCGGATTCTCCGGGCCCAAAAATTGCAAGTCTTCGATGTGCAAACACGAGCCCGTCAGGCTCACTCAGCCAGTCACCGTCGCTGTCTGGACCACGATGAGCGACCGCACCCGACATCCGGTCAGCAACGCTCTTCAGGATACTGGCCGCTCTACTGCGACCTGGCGTGAAGCTTCCGGCGAGTCCGCACATCGGCTTTCAGATGCACCAACGACAGGTTAAAGCCCGCACGCCCAAGACTCTGAATCGACAGTCGACGAAAAAGCTACCTGTCCTGGATCTAGCCAACGGCTGCCATCGCCAGGCGCTGACGCTCCGCTTTCAGATCCGTTTTAGTCATCTCATCGACAAGTTCGGCGAACGACGTGCGCGGCTCCCACCCAAGCTTCGACTTTGCGTAACTCGCGTCGCCGAGAAGGTTGTCGACTTCGGCTGGTCGAAAATACCTTGGATTGACCCGCACAATTGTCTTGCCTTTGAGTGAGTTGAGATCAAGTTCGCCAGACCACCAAGCGCCACCTTCGGGCTCGTTGACTTCTACTACCGTTCCGGTTTCGTCTACACCTTCGCCAGTCCATTTGAGCTCGAGGCCGTATCTACGCGCCGTGTGTACGACAAAATCGCGGACTGAATACTGGACGCCCGTGGCAATCACAAAATCTTCCGGCTGCTCCTGCTGCAACATCAACCACTGCATCTCAACGTAGTCACGGGCATGTCCCCAGTCGCGACCGGAATCCATGTTCCCGAGATACAGACACTCCTGCTCACCAAGCACCATGGCCGCAAAAGCCCGGGTGATTTTACGCGTGACAAAATTTTCACCGCGACGCGGCGACTCATGGTTAAACAGGATCCCGTTGCAGGCATAAATTCCGTAGGCCTCGCGGTAGTTAACGGTGATCCAGTAGGAATACAGTTTGGCCACCGCATACGGTGAGCGGGGACGAAAAGGCGTTTTCTCCGTTTGCGGTACTTCCGCAACGTCGCCATATAGCTCTGACGTTGACGCCTGATAAAAACGCGTATCCTTCTCCAGACCGAGGATCCTGATGGCCTCCAGCAAACGCAGGGTGCCAACCGCGTCAGAATCTGCCGTGTACTCCGGCTCCTCGAAACTGACCGCCACATGACTCTGGGCCGCAAGGTTGTAAATCTCGTCCGGGCGAACGGTCTGAATCACTCGCGTCAGACTGCTGGAATCAGTGAGATCCCCGTAGTGCAGAAACAAGCGGGTGCCGTCCAGCAACGGGTCTGTGTAGATGTGGTCAATCCGGTCTGTATTGAACAATGATGTTCGTCGACGAATCCCGTGGACCTCGTATCCCTTATCGAGCAGCAGCTCTGCCAGATACGAACCGTCCTGACCGGTGATACCGGTGATAAGTGCCTTCTTAGTCATGTCTTCCCTGTTCTACCTGTTTAACCGCAGCGCCGTTCGTGTGCGATCCATGCGGCCCGAAGTGTGCTTTATCTTTGCGATCACGCCAAGCTGGGCGGCCAGACCGGCCTCGACTGCCGATCGAAGGGCCGTGATCTTCGCGGTCGAGCGCGTCCTACGTTCGCGTTACGCCGTAGTAGTCAGTAAACCAGTCAACAAAGCGTGCGACCCCCGTCTCGACCGGGGTGTCGGGCCGATACCCAACCGCCTGCTCAAGGGCCTGCACCGACGCGGACGTGCCCGGGACATCTCCGGGCTGCATCGGCATGTAGTTACGCTCGACCGGCAATCCAAGCTCCTTTTCGAGCACGTCGATATATCTGAGCAATGGCACCGGTTGACCGTTGCCGATGTTGTAGACCCTGAAGGGAGCACTGCTCGCCGCCGGGTACGGATCAGCCGGACTCCAGTCCGGTTCAGGCGTCGCCACCTTGTCCAGAGACGCGATGATTCCGGCCACCACGTCATCGATATAGGTAAAGTCCCGCACCATTTCACCGCGGTTATAAACATCAATCGGTTCGCCGGCCACGATCTTTTTCGCGAACTTGAACAGCGCCATATCAGGACGCATCCATGGCCCATACACCGTAAAAAATCTCAGACCGGTACAGGGCAAACCATAGAGCTCCGCGTACGAATGCGCCATGACCTCGTTTGCCTTCTTGGTCGCGGCGTACAGCGATACCGGATGATCTACGGAGTGAGTTTCCGCGAAAGGCATCGTGGTGTTTGCCCCGTATACCGAACTGGTCGACGCGTAGACAAGATGGGCAACCTCGGTCTGACGACAACCCTCCAGAATATTGAGAAACCCCACAAGATTACTGTCGGCGTAGACGTGAGGATTGTCGATGGAGTACCTGACGCCCGCCTGGGCTGCCAGGTGTACGATGCGATCCGGGCGAACGGAATCAAACAAAGCAGCCATCGCGTCACGATCTGCGATGTCGCACTCATGCAGAGTGAAGCCATCATCGTCTTTCAGAAGACTCAGTCTGTCACGCTTGAGACTGACCTCGTAGTAGTCGTTAAGATTATCAACACCTTCAACTATGTCGCCCCGCGCGCGCAACGCGCGACTGACCGCACTCCCGATAAACCCGGCCGCGCCCGTCACCAGCACTTTCACGCGTCGTCCTCCGCAACCAGCCAACGGACGTACGCGTCGACGCCGTCCTCAAGCTCTGTTGGAGTGCGTTCAAAACCCGCACGTCGCAGCATTGTCAGGTCGGCTTCAGTAAAACTCTGATAGCGACCGACTAGCGCCTCGGGAAAGTCGATGTAGTCAATCAGCGTGTCGGGGTTCGCCGCCTCGCCCTTGCCTGTTTCCCGGTGCCAGGAAGAAATCACGGCACGCGCCATCGCGTTAAAACTTCGAGAGCGCCCGGTACCGATATTGTAGATTCCGCTGCCGGTGCTTTGAATAAAATGCAGATTCGCATCGACGACGTCGTCGATGTAGACAAAATCTCTGCGCTGACCACCTGGACCATAGCCGCCACTGCCCTCGAACAGACTGACGCGACCTACCTCGTTCAGCTGCCGCGTAAAATGCTGGACTACCGAGGCCATTCGGCCCTTATGCTGTTCGTGTGGACCAAACACGTTGAAGTAACGCAGGCCAACCGGAATACCCGACACCGAACCTGGACCCTCGCGTCGACGGATGTATTGGTCAAACATCCATTTGGAGTAGCCGTAGAGATTCAGCGGCTTTTCACACGAACGTTCTTCACGAAACTGCGTGCCCGCCCCGTAGACGGACGCAGACGAGGCGTACACAAACCGGATGCTTCGTTCACGACAGTATTCATACAGGTGCTTTGAATAGGCGTAGTTGTTCTCCATCACGTAGTCACCATCCGTGACCATCGTGTCCGAGCAGGCACCCTGATGCACTATCGCGTCGACCGAACCAAACGTCTCGTTGGATTTTATTCGGGTAATAAATTCGTCAATCGAAATATAGTCCGCAAGCTCCAGACCGGAGACATTGGGCAGCACGTCATTGCTGAGCGTATCGACCATCACGACGTCGGTAGACGACTCGTTCAGACGCCTTATGACGTTTGTGCCGATAAAACCGGCCCCGCCTGTAACAATAATCATGACCCTGCCTCACGCGAAAGAGCGTTCTGAATATCCTCTATGGTCACCGCAGCGGTACCAATTCGGCTGACGACGACGCCCGCGGCAACATTTGCCAGCGACAGCGCGCGTTCCCCGGTAATTCCAAGCGCATGCATAGCCGCAACGGTCGCAATCACCGTATCTCCGGCGCCGCTGACATCGAAAACTTCGCGTGCTCGAGATGGACTGGCGTGGACCTTGCCATCACGCGTAAAGAGCGAAATCCCGGCCGCACTTCGAGTCACCATCAGCGACTCAAGATCAAGCTCATCCAGAAGTCTCTGAGCACGTTCCAGCATGTCCGCCTCGGAATCACTGCGCCCCGCGACAGCCTCAAACTCTTTAAGATTGGGCGTGATCATGGTTGCACCGCGATATCGGGAGAAGTCGTCTCCTTTCGGATCGACGATGACGGGTACCGAACGTGCTTTTGCCGCCTCAATAAAATCAAGCGAATGCCCGAGACCGCCCTTGCCATAGTCTGAAAGGATCAAAACATCGACGTGGGCAAGTTCTTCGATCGCTTTTGACGTCATTGTGTCGAGAGTTGACTCCGACGCCTTACGCTCAAAGTCCGCCCGCATCAGTTGCTGATTCTGGGCCAGCATCCTGAGTTTCAGGGTCGTCGGCATCGTGGCATCCGCAATCAGCCGCTGATCGACGCCGCGTTCCGCGAGCAGCGTGGCGAGCGATCGCCCGCTGTCATCATCGCCTACCGCCGCAATCAGCGTGCACCGAGCACCAAGGGCCGCGACGTTCACGGCGACGTTAGCGGCGCCGCCGGCACGATCTTCAGTCGCGTCCACGGCCATGACCGGCACCGGGGCTTCGGGCGAAATTCGGTCGACAGCACCAAACCAGTAGCGATCGAGCATCGCATCCCCCACCACCAGAACTCGGGCAGGTGCAAAATCCGGGATTTCAACCGGCGCTGGGTCTCGCGTATCGGACATTCAGCGCCCGATACCGTAATAGGTAAACCCGAGATCACGCACGCGAACGGGATCGTAAATATTGCGCCCGTCCACAATGACCGGGTGCTTGAGCAAACGCTTGAGTTCGTCAAAATCAGGGCTGCGAAATTCCTTCCACTCCGTGACGAGAATCAGGGCGTCAGCATTGTCCACAGCCGTCATCGGGTCGTCGGCCAGAATGACGTCGTTTCGATCACCAAGCAGATGTGCGGCTTCGTCTTTGGCAACCGGATCATAAGCAACCACCGTAGCACCCGCCCGCGTCAGCTCATCGATAATTACCAGACTCGGAGCATCGCGCATGTCGTCGGTGTTCGGCTTGAAAGACAACCCCCAGAGCGCGAAGCGTCGACCTTTTACATCGCCGTCAAAATGCGCAACAACCTTTTGTGACGGGACGGTCTTCTGGTCCTTGTTCACGTCCTCGACTGCCTCAAGAATTCGGGCGTCGTAGCCAACCGTGCTCGCCGTCTTATGCAGCGCCTGCACGTCTTTTGGAAAACACGATCCGCCGTAACCGCTACCCGGATAAATGAAGTGATATCCGATTCTCGGGTCAGACCCTATGCCGAGCCTTACGGATTCGATGTCTGCGCCAAGACGCTCGGCAAGATTAGCCATCTCGTTCATAAAGGAGATCTTTGTCGCGAGCATGGCATTGGCCGCGTACTTGGTGAGCTCCGCCGATCTCACGTCCATCACCATGACCCGATCACGGTTACGATTAAACGGGGCGTAGAGTTCGCGCATCACGTCGGAAGCACGGTCATCGTCAGAACCGATGACAATCCTGTCGGGCTTCATGAAGTCGTCGACGGCCGCGCCTTCTTTCAAAAACTCAGGGTTCGACACAACACTGAAAGGCGTGTCACCCAGCCCGCGCGACCTCAGCTGCTCAGTGATCTGATCGCGAACTTTGTCCGCGGTACCGACCGGGACGGTTGATTTGGTCACGATGACGCGATAGTCGTCGATGTGTTTGCCGATATCGTCCGCCACGGCCAGCACGTGACTCAGGTCAGCAGAGCCGTCTTCGCCGGGTGGCGTCCCTACGGCAATCATCAGAACTTCGCCGTGGGCAACCCCCGCCGCGATGTCGGTGCTGAATTCAAGTCGATTGCTCTTGACCGTACCCGCGACAACTGATTCAAGGCCAGGCTCGAAGATCGGGATATTGCCTGCCTTCAGGGACGCAACCTTGGCGGCGTCCTTGTCAACGCACATGACGTGGTTACCGACCTCGGCGAGGCATGCCCCCGTCACCAGACCAACATATCCCGTCCCAATTAATGTAACCCGCATCGCGCCTTACCTGATCGTCGCCTGTGGCAACCGATTTGCGCCACTTTGGTGTGGCGACTGATGAATGTCTGGGCGAATTTGAACATGCCTGACGGCAGAATCCAAACGAATCGAGTCACAGATTCGCCGGCAGGACAGCCTGACCGGACGCTTTACGATTTGTTTATGGAAGAGGCAGTTGCCAATACCGGGCTGTTGAAGATCGAGCCACGGGAGG
>CALHMG010000226.1 GCA_938034705.1 uncultured Gammaproteobacteria bacterium
CCGGGGAACCGATGCCTGTCCTCGTCTACTTTCACGGGGGTGGCTTTGTCATCGGGGATCTCAATACGCACGACAGCATCTGCCGAATGCTCACGCACTACGGCAACGTCGTCTGCGTCAGCGTCGACTATCGACTGGCACCGGAACACATCTACCCGGCCGCCGTGGAAGATTCTCTTGCCGCCTGGGACTGGGTACGCACTCACGCCGACGAAATCGGCGCAGATCCGAGCAGAATTGCCGCAGGTGGCGACAGTGCCGGCGGCAATCTCGCCGCGATCCTCGGTCAGCACGCCCGCGACAAAGGTGCCAACCTCGCCGCACAGCTGCTGCTGTATCCCGTCGTTGATTTCACTACGCAATACAACTCATACGTTGAGCACGCGCAAACGCCACCGATATCACGCCCCGTACTCGACTGGTTCTGGGCCTGTTACTTTGGCGACAAAAACTGGCAGAACGCCGAAATCCTCAAACACCCCTGGGTGTCGCCAATCCTGACCGAAGACTTCACGAACCTGGCGCCCGCTTTTGTACTGACGGCGGGCCTTGATCCTCTGCGTGACGAAGGCGCGGCCTACGCAGAAAAACTTTCACAGGCAGGCGTCGAAACCATCTATCAATGTGTACTCGGCACGGTCCACGGTTTTTTGCGAAGCGGCAAACTCATACCCGCGACCCACGACGCACTGATCGCAGCAGGCAACTTCCTTCGCGTCAGAATGCACTGACGCATCGCCACGTCACAGACGATAGACCTCGGTAGCGGTGTCGTGAAACAGCCGCGCCTTCTCGGCCGGTGAATAGTCAGCTGCGAGTCGCTTAAACGAATTCCAGACCGTGTGGTAGCTGGCGCTCAGCTTGTCGACCGGAAAATTGGATTCAAACATACATCGCTCCACGCCAAACAACCGAATGGTTTCTTCGTAGTAGTGGCGTGTGGCCTGCATGAATTCCTCACTGGTCGGTGGCTTGGGTCGTTCGTGCCAGTCGTAGCCGTTGACGTCCATCGCAAGTCCGCCCAGCTTGGCGTAAACGTTCGGACATTGCGCGAGATCTGCCACCGACTTCTTCCACTCGGCAAACACCTCTTTTTCCTTTCCTCGATAAGGTCCTATGCCAACGGGACCACCAAAATGATCGAGGATGATGCGGGTGTCAGGAAATGCGCGCGCCAGATCCGTGAGTTCAGGTATCTGGTGGTGGTAACACCAGCCCTCGTAGGTGAGATCGCGTGGCGCCAGGTGTTTAAAACCCTCTCTGAATACCGGATCAAGATAAAGGCCAGGCTTCGGCTCGGTACGATGGTTGCCAACATCCGGACTTGGATCCCATGACGCCGCCTGACGAATGCCTTTAAAACGACCGGCACCGGCAACCAGCTGCGCGTCGAGAACTTTGGCAACCGAATCTCCAAGCGTCAGATACGCCGTACCAATGATGCCCTTCGCGATCTCTGTCGAGCCATAGGTGCCAGAAGCACTCATCGCCGCGATGCCGCCAACGAACAAAGTCTCGTTGATCGGTTTCATCTCGTCGGGGCCGTCTTTATTGAACATCGTGCCGCATTCAATAAATATCGTCGACACGATGTTGTGTCCGGAGTTCACATCCTCGAGGATTTCGTCGAGAAGATAGCGGGGACCTACGACACCCTGCATGCCCGTACGATGATCCCAAAGGTGGTGATGGGGGTCGCAAATCGGTAACTCGGGTTCCAGGGTTTCTTCAACAACCTGATCGAGCCATTGTTGATGTGACATGGACTTCACGGCAAATCCTCCTTCAGATCGCCTGAGCCTATCTCATCGCGCCGCAGAGTCACGCCCTCTACTCGTACAGCGAGAGTGTCGCGCTAATCCGGGTTCAGGCTCGCTCGCTGAAAACTTGCGCAGTCAGGTAGCTATGAAAAGCCGTGCCTCGTCGATCGCTCATACCACCATCGAGCAGCCACGCGGCGAGTATCAGCGCGAACAGCAACAAGACGATAAGCCATTTGAGCGACATCCTTACCAAATTGCCCACCTCCATGGTGGCGGTATCTACCGCGACATATACTACTCCCATGACAACGCTACCGTACCAAAGCTGGATTTTCGATATGGATGGAACCCTGACCGTTCCTACCCATGATTTCAATCAGGTTCGCGTCGAGCTCGACATCCCCCCTGGCAATCCGATCATCGAGTATCTCGAAGGCCTCTCGGACGAGGACGCCAAGTGGCGCAATGAGCGGCTACTCGAAATTGAATGGGAGCATGCGCGAATCGCGACCGCGGATGATGCGGCGTACGGCATTCTCGAAAAACTCACTAAACGCGGCGCACGCGTCGGCGTCGTCACCCGCAACGCACTCGACATCGCGTTTGAAACACTCAAGGTCGCCGGCATTGGTGAATTCTTCGACGAACCCTCAGTCATTGCCCGCGACTGCGCGCCGGCGAAACCCGAACCCGACGGCGTGCAGCTGCTGCTGCACCGCTGGAACCGATCTCCCCAAGGCAGCATCATGATCGGGGACTACGTTCACGATCTCGAGGCCGGACGAGCGGCAGGTGCGGACACGGTGCATCTGGATCATGGCGGCGATCGCCCGTTCATGGACTACGCGGACTACGTCATCGACAGACTCGAGGACCTGCACGCCGTAATCGACACGCCAAAAACAGAAATTTGACCGCAAATTTAATGATTTAGCGCAGATTTCAGGCACCGCTGTTCGCTACCATTACAAAACGGTAAGGCTGGCCCTGCACCCGGTTTTTGACCCCATACAGACTG
>CALHMG010000227.1 GCA_938034705.1 uncultured Gammaproteobacteria bacterium
GCTCAGGTTGACCGTGTTTTCCACCGTCTCGCCGGCGTCCACCGTGCCGTCGGTACTGAGATAACCCGTCAGCGTAATCGTCAGGTCTTCGTCGGTCTCAAGCGTCAGCGGCGTTGTGGTGCCAAACGCCTGCCCCGCAATCGAGAAATTCGCTGCCACGTTGACGGGTGCCCCGCCGTCAGACACGATCGCGGTAAAACCCGTTACGGTGAATTCAGCCGGAAGCGTGTCGGTAATCGTGACATCGTGAGCGGGCCCGGTACTCGCGGCCGTATGATCGATGACAAAGATGTAAGTCGCGGGATCGCCGGCATCACCTTCGGTGTCGCCACTCGTATTCACCTGCACTTCCTTGGTGATGTCGAGCTCGGGTTCGATGACGGTAACTTGCGGATCCGTTGGATCCTCAACGGTCGTTGCGCCGTCTTCCGGGTCATCGAACGATAAAGATCCACTGTTCGTGAGGATTGTGCCCGGCACAGCCCCGGCGTTACCCGGAACGTCCAGCACCAGCAACTCGACTCGAATGACGAACGTATTGTTGTCTGCATTGTTGTCATTGGTGGTCACCACGTTACCCAGCGAAAACACCACATCCTCACCATCCTGGCCCAGCAATGCGGCAGCTGTTGGATGTGTGGTACTGGTGATCGCCGCGATGCCCGCGAAGTTGTTTGTGATGTACGCGCTGTCGGCGGCGGCTGTAATCAATGAAGCGCCGATATAGGCCATTCCTGTCGGGATTTGATCGGTTACAACAACGTTGTTGGTGACACCTTCAGGCACGGTAATCACAAGATCGTATGAAATCGTCTCGCCGATCTCGACGGATGTATCGCTTTCGTCAGTCAGGCGTTTGTCGAAGTCTGGCCCCGGCAGCGTGAAATCAGCATCGTCTGAGTCGGCATAGTTGTTCAAAGTCGTCGAATCCGACCCTTCACCGTCTGTGCCGTCTCGTTCTCCGTCCTCATCACCCGCGTCGTTGTCTCCGTCCAGACTCGACCAGTTCGTCAGTGCATCGTTGGTGATGGTGTCTCCAGCAACCGCGGTTGCCTTGATCACGCCGGTAATCGTTATCTCAATCTCGCGTCCGGCCTCCATATCGACCGTATCAGGCGTGTTCGCAGCCGGCGCGCTGAATCCGAGGACGCCAGATGAAATCTGAAAATCAGAAGTCGTTAACGTGCCCGCTGAGTCGGTCACCGACACGTTCGTTCCTGACCCAAAGTTAACGGCGCTAAAATCAAGAACACCAGGCAGCGTGTCACTCAATGCAACGTCGTGAGCGATGGGCAGGCCTGCCCCGGAGGGGTCCGACGTCAGCGTTATCGTATAGGTGACCGTGTCACCGGCATCGCCGTCTCCATTGACCGTGACCGTCTTTTCAATCTCGACCTCGGGTTCAATAATCGTAATCGCGTCTGCCGAGTCGGGGTCTGTAGACTGAGCGTCGTCGGTCGTTGCCGGATTGCCGTCTTCATCGAAATTGAACTGGGCGGTGTTGTCCAGCGTCACGCCGGCCTGGTTCTCGGGAATATTCAGAACTCGGACGGTGTATTCAATGACAACCGTATCTGTCGCTGAGGCGTCGGGATCCGAGTTGACAATAGTGCCGAAGTCGAACTCAAGCGACTGGCCAGCCGGTGCCGTAGAACTTCCGGATGTAGTCGGTGCAAAATCCAGCGGGTTAAAGGTGCCAACCGACGTCTGGGCACCTGACGAAGACGAAATTTGTGATGTCAGCACGCCGTTGCTGAACACCTGAACCGAACTCAGGGCAATAAACTCAAGACCCTGATCCAGCGTGTCGGTAATCGTTGAGAGCGGAATGGTTCCCTGTGGAATGTTTACGGTGACTTGATAGGTTGCGATCTCACCAATGACAGCTTCATCGTTATCATTGTTATTGGCCGGATCATTGATGCTCGTGCCGACAAGAACCTTGTCGGAAAGCACCGGCACATCCAGTTCGAACGCAACTTTGGTATCGTCAACGTGGTCGTTGACGCCACCACTGCCGTCGCGTTCACCGGTGCCGGTACCGCTGGCACCTGGCGTCACGGATCCGGTTGGATTCGCCGCACTACCCGCACCCGGCAGGCTGGTGTACTGAACATCTGCCTCGTTGCAAATCTCGGTTCCGAGTGAATTCGCGTAGTCCACGGTCGCCGTTACACGAATCGTGATGCTGGAGTTCTTTCCCAGCTGCTCAACGTCAAAGTCGACCAGATTGGAGCCGATGACCGAGTTGTTGGTAACGTTTACTACCGTTCCCGTTGTCCCCTGAACAGCCACCGATGTCATTGTCAGACTGGCCGGCAAGGTGTCGAGGATTTCCAGATCAAAGCCGTCCGAAGTTTCGGATCCGTTTGAATTGCTGACTACGATATCGTAGGTGACGGTCTGTCCAGCCTGAGTTGGCACAGCACCCACAATGGTCTTGTCGATGCTGATGTCCGGCTCAACAACGTCGACACGCACGGTCGACGAATAGTCCTGAATTTCGGTCCCTGTCAACGAACCGTTTTCGTTCGAGTCAACATAAACCGCAACATCATTGATGATGTTTGAAGAGTTGTGCTGGTTGCCATTGACGTTGAGCACCAGCGCGTTGAACTCGACGATCACATATTCAGCATTGGCATCACGATCGGTGTTGGAGATATCGCCAAACTTGAAATACACGTCCGTGCTCGACGAGTACGCATCACCGTTGTTGTGAGCGTTGAGCTGGTTGTCAACGTTGATGTCGGCAAAAGTGCCTGTGATGAGATTTGACGCAATGGTCGTATGATCAAAACCGGTGAGCTGACTGGCGCCGCCAGAGCCGAGACCCAGCGCAGCACCGCTGCCCGTGTTAGATGACACCATGTCTGAATAGACATCATCGTTACTGAGAAAAGCGTAAGCGGCCGTGCCGTCATCGAGAAACTGCATCCCTGGACGCAGTCGGTCGCGCAGTACCAGATGCGGGGTCTCCCCTTCAGGAACACTCACAACCAGTCGGTATCGAACGATTTCGCCGATTGCAACTTCAACAGTGCCGTCGAGGTACACATCGGCACCGGCATTGATATCCGCCGTGTGCGCCTCGGAAGTCGCAACGATGTACTTCTCGGCCTCAACCTTGTCAATTCGTATATCACCGGGATCGGTATCGCTGTAGTCATCGATACCGCCATCACCACCTCGCTCTTCGGTGTGATCGCCCGCGGTGGCATCGCTTTCGTCAAGACTCGTCCACTGGATATCAGCATCATTTTCAATGAGCTGATTCGGAATGACATTCTGCTGGATCACGCCTGTGAGACTGATCGTAATGACACGTCCGGGATCCATATCAACCGAGTCCACGGTAGATTCGCCAGGCCGATCAAACGTCAGTGTGTCGACTCCCCCGGGCGACGTAATCTGGAGATCTGTCGTCGTCAGAACGCCCGCCGTGTCGACTACGGAAACATTGGTTCCGGTCGCAAAATTCACAGCGCTGAAATCGATCCAGGTCGACGGCAAAGCGTCGGCAAGCTCGAGATCATTGGCCGTCGGTGATCCTGCGGGCACTCGAATCTGGATCGTATAGACAACTGTATCGCCCGCATCACCCGATGCCGGACTCACGGCTTTGGTTACGGTTGCAACCGGCTCAACGATTTCAATGTCATCGGAAGCCGCGTCGGTAAAGGTACTGGTGCCGTCGGAGACCCAGCGAAAGCTCGCGCTGTTGCCGACATCATCGCCGCTGTTGTTGACGGACAGGTTGTTAACGTTGACGGTGTAGGTCAACACTACGGTATCGACGGCGCCATTATCGTCGTCAAGGTTGTCGATCGTTCCAAGCGTAAAACGTACGCGCTCACCCGTGGCAGGCGTATTGATGACCTGGGTAGCGACCGATGACGGATCCCAGGTTCCGATACCTGTAGACGTGACTCCGCCGAGAACAATGTCGTTAGTCAGAGTACCGCCGCTGAAAGTTTCAACGCTGTCCAGGGACACAAACTCAAGGCCCGCGTCCAGCTGATCATAGATCAACGATGAAGTCAGCTCGCCTTCGGGTAGCGTAACGGTAACCTGATACGTGATGTTCTCACCGATGGTCGCCTGATTCAGAAAGTCGTTATTCGGTCCTGTAACACTGGTGCCAACGATTTCCTTGTCGACGGACGCTTCCAGAATCGTAACGCTGGCATCGTCTTCGATCATTTCGCCCGGGCCGACGTAGTTTTTGTCTGAGTCGTTAACGTCATTGGCCGAAGCTGTGAAAAACTCAACCGACGCCGTATTCTCAACGGTCTGACCCGCATCGACGATATCGCTGTCTTGCGCGGTTTCGTTGTCAACTTCGAGGTCATAGGTGATGAAGAAGACCTCGTCGCCATCAATTGCGGGGTCACTGGCAGCTGACTCGTCCCGATCTCCATCGAGCGACTCGATGAATTTTACTTCC
>CALHMG010000228.1 GCA_938034705.1 uncultured Gammaproteobacteria bacterium
TCGGTCTGTCCCGGCATGATCGATACCGATTTCCATAACACCTTCACCAAACCTGAAGTTCGTACCCACGTTGCCGGTATTACCCCGCTGAAACGCGAGGGGACATCTGAAGACGTGGCAAATCTGGTGGCCTATCTGGCTTCAAGCGAAGCCGCATTTGTCACCGGAACCAATATTGATATCAACGGTGGGCTGGCGTTTTCGTAAGCCAGCACTGATCGCCGCTGAAGTTGTACAAGATCTGTAAAAACCCCTTAGGAGGAGCACATGAACACAATTAAGAAGTTATCACTCACGCTGCTTGGAGCCTTCACAGCACTGTCGCTCTTTAGTGGTGTAGCCGCGGCTGCGGACTGGCGTGCCTGGAATATTCACCATGACGGACACCCCAACACTCCCGCGATGGACCGTTTTGCTGAACTCGTCAACGAGTCCACAAAAGGCGAAATCAAGCTGGAGGTATTCCACGGTGGCGTACTCGGCAACCAGCCTGACGCACTGGAGCAGGTTCGCATCGGCGCGATTGAGGTCGGCAACTTCAGCCTGGGCCCGATCGGACCGATGGTTAAGGAAGCGAACCTTGTGTCGCTCCCGTTCATTTTCAAAAGCGTTCCGCACATGTTTCGCGTTCTCGATGGTGAAGGCGGCCAGATCATGTCAGACGCGATGGCCGATGCCGGTCTTCTGCCACTCGCATGGTTCGACGCTGGTGCACGCTCTTTCTACAGCCAGAAAGCGATCGCCACACCGGACGATGTTAAAGGTCTGAAGATCCGGGTCATGAACAACGACCTGTACACAAAAATGATCTCCGCAATGGGCGGTAACCCTTCACCGATGGCCTTCTCGGAAGTTCAGCAGGCGCTGAAGACGGGCGTGGTTGACGGTGCAGAGAACAACTTCCCTTCGTTCAAGAACGTTGGACACTATGAAGTGACTACCCACTACTCACTGAGTGAGCACCTGATCATTCCCGAATGCATCTGTGTGAACACCAAGAAGTTCAACGCGCTGTCACCCGAACTGCAGGCTGCGGTCCGAGATTCAGCCGAGAAGGCTGCGCTTTATCAGCGCGAACTCTGGGCAGTCCAGTCCGAGCAGGCACGCAAGGACGTTGAAGCTGCCGGCATCAAGGTCAACGAGATCGCCGACAAAGGGCCCTTCCAGAGCGCTATGGATACTGTGTACGCTGACTATCTGAAAGCGAATCCGGATATGAAAAAGCTGGTGGATATCGCGCGCGCAACGCAATAAAGTCCTTCCAGCAAAAGCTCAAGAGCGCCCGGCTCCACCTCAGGATGTCGGGCGTTTTTTATAAGGAGACGACCTGATGAGCGAATCACGCTCGACCAGCACCTTTGTTCGGCGAATGGATACAACATTCGAGCTGATCTCAAAGCTCTGCGTATTGATCGCAGGCATCGCACTCGTTGTGATGACGGTGATCTTCGCCTGGCTGGTTTTCGGTCGTTACGTTCTTAACGACACACCGACCTGGGTAGAACAGGTTTCGCTTCTGCTGGTGATGGTCATTGCATTTTTCGGCGCCGCTGCAGGCGTCAACAGAGATACGCATCTGGCCGTCGTCATATTTCGAAACATGGTGCCCAGATGGGTTCGTGGGGCATTCGTAGTGGTGTCTGACGTGCTGATGGCTGTGTTCGGTGGCCTCATGTTCTGGTACGGCACCGAGCTCACGACGTTCAAGTGGAAGACAATGATTCCTCTGATCAAATGGCCTGAAGGACTGCGTTCTTTGCCCCTCACGATCTGCGGCATTTTGATCTGCCTCTTCTCAATCGGCCACCTCATCCGCTTTTTTCTTGGCCGCGATGAACGCCAGGACAACATAGAGTAAAGCTAACCATGGGACTGCTACTGCTTCTGGGCGTATTTGCGTTTTGCGTCATCATTGGAACACCGGTCGCCTTTGCGCTTGGAATCTCCGCGCTCGCCGCGTTCTTCTATGAAGGACTGCCGCTACTGGTTGGTTTTCAGCGAATCGTGTCGGGGATCAATGTATTTTCGCTGATGGCGATTCCCTTCTTCATATTTGCCGGCGAACTGATGTTCCATGGCGGCATCGCGATGCGCCTGGTGCGCTTCGCTCAAAGCGCTGTCGGCGCCGTCCGCGGTGGACTGGGCATTGTTAACGTATTCTCATCGATGCTGTTCGGCGGCATCTCAGGCTCGGCGATCGCCGATATCTCGGCACTGGGATCGATTCTGGTCCCGGTGATGAAGGACAAGGGCTACGACGCTGACTACGCGGTGAACGTCACGGTGACATCATCGATTGCCGGCATCATCATTCCGCCAAGCCACAACATGATCATCTTCGCGCTGGCCTCGGGCGGCGCGGTATCGATATCCAAGCTGTTTCTCGCAGGCGTCGTGCCCGGCGTGCTGATGTGTATTTGCCTTGCGGTGACGGCCTACTTTGTTGCGGTGAAACGCGGCTACAGCGCCGAACAGTTCCCGGGCTGGACGGCGCTGCTGATGAGTTTTGCCGGCGCCATACCGGGACTGATGACGGCGATCATCATCGTTGGCGGCGTGCTCTCCGGTGTGTTTACCGTGACCGAGTCCGGCGCCTTTGGCGCGCTGTACGCTTTTGTGGTCACGCTGGTGGTCTATCGCAGTATCTCCTGGGCAAATTTCAAGATCGCGGTAGCGCAGTCGGTGCGCACCACGTCGATGGTCATGATTCTCATCGCCTGCGCGGCCGCCTTTGCCTACATGCTGACGTTTTATCGCGTGCCCAAGGAAACGGTTGAGTTTCTGAACGGCATCACCGACAACCCGATACTGATTCTGCTGATGGTCAACGGGGTACTGCTGCTGCTGGGAATGATTATGGACATGGCGGCGCTGATCCTGATCTGCACGCCGATCTTCCTGCCCGTCATGAACAGTCTCGGTATCGATCCGCTGCAATTCGGCATGATACTTCTGGTGAACCTGGGACTGGGGCTGTGCACGCCACCGGTTGGCTCGTGTCTGTTTGTGGGCTGCGCCGTTGGCAAGCTGCCCATGGAGCAAGCGGTCAGAACAATCTGGCCGTTTTATCTCGCGATCTTTGTCGCGCTCATGCTGATCACTTTTGTTCCCGCAATCTCGCTGACGCTGCCAGGACTGATCGGCGACTGAGCGCGGATCGGCGAACTGGACCGTAAGTAGAGTTCACTTTTGCGCACCGTTGTGCGCAAAACGAAAAAAGGCCCCTTCGGGGCCTTTTTTCGTTTTGAATGCGCCGAGATCGGAATCACGTCGCAGACAACACTAAGAGCTACAAGCGCCGTTGTAACTCTCGTATTGCGATCACAGGCATCACACCCAAATTGGTAATCATCACGACAGCATTGTCTGGTGAACACGTCTCGCAAGCCACCGTTTGTGCGCTTTCGTAAGCACCGCCTCCAAAATTAAAAACCGCGCCGGTGTAGATACCAGCGAGTCCCAGACAAAGAGGTTTACCGAAGAACCCTGCAGTTTCACACTTACCGACAGTACAGAGACCGAACTTAAGATCACAGACATTTTTATGGTTCGCATTACCATTAGCGCAACCGTCATAGCACGCATCGTGACCAATACAGCAGGAGGCGAAATTATTCCCCATCGGTTCATCGGGTATCAGAAACTCAGTGCCGCCACTTCCACAAACTCTCAGGCCCAGAAAATCCGTCAACGCGGTTGGCCTCGCGTGCGCATAGGCATAGGTATTCGGGCCACCAATTAGTCCAATCGGGTCGCTTGTCAGATAGCGTCCGTGATCTGGCATGTAGTAACGATGCCAGTTGTAGTGCAATCCGGATTCCTCGTCGTAGTACTGGCCGGGGAAACGCAGGTCTACCTGAACAGTCGGCACGCGAGAGTCCTGTGCACTGATCTGTGGTCTCGCACTGCCAAAGCCATCGCCGGACCAGTGCCAGACCTGGGCACCGGCATTGTCAAAACCCATGCGCGGGGTATTCAGATGGTCTGTGATCAGCCAGGTCAGCGTGCCATCAGCGGCGATGCTGACAATGGGTTCGTCGTCGAGCCAGATCGTCTCAACATGATCGATGCGCACACGTTCGCTTTCATTGCCAAAGATCTCACGTCGTTCACTCAGTAACTTGCCGCTGGCATCAAAAATAAAGTTGCTGAAATCCTGCTGTCGGGCGACGGTTGAACCACTGCCAGAAAGCGTGTTGATCCATCGCTGACGCTGGGTACGCTGGCTGTTGCCGTTGTAGCCATAGACCGCCCGGGCATACCGGGGCGACGTGGCTTCATTCGGAAGACCCGTGTCGACTCGTGCGAGTGACTCAAGTCGTCCTGCCTGATTATAGGACAGGCTGAGAGTGTCACCTGACGCATACTTCAGTACGCGACCCGATGCGTCGAGCTCAACAGTCGAAGGTTCGCCACTCGACGCCGCTGAAATGCGATTACTGTCAGGCTCATAGGCGATCCGCGTCGACGACTCAACATCAACGCCAGAGAACCGTCGTTGCAACAGATTGTTGTTGGCATCAAAGAAATACGAATGGGTCTCGCTGCCTTCTGATCCGGAAAAGGTGTAATTCGTACCAACCAGACGATTCAGCGCATCGTAGTCAAACTGTCGGGTCGAGCCATCGTTGAGTTCAACGACATTTCCTGACAGGTCGTACCGCCATCGCGAGCTCAGGCCGTTGCTCAGAGCAAGATCTGTCAAGCGCCCCTGCAGATCGTAGCCACGAGTGGAGCTAAGCCCGTTACCATAAACCTGACTGACTGGCAGGCCATCAGCGCGATAGCGCCGGGCACTGACAAGTGACAGGTTGCCCTGATCACCCTCATTACTCGTCAGAGCAACATCCGTGATCTGTCCGATCGAGTTACGCTGATACTCAACAACACGCCCACTGGGATAAACGATGGACTTAAGCCTGTCAGCAGAATCCCACTGATACTGGGCCTGTTGGACGGACGAACTGGACGCAGCCGGCTGATCGAGGTTGGCCACAACCAGCGGCGTGTCCGTCTGAACAGCCTGCACCGCGTTGCCATAAACATCGTATTCCAGTTCCAGACGACTGTGTGCACTTGAGCTCGTACACATAAGACCAGTACCCAGTGAACACGTGTCGTAGGTGCGGGTTTCATCCTCATCTCTTGAGCCCACGTAGTTCGTTTTGACCAGACGATTCAACGCATCGAAGCTGTATCGGGTAACAACACCGCGGGCGTCTTTCATGCGAATGCGATTGCCAGCCTCATCGTACTGGTACACCGTTCTGCCTCGGTCCGGACTGATTTCCCTCAATCGGTTGCCAAGATCGTCATAGACGAAGCGCGTTCTGGCGTTGTTTGGTGAACGAACGGATTTCAGATTGTCCTGGTCGTCGTAGGTGTAGCGAGTCACCCCACCGATAGAGTTGATGTCTCTCACGATTCTATTGAGGGCATCGTAACGGTGACGAGTCGACAGGTTATTGTCCGGATCATCATCACCAGCGAGCGCAATATGATTAGGTTCAATTTCGCGCACGAAATTGCCGACCGCATCGCGGATCTGCCGGCTAATCGATCCACCATCGTTTATGCGGCGCAGTCGATTGCGACTGTCAAACGCACGATTAACTGTTCTGACCAGCGTCCCGTCAGGGTCACGCAGTTTTTCTACAGTCCGATTGCCACGAGAGTCGTAACGATAATTCACGCGATTGTTCTGGTTGTCCCGAACGCCAACCAGTTGATGCGCAAGATTGTAGGTATACCGGCTGATACGACCATCGGGGTGAACAGACCGAATAAGCTGACCCGCCAGATCATAAACGTTGCGTGTCACGCGACGCGTCGTCCGGTCTCCACGCAACTGGGTTAATTCCCGCGTAATTTGCCCGCGCCAGTTGTAGGTCAAACGTGTAACCAGGCCATTGGGATTCACCATTCTCGTTACCCGACCACTGGCATCGTAGTGCGTATACCGGGTGACATGCCCCAGGGCGTTAATCGTGCGACTGACCTGACCGCACTCACCACCCGTTTCACACACATGGTATTCAATGCGGGTCGAGTCTTCGACATCGGTTCTCGGACCATCAATCGCAATGACCTGACCCCTGTCGTTGTAAGAGAACGAATTGGTTCTGCTGACAACGTCGCCGTCAGGCCTGAATCCTGTGACGGTAACGCTTGTCAGATTAAGTGACTCATCGTAGGTATTTACAGTTTCCTTCACTGCTCCCGGTACCACGCTGGGTTCAGTCATTCGGGTAACGAGATCGCTTTGCGGATCCGCGTACTCATACCGAATACTTCGTTGTTCATCCGTACCGACTGCATCGGTTCGGGTAATCAGTTGGTTGGTAGCGTTGTAGACAAGTTCGGCCACACGACCGTTTTCGTCTGTTCTCGACGTGACGTTGTTGTTTTCGTCATACGTTGTCAGGCGCGAACCGCCCTGAATGGCTCCATTGGCATTTTCCACTTCAAGCGAAAGCTGGCGTTTTACACCGAGATTGATGTCGTAGGTGTAGCGACGGATGTTTCCGGCACCATCGACAGAAACCGTCTGCTCCTCACCCAGATAGTCAAAGCCGTAGCTGCGAACCGAAGCATCCTCAGATGGAGCGCCGTCGAGATGACGAGTTCGCACTGCATTGCCGCCGCTGTCGTAGACATAGTTTGTATACGCAAGCGGATCTGCGCTGCTCGATTCGTTTTCGTCGACGATGCCCGTGAGAAATTGTGGGAAGTCGGTGTTCTCATACAGATACTGACGTACCGAGCCATCTGGGTAGGACACGGCGATCAGGTTATCGAAGCTCTCATCATAGCTGTAGCTGATAACACGTTCCGGTGCCGATGATGCGTCATACCCCGGAAGGGTGATCGTACTGATCAGTCCGTTGTTGCCATACGCCATGCCCAGACGGGCCCCGCCTGGGGCGATGATCATCGCGAGCTTTCCGTCTGCGTCATAGTCATACCGATGGACTGCACCGCCAGGGCTGACACGCTGAATCAGATGCCCGTTTCCATCATAGCGCTCGATCGCGCCGTTCCGATTGGTAACGGTGATTGAATCGAACGCGTAGTCTTCCCCGCTGCCTGATGATGTGATCTGAACATCCAGTTCGACGTCAGCATCGACGGCCCACGAATTCCAGCTCTCTGTGGTTGTGCTGCGCTCGCGTGTCACATTCACCGTATTGCCGATGGTGCGCCGCAGTGTCAGTGTCTGAGCGAGCGTTGAGCCTGCAGAAGAATCCGGAATATCTACATAAGGCATTTGCAGGAAACGCCAGTGTTTCCCGAAACCACTGTGACTGGTTTTCTCGTTCGCGAGGCTGTTGAAGGCGCGCACGATCGATAACGGAAACGCACCACCGCCCTGCCAGTCCACTTCAAGCTGGTGTTTGTTACCCGTTTTTGGATCACAGGGATTGCCAACACCACAGGCGGAAATGTTCTTCTCGACATCAATTTCTTCGTCCACCCAGCCACAGGCTTCATAGACGAGTTGATCGCAAGCGGGGTCGTCCGTCGTACAGACTCTTCGATAAGGCTTCCAGAGATACGGCGCAGCCGGTGTCTGGACTGCCGTAGGAATGGTACTTATGACGTGGTCTACCTCGGTCCAGTAGTGAGCGCCTGGTGTGTCCGCCGCTCGCAACGTGATGGGTATGCCGTTGTCTGGACAGGTATGCAGCGCATAGACACTGATGGCCCCACTGACATACGAAACTTCACCGGTTAAGGGATTCGTGAACTTTGGTGCAAAGGTCGCAGTGTCCGCGGTGCCTGCGATCTGGCGGATATCACTGCAGTCATATTGCTCCGGAAAACTACACGCAAAAGGCGGGAACAGTTCAAATCCGCAGCGCGCCGTCGCCTCGGCAGTTTCCTTGTCGCACACGTTCTGAAAAAACGTATGCACATCGGATGGATGAGAGCGATCTTCAGAATTGGCGAGTGTATAAAACGCCGGCTCTGTCGGCTCCATGCGCTTGAGCTGATCCGGGGAAATCGAGGTGCCTGCTGCGGCAATCGTCACGACCCCCAGCCACGCAAAAACCAAACCGAAAGTCTGCGCACTCAAACGTACAGAACCACGCAACAACACACGCAACGAACACTTCGTCATCATCAAAACTACCCCCGAAACTTCGTGCCAGTGGGTCCGGATCCGTCGCCCGGCTGACCGAAAACTGATGCTTGGACGATGCTATCTATAAACGCGTGACATAAACCAGTGGTGTCATTGTTGAACATGACAATTCGGTGTTTTCGGCGGTAGTGGCTGGGACTATCTCCCATCAACGACTCCACTCGAAGGAGCGTAGCGCCAGATCTACGAGGACACTCATCGGCCAAAGTCACCGAGCACGATGCGCACCTGACTCCATCACAGGTGCGAAGCGTCGTCGAAATGCCGAGACCTACTTCGTAAACTGAAAATCGTTAAGTCATCGATCCGATCAGCATCTTCAGAATGAGTAGCATTCGTGCGCGAGTCATACCTCTCAGAACATCGATTTTAAAAATACCCAACTTTCAGAAGAGGAGTTCGATGCGTGTATTGCTGATGCCGAGGCCTCAGCGGGGAAGTTGAAGCTCACGTGTGAAGTCTTTCCGTACTGAACGCGGACCCGCAAAAACTTCCACCAACGCTGATGATCTCAAAAGATAACGAAAAGGAAGCGTGGTAATGAATGTCGGCACAGACCGGGCACACCGCGCTTTTCAGGTGTTCAAACGGCTTGAGGCCAAGCCGTTGAAAATAGTGGCGGAGAGGGAGGGATTCGAACCCCCGGACCCTTTCGAGTCAACGGTTTTCAAGACCGCCGCATTCGACCACTCTGCCACCTCTCCGCATAATATGAGGCTTGATTCTGGCTGGGGCTGGGTCGCCTGGAAGGCGAAATTTAGCACCCTTGTGGTCGCCCGCATTGTGCCTGTCTGCCGGACGATCTGGAAGGTCTGATCAGCAGTAGTGCAAATTGTGGTTAAACACCTGAAAAAGTCGCTATTCCTTGGAAAAAAGCCTTAAAAAACAGATCCAAGGCAGTTGAAATTACGTTTTACGACCGTATCCTGTAGGTATGGGTTGTGCGCGACCGCTTACGCGTTGAGCACACAAATATCCAAGACATTAATAAACATCTCAGCTCTCAAGGAAAT
>CALHMG010000229.1 GCA_938034705.1 uncultured Gammaproteobacteria bacterium
CTACGAACAGTTCGAATATCTCGACGAACTCGAGCAATATTCAAACAAACAGTTCGAACATCACAACAAACTCGAACAACATCGCCACCAATAGTTCGAACATCACGACGAACTCGAACAATATCGCCACAAACAGTTCGAATATTCAGTACAACTCGAGCAATATTTCTACCAACAGTACGAACATCGCCACTAACGTGACGAACATTGCGACCAACAGTTCGAATGTTCAGTACAATTCGAGCAATATTTCTACCAACAGCTCGAACATTCAGTACAACTCGAGCAACATTTCTACCAACAGCTCAAACATTCAGTACAACTCGAGCAATATCGCAACGAACAGCACGAACATAACGAACAACGCGACGAATATTTCTACCAACAGTTCCAACATTCAATACAACTCGTCGAATGTTCAGGTCAACAGCAGCAATATCTCAGACAACAGTGCTGGGATTAACACCAATGCGTCGGATATCGCCGCGCTTTCGTTCAATGGTGCGGCAGCAGCATCGGCCAACGCTGGCAACATTGCGATCAACAGCAACAATATTGCCGGTAACGCCGCTAACATCGCGGTCAATACTTCGAATATTTTCAAGAATCGCGCGTTCATCATGAAAAACATGTCGAACATCAACGTGAACTCCCGAAATATTGCGGTTAATACCCAGAATATTGACAGGCTCAGCAGTGAGTTGAACGCGTTTAAGGACGAGGCGAGAGGCGGTATCGCTGCCGCGGCCGCTATGAACTCGTTTGTACGCGGTCACATGGATCCAGGTGATTCCAGCGTCGGGGTAGGGCTTGGACACTTTGCTGGCGAAACCGCGATTGGTGTTGATTTCACTCATCGTGCCAAAGGCAGCGATGGTCAGGGTCGCACACACTGGACCGTTGGAATCGGTACCAATGGTGATGAAGTAGTCTATAAAGCCGGTGTGGGCTGGATCTTCAAAGTCAGGAAGTAACGGGCTCACCGGAGTCGCCGTTGGTGGCTCCGGGTGACTTCGTTAGACTGACGAAGTCCGGTTGTCGTGAGTTCTGTTGTGCTCGCACAGACCATCAATTCTGTGAGCGAATCGTTGCTAAAACAGTCCTTTGTTGAAAAAGCGGAAGTAGCGATAGCGTCGAATGACTGGGCCACAGCCGAGACCTGCCTGCTTGAGGCACTGCGGGAACGCCCGGATGATCTCAATGCCAGATTCAAACTCGGGTTTGTCTATCAGTCCAGCCAGCAGCTGGAGTCCGCGCTGGCGGCCTACAGGTCGATCAACGACATCGATCCAGAAATTCCCGCCGTACACAACAATCTGGGCAACGTGCTCAACGACCTGGGGCGTCATGCGGACGCGATCGACAGCTTTGCGCGAACCCTTGAGCTGTCGGCAGACTATGCGGACGGTCACGGCAATCTTGGCAATGTGCTGTTCAAACTTGGTCGTTTGCCTGAAGCCGAAAAATCCTTTCGCCGCGCGGTAGAGCTCAATCCCGAATACTTTGGTGCCTGGTACAACCTTGCTAATGTTCTGCAAGGTCTTCAGAAATTTGAGGAGGCGGTAGTTTGCTATCGACAGGCCGCCCGGCTGAACCCGCAATTCCCGGGGGTGCAGAATAATCTCGGCAATACGCTGAGAACAATCGGTCGCTTCAGCGAAGCGGTCGCTGTGTTCCAACGGGCAATTGAGCTTCAGCCCGACGTGGCCGAACCCTACAGCAATCTCGGCGGTGTGCAGTCCGACGCAGGTGATCTGGCGGCTGCTAAAGTCAGCTACCTCAAAGCGCTCGAAGTTGATCCGGAATGTGTTTCGGCCTTCAGCAATTTGCTGTATCTGATGAATTACGAGAGTAGCGAGCCCACTACCGAGCTTTATGAAAAAAGCAGGGAATGGGGCCGACGATTTGCCAAGCCGCAATCGTCGGCTGCGACGCGTGCACCTCTCGCCGGAAAGCGGCGCATTCGCGTAGGCTTTGTGTCTCCCGATTTTCGTCAACACTCTGTCGCATTTTTTTTCGAGGCGCTGGTGGATGGTTATGACCGCGAGAGGTTTGAATTTACCTGCTACAGCAACGTCCTTGTAGAAGACCACGTGAGCGAAAGGCTGAGATCAAAGACCGATCACTGGCGCAGCATCGTTGGGATTGATGATCGAACCGCCGCGGAACTCATCCGTGATGATCAGGTCGACATCCTGGTCGATCTGGCGGGTCATACCGGTGGCAACCGTCTTTCGATGTTTGCGCATCGTCCGGCCCCGGTTCAGGTGACCTGGCTGGGTTACCCGAACACAACCGGCGTTTCTACTATCGATTTTCGCCTCACCGATGAGGTCGCGGATCCAAAGTCCGCTGACGAAATTCATACCGAGACGCTGGTTCGTCTTCGGGACGGATTCCTGTGCTATCGCCCGGACGAGTCTGCACCGGATGTGGCCCTGCCTCCGTCGATTGAAAACGGTTACCTGACTTTCGGAAGCTTCAACAACATCACCAAAGTCACCCCGGATGTTGTTATGGCCTGGTCTGATGTAATCAAGCACTTCGACAACTCGCGGCTCTATCTGAAAAGCAAGTTGCTGGAAGAGGAGTCGGTCCGCAAAAATCTGATTAAGCGATTTGTGGAAAACGGAATCGCTCAGGAACGTTTGCTCTTCGCGGGGCGGGTAGACAGCTATCACGATCACCTGGCGTGCTATCACAAGGTTGATCTTGCGCTGGACACGTTCCCTTACAACGGCACTACGACAACCTGTGAAGCGCTGTGGATGGGGGTGCCGGTTATCGTGCCAAGCGGACGTACTCACCGAAGTCGGGTTTCGCAAAGCATTCTGTCGAGAGTGGGACTGCACAATGCGGTCGCCCGAACCAGCGATGACATCGCCAGTGTCGTTGCATCACTCACTGACTGCCCTGAAGAGCTTGCGAGCCTGCGAGCCGGGTTGCGCGAAGCCATGCGAGATTCGCCACTTTGTCAGCCCGCTCGCTTCGCCGAGTCGGTGCAGTCGGCGTTTGTCGACATGATTGGACAGTGATTCCGGACGCCCCGGGGCATCTGCGGTACTAATCCGGGGACAGGCGCCCTGACTCCTTGATTTTGCGGTCTATTCTGAAATAACCGGGAATTAGTCCCGCTTTCAGAGCAGCCCGTATGGCGCCCCATTACCTTCAGGATTTGAAGATGTCTCCAGGACTGCGGCTGTCCGCGCTGGTGTGTCTGATGGTCTTCGGTTCCAGTGTCGCCATCGCGGCATCCGACTTTGACAAGGGACTGGAGTCATATGCGGACGGCATGTACGCCGAGGCCGCACAGCACTGGCAGAACGCTGCCGATGACGAGGACGTTCGAGCCACTTTTAATCTTGCGATTCTCTATGAGCACGGCAACGGCGTTGCCCAGGATATTGCTCGTGCCGTTGCCCTGTACAGGAGAGCGGCCAAGCAAAACTTCCCCGATGCGCAGTTCAGTCTTGCCAACATTCTGATGCAGGGTGCGGGAACAATCCCTCGGCGTGTAGACGAAGCGTTGATGTGGTATCTCCAGGCCGCAGACGGTGGGCACGTGCAGTCACAATTTTTAGTGGGTTCGATGCTGTATAAGGGCGAGGTCGTTCCGCAGGATAAGGCTAGCGCAACCAGCTGGCTTGAACTTGCGTCTCATAACGGCCACTTCGAGGCGCAATCACTGCTCCACGTCATCGAGAGTGAAGCTGACGCTGGAATCTATGATGTGAACTGGGTTCTTGAACGCGAACCCGGCGAATACACGGTCGAGCTTTTTCAGTCACCGGATCTCGCTCGGGCAAAGAAATTCATTCGTATCGTCGGGCTACAGACCGCAGCGATATACGAATCTGCGGACGACATACACCATGTCGTGTCGGGCGTGTTCGACTCTCTGGATGCGGCGAAGGCTGCGCTATCGCAGCTGCCGGAGCCGCTTCGAATACGATTGCCGAAGATTCGTCAGTTCGGGCAGATCATAGCGTCGCTTCAGTCCGATGCAGGAAACCTGTCGGCAGCCAATGGGGCGGGGCAATGACAGGCGACACCGCGGTTGCACTTCCGTTCGTTGATGAGCTTGAGCTCGTAGTTCCTGACAACATTCAGGTCATGACCCCGTACGTCATCCGGGAGCAACGTGACTGGTTTGAGATAGAAGCA
>CALHMG010000230.1 GCA_938034705.1 uncultured Gammaproteobacteria bacterium
CCGCCATCTTTAACGGTGAAGGCTCAGACCCAGGTGCCGATCAACCTCCCGTTCGGGCGACACGAATTCGACGCTTACGCGTCATGACGCCAGTTAAAGATTCTCAGGGAGACCGCCTTGGCTCAGCCAGAAGTAGCGCTACCGCGCGAGACACAGACTCAATCGAGGCAGCTTGTCTCGCTTGAAATCAAGCCGCTGATAAAAGCCTTGGTCGCTGACGGGCGCCTGTCGCCCACTGACGCAAAGCAGGCCCTGAGCATCAGCCAGAAGCGCACCAGCTCGAACATCCATCCGCTGGTCATTCTCGCTGACCAAAAGCTCACGGACCTGGCAGATCCGGAAAAGACGCTCGACGTTGACTCGCTCTTCATCTGGTTTGCGGACCACATGGATCTTGAGTTCTTCCGTATCGACCCGCTCAAGATCGACGTAAGCAAGATTGCAAATGTCGTGTCCCATGCGTACGCGACGCGACGCAATATTCTGCCGGTCAAGGTCGAGGACACGAAAGTCACGATTGCGGTAGCCGATCCGTTCAACACGGACTGGATGCGCGAGCTCAATCAGCTGCTTCGCAAGGATATCGAGCTGGTAATTACCTCGCCGATGGATCTGCGTCGATATACCGACGAGTTTTTCAACCTCAGTCAGTCTGTCAATCGCGCCCGGCGTGACGACGACAGCAGCGGCAACGCGATCACCAACCTCGAACAGCTGGTGCAGCTTGGTGATTCCGGAAAGCTTGAGGCTGAAGATCACCACATTGTTCATATTGTTGACTGGTTGTTGCAGTACGCGTTTGAGCAACGCGCGAGTGATATCCATCTTGAGCCACGCCGCGAACAGGGCGAAATCAGATTCAGAATTGACGGTGTCCTGCATCATGTCTACCAGGTGCCGCCGAATGTGATGAACGCGATCATCAATCGTGTAAAGACAATCGGCCGAATGGACGTTGCAGAAAAACGACGTCCCCAGGACGGGCGACTCAAGACCCGAACTCCGGGCGGACTCGAGATCGAACTGCGACTTTCTACGGTCTGGACCGCGCTTGGCGAAAAACTCGTCATGCGAATCTTTGACCCTACTGTCCTGCAGCGCAGCTTCGCCGAGCTTGGCCTGACCAAGAAAGAGCTGGAAATCTGGAACCAGATGACCAACCGGACTCACGGCATCGTCCTGGTCACAGGCCCAACCGGTTCCGGTAAGACGACGACGCTTTACTCGACGCTCAAGCAGCTCGCCACCGACGACGTCAACGTGTGCACGATTGAGGATCCGATCGAAATGGTCGAGCCCTCTTTCAACCAGCTACAGGTTCAGCCTGGCATCGACATCACCTTCGCAACCGGCGTCCGCGCGCTGCTGCGTCAGGATCCGGACATCATCATGATCGGTGAAATCAGGGATCAGGAAACTGCCGAAATGGCGATCCAGGCATCCCTGACCGGTCACCTGGTTCTGTCGACACTCCACACCAACGACGCGCCGTCGGCGATTACCCGAATGCTCGAGGTTGGTGTTCCGGCTTATCTGATCAACGCGACCGTGGTCGGTGTAGTTGCCCAGCGTCTTGTAAGGACACTGTGCGAGCACTGCAAAGAGCCCGATACCATCTCTGATGAAGAGTGGGGTCCGCTGGTTGCGCCGTGGAAGGCACCGCGTCCTGAGCAGATTTTCAAACCGGGTGGCTGCGAAAAGTGTCGCAACACGGGCTTCAGCGGTCGCGTTGGCCTTTACGAAATGATGCCCGTCAACGACGAAATTCGCTCGGTCGTCAGCAACGACACTGACATCGTCTCGCTGCAAAAGGCTGCGGCCGCCCAGGGCGTAGAACCACTGCGCCTGTCCGGAGCGCGCAAGATTGCGGCTGGACTGACAACGCTTGAAGAAGTGTATCGAGTCGCGCCGGCTAACCACGCTTTTTAGAGCCCCGGTTCTTCTCAGGGCATCTCGGCCGTCTGGCGGCAGAACTCAAATTTCTGGCGGATCTCGTTACTGACAGCGAGAGCGGCGTCGCGTTGTTTTGAGCACCAGTTAGCGGTCGCTTTGGCGATGGTGGGGGTGGGAGCGCCTCTGTCTCGAGGGTGCCTTGGCTTCGTTCCGGGGGGGACAAGTCACTGCGCCAAGGCACCCTCGAGGCAGATGCTTTTGCTTCGCAAAGTGGTGGCGGAGGCTGCGCTCGGTCACACCGTGCGGCTAAAGACGATCGCTTAAAGCGCAGCGGCGCGATCCGGGGGTGCGTCATCGCCCGGAATGGGCCAGGCCGCGATGATCGCCTGGACGACGGTCGCGAGCGGTATCGCGAAGAAAACGCCCCAGAATCCCCAGAGTCCGCCAAACACCAGCACCGCCACAATGATGGCCACCGGGTGAAGATTGACTACCTCGGAGAACAGCAGCGGCACCAGCACGTTGCCGTCCAGTGCCTGGATGACCATATAGGATCCGACGACCCACCAGAATTCGCTGGAAGCGCCAAACTGGAACCACGCAATCAGGACGACGGGCAGCGTAACGACTGCCGCACCAACGTAGGGAATGATTACGGACAGCCCCACCGCGACCGCCAGCAGCATCGCGTAGTCGAGCCCGAACCACTGAAACGTCACGAATGTGACCGCAAAGACGATCAGTATTTCCCAGAACTTGCCCCGGATGTAGTTGCCAATCTGCAGATCAACATCCGCCCAGACCTGCTTGGTAAGCGTGTAGTCGCTCGGGAGAAAGCCGCCGACCCAGCCCAGAATGCGATCTTTGTCCTTCAGGAAGAAGAAAACCAGAATCGGCAGCAGAATGACGTAGACCAGCAGCGTAATGATGTCGACGACGGACGAAACCGACATCGAAACCGCGCGCTGCCCGAGGTGCGTCAGCTCATAGCGAACGCTGGTCATGATGTCGGTCACCTGCTCGACCGAGAGAAAATCTGGGTAACGCTCGGGCAGCGTCATGATCGACGCCTGCCCGGTGGTGAACATCGAGGGTATCTGGCCGACCAGCTGGGTCACCTGCTTGGACAGCAGCGGCAGCAGCACGAACAGAATGACCAGCACAAAGACCATAAAGCCCGAGAAAACCAGCAGCACCGCAAAGAAACGCGGCATCTTGCTTTTGACCAGTACCCGCACGATGCCCTCGAGCAGGTAGGCGATGACGATGCTTGCGAGCACGGGCGTCAGGGTTTTACCCATCAGCAACACGATGGCAAAAATCACAGCGATAAAGAGCGCCAGGTACACGACCTGGGGGTTCGCAAAATTTCGTCTGAACCAATCGGTGATGATGCGCATGGGATAAATCAGTCTACGTACGATTCAAGCTGACATGGACATGGACATGGACATGGACATG
>CALHMG010000231.1 GCA_938034705.1 uncultured Gammaproteobacteria bacterium
GAAATTTCTGACGCAACCCACTTTGTCAGCGGGCAGGCCACGCTCGATTGCGCTGGACGCAATAGCGGGGTGCCACTGATCGTGACCGTTAAAGTCGCGCAGAATCTCCCAGACCGCCTCTACCGGTGCGTCGATCACTGTGCTTTTGATAACCTGTGCCACGTTGAATCCCCGTTAGCCCAGCTGCCGTTTCAGGGCGTCGAATCCCCCGCCGAACACATCGTTGCCAATGCCGTTTACGAGGTCCTCTTCGTTTTCCGGATCGCAGTCAAACTCAGCCGACCACTCAAGAAAAGCAGCATCTCCGTCCGTTACCGGCGTCACACGAATCGTCGCGACATAGTTTTCCAGCGGCATCGGACTTTCGAGAATCGAATAGGTACAGAACATGTCGTAGTCAGATAGACCCAGCAGCTGCTCGCGCAACTGATCGCCATTTTGCAGCCTGAAGTTGCGCACACACCCCACCTTGTCCGATGGCTCACCGTTTTCAATCTGGCTGTCCGCGATAGCCGGGTGCCAGCGGGCAAGTCCGTTAAAATCCCGGATGCGGTCCCAGACTTTCGAGGCCGGCGCACGCACTACGCTTGACACATAGACTCTGGCCATTACCGACGCCTCCTGCAGTTAATCCGCGTCAATGCTCTGATTCTCATTTTTCTGGCCCCGCGTCGTCAGATTTGTTGTCGCCTGCGCCCGGTTCACCACCTTTGTCCTTGGCTGTGTTCTGGGCGATGCTTCCAAGATCCCGGGCCTCTCGAATCAAGCCACCCATTTTGGACAGGTTGCCGCCATCAATGCCGATGTCTGACAACAGGTTGTCCACCAGCGGCGCCTGCACGCGATAACGCAGCGCTGAATCGATGACTTCGTCCGTCGCGTTACGCCGGGATCCATCACCCCCGCCATTAAGACCATCAAGCTGCATGATCCGAATGTCCTGGATTTTTTCCATCGGCTTGACGGATGCAGCAACGATGCCTTCCACGTGCTCAAGCAGCGTTCGACGGAACAGCGAGACACGCGCCTCGTCGGTAAGGACATTCTCGGCCTCGTTGATAAGACGTTGCGCTTCGGCCTCGACAGCGCTGCGCACGCGTTCGGCTTCGGCCGCGATACGCTGCTGCTCTGCCTCTTTCTCGGCCATGGTGACATCGACCGTCTTGCGACGGTTCGCTTCTCCGGTCTCGCGAGTCGTGCGCACCGCCTCTTCGGCTTCCTCAACGCGGACCCGTGCCTCAGATGCCTGGACTTCGGCCGCGAAACGTTCGATCGACTTTTTGTACAGATCGATCGCCTTTTCCATTTCGGCCAGTTCGATGGCGCGTTCGCGGTCAACCTCGAGCGAACGTCTGTCACGCTCGTGACTGATGCGCGCCTCATCGAGACCCCGCTCGGAGTCGATCCGTGCACGCTCGACAGCGTCGTTAGCTGAAATTTCCGCATCTCTCAATGCTCTGGTGCGATCCACCTCAAGCTTTTCCAGCGCTTCGCGTTTTTCGACCAGCGCGGCTTCAACCGCCCGCTGTTTTTCGACATCTCGTTTCTCAATTTCAAGATCGGCTTCAATCTCCGCTTTGCGCACCCTTGCGTTCGCTTCGGTCCGCTCGGTCCGCTTGGTCGCAAGCTCGATAATCCGGTCCTCTTCCGCCGTCTCGACTGTCTTTCGCCTGATGATGTCTTCTACATCTCGCTGTCGTGACGAGGCGATGCGTTCCTTCTCAAGCTCAAGCTCAAGCGCAATTTGCTCACGCTCGATCTTTTCGCGGCGTTTGATGTCGCGTCCTTCGAGCCATTCGCTTTGAGCGATTTCAAGCTCACGCGTACGTTTTTCGGACTCGATACGTTCGGCCTCAATCTCGGCTTCTCGAGTGATGCGCTGTTTCTCGACCTCTTCGCGCGCTGAGATTTCGGCTTCCTCAACCGCGCGATCTTTTGCGATTCGCGCAGCCTGCAACGACTGCTCCTGAGCGATACTCGCTTTCTCGGTAGATTCGCGGGCGGCGATTTCCTGCTCACGGGTCTCACGCTCGTTCGCGATTCGAGACTCTGCCAGCGCTCGTTCCTGCTCTATGCGGGCCCGTTCAACTTCCCGTTGCGACTCAATCTGTGCCGCCTCCACGGCCTGCGTCTGGGCGATTTCCTTTTGCCGGATTTCGCGTTCGGAAGCGATTTTCGCCTCACTCACCGCATGTTCATTCTGAATCCGGCGTTTCTCGATTTCCTCTCGCGCTGAAAGCTGGGCGCGTTCAGCATCGGTTTCACGTTCGGCCCGTACTCGCGCGAGTTCCGCGCGCTGCTCGGCTCGTCTGAATTCAACCTCTCGTTCTTTTTCCAGACGTGCTTCTTCACTCTGCCGTTCAATTGCCAGCGCCTGCTTTTCCGCTTCCAGGTTGCGCTCGCGAATAAGAATCATTGACTCCTGTTCGATATCGTTACGCAGCTTGCGCTTGTTTTCTATATCCCCAATCAGTGCCGTCAAACCCTGCGCGTCGAAACGATTCGACGGGTTAAAGAATTCGACATCGGTCTGGTCGATGTCCTTGATCGCAACTGATTCGAGTTCAAGTCCGTTCTTCGACAATCCTTCAAGAGCCGCCTCCTGCACGGACTGAACGTATCGTTCACGACTCTCGTGCATCTCCTCCATCGTCATGGTCGAGGCCACGGACCGCAGTGCCGAAATAAACTTACCGCTGAGCAACGCGTTGATCTGCTCTGGCTCCATCGTGCGTCGACCGAGCGTGGCGGCCGCGACCGACACCATTTCGCGCGTGGGGGCCACACGAACGTAGAATTCAGCGTGAACGTCAACGCGCATACGATCACGTGTGATGACGGCATCTTCCTTCGCTCGCTCAACTTCAAGTGCCAGCACATTCATGTTCACCGGCGTTATGTCGTGAATAATGGGCCACACGAATGCGCCACCGTCTATGACAACTTTCTCTCCCAGAAAACCGGTCCTGACGAAAGCCGTCTCTTTGGTCGAACGCCGGTAAAGCCAGTACATCACCCAGTACAGGATGAATATGACGACTACAGCAACGATCAGCCACAGAATCAGTTGTCCAATAAATTGGCCAGTCATGATGTTTCCTCCAGCAAACAGAGTTTGATCGCGTCATCTGCGAGAAAATTTGATTTCATGGTTAGTTACTCGTTTCCTG
>CALHMG010000232.1 GCA_938034705.1 uncultured Gammaproteobacteria bacterium
ATGAGCAGGGGCGGTTGGATGTTGCGATCCAAGTGCGTCGGCTCAAAGTACGGGTTGTTTCTCAGTCAGGGAATGAGATTCGAGCTTCCCGCTCGGTGATGTGACGAGACTCACGCAGTGAGTACTCGTCGAGCATCAATCAATGATTCAAATGCACTGAATCGGGCCGTACTCGGTTTCGTTCCACTCAACGCTGGCATCGGTGCAGTCGACCGGCGCAGGTGCTTCCACCGCTGCGGTCTGTGTCGGCGTCGCTGTCGCGTCTGAACTCGCGCCTGAGCTTGTGTCGCTATCGCCGCCGCAGCCGGACAGCCACAGGCACGCGATTAACGCGGGCAATGATTTCTTCAACATGTTCTCTCTCCCTCTTGCTCACTGAGCAGTATCGTTTTGCGACGTTGTATCACGAACGCTGGGTCCATAGTTTGATTGCGAATCGATACCTCTCAATTGGAGGGGAGGCGAAAGTGCTAATTGATTTGTCGCAATCCATTCGTGATCGCCGTTTGCAGACTTTCGGATTACGTTGGAACAACCAAAGAGTCTTGAGAGACATTTCGAGTCAATGGACACACGTGGGTACCGGCATCGGTTTAGCGGATTTCTCCGCGTGTCGCAGCAGTCATTAACCGCAAACATCCTTCGCAGCGTCGGCGAACTCCGGGTGCCAGCGTGACAGGGCGGGGCGGTTCTCGGTGATGTCGCCCGCGCCCCAGAGAATGCGTTTGCGGTCCATCTCCTCGGTGACCTCGCCGTCGGGGCAGATGATATAGAAATCGCCTCGCTCGACCTCTGCGATCATTCTCTCCACAACCTGTTCGGGGTGCCAGGCGCCGTCCTTGTGCTCGTTGTTGCCGCTGGTTGTCCAGCCCGGGACCAGCAGATGTGCTGAGACGGTGTTGCCGTCGATGTTGCGCAGTTCGTGCTGCAGGGCCTCGGTGTACGTTTTGACGGCCGACTTGGCGACGTTATAAATCGGATGCCCGGGTGGATTGGTGATTCCCTGTTTGGAGCCCACATTGATAATGGCGGCCGCCGCACCGTGCTGCTGCATTGCTGGCATCAGTGTGCTCACGCCGTTGACGACGCCCCAGAAATTGACGTCAAACGCGTTTCTCCATGCGTCGACGCCGGCGTCGAAGCCTCGACTGTCTCTTGTCACGGCGTTATTCATCAGCACGTGGACATCGCCGAATCGTTCGGTGGCTTCATCGCGAAATCGTTCAAAGGCATCGAGATCGCTGACGCTGAAACTGGTTGCATACACGCCATCGGAACCCTTTGGATGTGATTCGCTGACCGCAGCGCCGACTTTGGCCAGATCTTCCTCAAGTACGTCTATCAGACACACGTTCATGCCGCGTGATGCCAGTTCCTTGGCCGCTGCTCGGCCGATGCCAAGCGCCGCGCCGGTGATGATGGCGGAGCCGCCTGCGCGAAACGCACTGGTAGAAGTCGATGAAGTCATGGTCTGATCCTTTTGCTTTATTCGGTGTCGTATGGGGCAGTCTTGCGGGCCTCTCAATCAGCCGGCGCTGACCCCTGGGTTATCAAGCCCGGCGCACAATGTACCAACGTATCCACCCGCTGAGGCGCAGGTGCGGGATTTTCGCTCACGGTGATTTCGCCAGGCCCGGCAGGCGAGGCGTCGCAGGCCGCAGGTGTGCTGCCGCGCTATTTTTCGAGGCTGCCCCATTCGTTCTGGGATATGAACGGTGAGAGCGAAGGGGCCTCGGGTATCAGCGTGAGGCTCTCGTCAAAATCACTGTCCGCGTTGAAAGGAATCAGCGAGCGACCGTCGATGTCCTCCAGTGCGTGTTGCCACTGTGTTGAATACTGATCGAGGTGTCAGGCGGTGCGACTGTCTCGAACTGTCATCCGGGCCGCGACGTTATTGGCGTCCGGGCAAAGCTCGTGCGAGTGCCATCAATACGCGATCTGATGCAGATTCAGGCTGCGCCACTAAATTGCCGACAGCCTGATCCGTCGTCGCTTCAGCTCGCGATTGTCACGCTCCAGACCGGTATCGTGACGTCACTCTGACCAGAACGGTTTGGATACTTCTTCGTGAACTTCATGATACGAAAGGCCGATGTCGTTAAGCATGCGGTCGTCGAGTCGGCTTAGCTGTTGTCGGCTGGCCGAACGTTCACGCCAGAGTGCCAGGGTGCATTTGACTGTTCGGGTGAAGGTCGACAGCCGGTTGCCCGTGTATTCACAGCGGGGAATCAGCGCGTCGAAGAAGGAGGTGGTCGGTGAGTAAATGTCTTGTTTCATGTGGCCTCCAGAAAAGTCACAGCGTGGGTGTGTTCAAACAGCAGGGCGTGTTTGATTCATTCAACCTAGAGAGCGCGAAGGGCCGGAACAAATGAATACTTGTCACGGTTGCCATGAAAAAAGCTTGTTGCAGCGTTTTGTGGCTGAGAAAGCATCGACCTATGAGGTTTCCTTGGTCAACGCATTAAAAATTGTCGGCACCATCTCCCGCAGGTTTGGTGTCGCGACAGGATTTCTTGAGTCACGGCTGTCATCGCGTGCCGTTCGAAGCCTGGGCCCGGGACGACAGCGGACTTAAGTTGGCGAACTTAAGCGTGTGCCAGCTGTTCGATAGTGTCGGGAAGGTTTGCCATGGACTCGATCGTCACCGTGGCGCCTGCATCCGAAAGCGCCTGGGCAGGCGTGAGCCGGGCGAAGCCGATAACCGTCATGCCGGCTGCGATCGCGGCCGTTGTGCCGGTAGCGCTGTCTTCAATCACAACACACTTATTCGGTTCCACTCCCATGGTGTTGGCTGCGTGCAGATACAGGTCGGGGTAGGGTTTGCCGCGGGCGACGTCTTCGGCGCTGAAGATATTGGGCGCGAAATACTGCGCCAGCTCAGTCTGGCCCAGTGTGATTTCCATTGCGGCGTGAGCGCCGTTCGATGCGACACATCGCGGGTAGTCCAGCTGGTCAAGCGCCTTACGAATGCCGGGCACGGGTTCGATGTGTGCAAGCAGGGCCGCGTGAGTTCTCGTGTTCAGCGTGGCAACGAAGTCCTCCGGTACCGGCGCGCCGATCAGCCCTTCGACCTGCTCGATACAGACCTTGAGCGTCTTGCCGAGAAAGTGTTCATAAAGATATTCGATCGGTACATCGACACCCAGTGACAGAATCTGTTCTCTGAAAACTTCATTGTAGATTCGCTCGCTATCGACGAGCACGCCGTCGCAGTCGAATATCGTCAGATCAAACACTGTGTTTGCA
>CALHMG010000233.1 GCA_938034705.1 uncultured Gammaproteobacteria bacterium
CTTGGACTAGACGCGGGAACAATACGCCATGCATTGGGTATAGCGGCGTCCCATGCCGGTGGTCTTAAATCCAACTTCGGCACCATGACCAAACCGCTTCACGCGGGTCGTGCTGCATCACACGGTTTATTTTCGGCGCGACTGGCATCTCGTGGATTTACCGCAAACGAAGATGTTCTTGAAGTGCCCCAGGGTACGGCTGCCGTAATGATGCCCGGCTTTGTTGCCGGGCACGCGCAACCACATCCCGATGGCTATTACGCTGTACAGCGAACGCTCTTTAAGTACCACGCGGCGTGTTACATGATCCATTCGACCATCGACGCCATTGGTGAACAGCGCGAAAAACACGGATTCTCTCTCGATGACCTTAAGGCCATGACGCTGTACGTTGAGGCAGGTCACTTTAAGGTCTGCAATATACCCAACCCGGATTCCGGCCTTGGTATCAAGTTTTCAATACGCCATTGCGCTGCCATGGCAATGGATGGGGTTGATACTGCGGCCCTTGATACCTACAGCGCAGAGAACGCGCTGAACCCACGTTACGCTGAGGGTCGTGACAAAGTTGCGGTCGAAGCGCTTGAAGGCATTGACCGATGGGCGTCGAAAGTAAAGATCGAGCTACTCGATGGCCGCGTGCTTGAGTGTGAGCATGACGTTAGCAAACCGGCAACTGATCTTGATGCGCAGTGGCAAAGACTGTGCGCTAAATTCAATTCGCTTGTGGTGCCGGTGATTGGTGCAGAGCGTGCAAAGACAATTGTCGATCAGATCGCGACCCTCGAACAACGCGAGAATATATCTGAGTTGATGAACGCGGCGCGCTAGCCGCATACAACTATCCCCGATTACCTTTCCTTAGGCGGTGAAGATGGAAACATTCGATCACGTGGTTGTTGGCGGCGGTGTCGTCGGAGCCTCAATCGCCTACCATCCGGACGAGCCGATACCGCGTGTGTTCGTTTACCGACTCGGCATGCTCAACCGACGCGCCGTAGACTGACTCAGCAGTTTCGCGACTGATTAAACCGCGATTCAAATCGAGTTCAACTGCATCGAGGCTGCGCTGTCCTGGGCTGCCAAAACCGCCGCCACCCGGAGACGCCAGATGCACGGTGTCACCGGGCTTCATGGGCACTTTCTCAATCTTGCTGCGCATCGGCGGCGTCCACGCCTCGCCTTCAGTGTTAAAACTAACCGAGTTCGTCCGAGCCGATTCTCCGCCGTTAACCCCAAACGGTGCGTAATCAACGCGATCCCCCAGCACCGAAACGCTGCACTCTGCCAGCGTAGTGATGGCAAACGCTGTACCGCATCCGCCGCGATGCTCACCCGCACCGCTTGAGTCTTCACGTATGCCAAGATGTTCGAATCGTATGGGATAGCGATGCTCAGACATTTCTACGGACATAAAACCTGCAAGAGAACTCGGCAAGGTTCCGTTTACCAAACCATCTGACACCGCGCTGCCACCGTAACCACCTGGATAGGGGTAAACGGCCACGAAGTAGCGCCCGTCTTCCCGGCGGCCTGAGATCGTCGTTACCCCGGTCGTGCCGTATGGGGCGGCCGGTGTGCGCTCGGGAATCACCTGTGCAAGCGCGCCAAACACCACGTCGATCACACGATTGATGACATCGGTATACCCGCAGACTGGCGACGGGTACTGCGCCGCCAGAATGCAGCCTTTTGGGACATTAAAATCGGTCGGCCGGAACGTGCCGCCGTTAACGGGCACGTCGGGGAACAGGTGCTTTAAGGCCACAAAACACAATGAGCGCGTCGTGGTCTCGGCCATGTTCAGAGGGCCGGTTGCGGCCGGCGCCGTGTCGGTAAAATCGAAGCGCATATCGGAGCCGTCGATAGTCAGCGCCAGGGCGACCTTGAGTGGCTCGTCGACAATGCCGTCATTGTCGAAGTGGTCCTCAAACGTGTAGGTACCGTCTGGAATCTGCTCGATGTGCGAACGCATCTGCGATTCGGATCGACTCATCATTTCATCGATACAGGCCCTCACGGTGCCAACGCCATAGCGGTCAATGAGCTTGTCGAGTCCGCGGCGGCCGACATCGAACACGTTCGTCATGGCTGCCAGGTCACCAGAGATCTGCTCGGGGAGGCGAACGTTTGCAAGAAACATCTTAACCAAACCCTCGACGCGTTTGCCACCTTCGTACAGACGCACCGGCGGGATGATAATGCCCTCTTCGTGAATCTCTTGCGCCTGGGGTGCCCAGCCTCCGGCAACGCTGCCACCGATATCCATCCAGTGACCGGTATTCGCAAGCAGCGCATAGAGCTCGCCGTCTACAAAATATGGCGACACCAGCGTCACATCCTGCAGATGTGAGCCGCTGATATACGGATCGTTGAGAATCCATATATCGCCTTCTTTGAACCCACCCTCTTCATGCACTGTCTCCAGCAGGTTCTGAACCGTGTACTGCATATTCGCCAGGAACATTGGCAATCCATAACTGCCCTGGGCAATGGTCTCGCCGTTGCGGGCATCGTAGATGCCGTGCGCGCAGTCGTGGGTTTCCGAAATGATCGGAGAGATCGCGGCGCGAATCAAATGCAGATCCATCTCGTCAGCAATTTGATGTAGCGCACCGTGAGTTACGGCAAGCGTTAATGGATCAACACTCATTTCGACTCTCCTACTATCAGGTTACCAAAACCATCCACATGGACATTCATGTCCGGTTCGATGACGGTCGTCGCGTCGGCCTGCTCCACAACCGCCGGCCCGCTAAAGCGCATCCCGGGCAGCAACGTATCGCGCGTGTAGATTGCGGCATCGCGCCAGCCGCCGAAATACACAGGACGCCGCGCCGCCGCCACCGCGTCTGTTTGCACCAGCTCGCGAGCGACCCGTTGCGCTTTTACCGGGGGCGCGGCGGTCACTGTGGTCTCCAGACCCACGATGATCGCCGCAATGGTACCCAGCGTGTTGCCGAACTCATTCTTATACACATGCTCAAACGCCTGGGTGATTTGCTCTGCACTCCAGCCTTGTTCAACCGGTACGCGTAAGGCGTGTATCTGGCCGAGATAACACATGTTCGCTGTATGGCTCACGGTCGGGGTGCCAAGCTCGGCCGAGCCTTCTTCTAACTCGGTAAGCCCCGTCGCGGCCTGACCGGCCAGCACAGCGTCGATTTCACCAATGGAAAAATCGTCGACCGGCCGTTCAAAGGTCTGCGAATAGTTGTGACGGATATCGGCTATGCAGCAGCCGATAGCGCAAATCACACCCGGGCTCGGAGGGACAAGCATGTTCATCAGACCGACCTCGCGCATGATAGCCGCGCCGTGTAACGGACCCGCACCACCGAAACACACCAGCGCGAAATCCCTCGGATCGAGCCCCTGCTCGACGGACAACAGCCTGGTGCGACCCGCCATGTTCTGATTTACAACGGTAAGAATCGCGTCAGCCGTTTGCTCGAGACCAAGCCCAAGCTGCGCGCCAAGCTCACCAATGACCTGTTTCGCAGCATCGTAGTCCAGCGCATCGCGACTGGTCTTGCCAATGGGGCTTTGCCAGTTAATGCGACCAAGCACGACGTTGGCGTCGGTCACGGTCGGGCGATTGCCGCCGCGGCCATAGGCCGCAGGGCCTGGCTGTGCACCCGCGCTCTGTGGCCCCACCTGCAAAATGCCGCCGCGATCAATCCAGGCGATACTGCCGCCGCCCGCACCGATAGTGTGGACATCGATCATCGGCAGCTTCAGCGGAATGCGAAAATCCAGTTTGGTAGTTCCGGACACTTTCGGCTCACCGTCGATAACCACAGCAACATCAAAGCTTGTGCCGCCCATGTCGCCGGTGATGACGTGGGCAAATCCAGCGTCCGCAGCGAACGCGGCTCCAGCCATGACGCCAGCGGCCGGACCGGAGCGGACAATGTGCGCCGCGCGTTCGCCAACCTGGGCCAAAGGAATAACGCCGCCGCTCGACTGCATGATCAAGGTGTCACCGGCGTACCCAACGTTATGCAGCCGGTCGCGCAATCGCCCCGCATAGCCTGATACCAGTGGCTGCAGGTAGCCCTGAACTACGGCGGTGCTGGTGCGCTCAAACTCAAAGTACTCGTTGCAAACCCGATGCGACGTCACAACCTCCCAGCTTGGGTTTACCTCGCGCAGAAGTTCAGCCGTACGCAGCTCATGCGCCGGGTTAGCATAGGCATGAATAAAACAGACCACTACCGACTCAAAGCCTTCGTCAGTCAGCGTCTGCGCCAGCGCCCTCACCTGCGTTTCATCGAGCGCGGTAACAACCTCCCCCGTCGCGCCGAGACGTTCGTCGACCTCAAAGCGGTGTTCTCGCGGAATCAGCGGTTCATGCGTGCCGGTGAGCCCGTACATACTTGGCCGATCCCGCCGGCCAATTTCGAGCACGTCGCGAAAGCCGCGAGTGGTCACGAGCGCACAGCGCGCGCCTTTGCGTTCAATCACCGCGTTGGTGGCAATGGTCGTTCCGTGAACGATCAGATCCAGCGCCTTCATGTCGACTTCGGCAACCTCAAGCGCGTTGCTGAGCCCCGCCGAGGGGTCATCCGGTGTCGACGGCACTTTGATCACCACGTCCGGCAACCCGTCCCGCGTATAAAAAAGATCGGTAAACGTACCGCCTACATCAATCCCGACCAGTTCAGACATCGTCAATCTCCAGGTCCAGTAGTACCCACGTCGCGGCCTTCTGCCAGTGCAGGCCCGCGTGCAGGCTTGCATACACGCCACCCGGCAGTGCGCCATCGACAACAAACTTCAACGCGCGCAGGCCGGGCACCGTGTATCGAGTTAACGTCCCCGGCATAACCCGGGACACCGCCTTCTGGGCAACCGCCTGGCTAAGCTGGCTCTCCAGGTGTGCATAACCGTTGTCATCCAGCGCAACCAGAGTCAGGTCGAGGGTATCCCCCTTGTCTCCGGAGCGCCCAATTGCTATTGAACCCACCCTCATGACGCTGTCTCCCAGTGCAATTCCGGCTCAACCCGCTCACGGGGAATAAGCCCATCGACCACAGCAAGGTTTGCCCGGCGCTCGCTGCGCACACTGCCCCCGCCTGCGGGTCCACTTAAGGTGAGCGAGTACACCTCGTCTTCAATGATCTGTGCCATCTGTGCGTCGTCACAGCGCGCCGAAACATGCATGCGCACTTCCGGAAGTGAAGTCGGCGAGGTCAGCGATGCAGCACCAAGGGTCGAATCGATCCCCACCAGGTCGATGCGCAGATGCTCTTGCGGTATGTCGGCGAGACGAAGGCGCAAGGTATCGGCCGCGAGCTGCCCCCGCTTAAGCGCGTAGGTGCCGGCATAACCAATCTCGATGTCGGCAATCAGCCCTGGCTCATCCACAAACCCGGAAACTTTCAGGTGCGTGGGCTGACCTTTTGAACGCGCTCCCGACATGCGCACGCGATTGGGGCCGATTTCGTCGAACTGAATTTGCGTCATGTCCAGAATTACGTCAGGCGTGATGTAGCATCCTGGATCGTGCACCTCATAGAGTAACTGCAGTGTGCAGGTTAAGGCATCGAGACGCCCCGGCTTCCCGTCAAGCAGATGAATCTCAGCCGTGCCGTCGGCAAACACCTTCGCCATGGGGAAGCTCAGGTTGGCGAACTCCCATGCGCTCAGGCTAGAGCCATCGGGCATTTCGAAGTTACCACCCGTGATCTGGCCAGAGCATTCGAGCAGATGACCCACCGCGGTCGCGCCGGCGAGCGCGTGTTCATGGTCCTGAAGTATCGGGAACAGCTCGGCGCTAAACAGCGCGGAGTCCGCAACCCGTCCGGTGACAATGACGTGGGCGCCCTCGTCGATCGCAGCGGCAAAACTCGTCGCACCGAGATACGCATGCGCGCCGAGCAGCTCACCTGAAATATCCTGGTTCCATTTGATGTGTTCGCGCATGCCGAGCACGTCGTCGCCCGTCAGCGATGCTACCCGCAGATCGTCGCAATTCACGCGCGCACCTAACGCAGCAATCTGTCTTCCGGCTGCCGCCGGGTTAGCGGCACCAAGATTCGAGACGATGCGACAACCGTTAGCTCTGGCTACCGGCAGCAGCGGTCCAAGACGCCGTTCCAACCGAGGATCAGCACCCGCTTGCGGGTTAGCGGCACGGGCGCGCAGTCCGGGCACGAGCGTACGCTCGGCGAGACACTCGAGCGCCAGGGCGTCAACCTCACGTGACGCCGCAAGCTCTACTGCCGGATCGCAGCGATCACCGGCAAAGCCGGCGCCGCCGGCAACTACACGAAAGTCCACTCTTGATACTCCCTCGATCCAAGCTAACGCAATTGTTCTAGCACGACATGTCGGTGCGCCTGGCGATGACGTCGCGGAAGGTCCGCATTGTGGTAGTTAACGCTAACAGCGGTAAGCATTGCGCCACACTATTAGACGGCTACCAGCTGAAGTACCGACCGAACGTCGTCCGGCGACAGTTCATCGAGCCGATCCAGTGCGGCGATAAGCGCACCCGCATCAGATGTCGACAGTTTGCCGTTGAGACAATCCTCGAGTTTCGCCTCATGTTCACCCGGCGCCATGGTGACGCCCCACGATCCGCGTGGTGCTGTACACGTCATGGTCTGAACGCTGCCATCCGCAAACTCCACCTCGGTCTCAACCCGCATGTGATGGAAGTCTCCGGGAATCGACTCATCCTGCCTGAGCTCTATCCTGGCAAGCATCGCCACCATGTCATCGCGAAAACGACGTTCGTCACTGAAACTCGCAATCCTGACTTCACCATCGAGCAGCGCGCACGCCGTGACGTACTGCAGGCTGAACTTGCCGTCGAGCCCGGTTGCCGGACTGGGCCTGTCGACATACTTCATGACTGGCGAGACAACACGAACCTGGGTGATGTCCTGTCGACCATCTACAGCCCCATGCAAATCCAGCGCGGCAGTAATCGCGAAGTGCGTACCATACTGCGACGGAAACAGCTTTATCGCGAGTCCGGGATCAACCACACGCCACGGTTTGCCGTAGTTCAGCAGTCGCGCTTCATCGAAATGATTGGGGTAGAAGGTTTTTACCAAACCCTTGTGCGCCTCAAAGACGTCCGGGTTGGCGGTAAAACCGCGTTCGGCCAGCAGCGCCGAATCGAGCCCGGCCGCAGCCGCGTTACCGCAGTGCGATGACTTGGTCATGGAGCCGACGTTGGCCAGCAGCGAGCCCGCGCGCGACGCCGACAGCCCAAGCGCATGCTGCAGTTGCATCACGTCAAGCTGGAGCAGCGATGCGGCCGTCACCGCACTACCGAGCACGCCCGCAACACCGGGCGGATGAAACACCAGAGCTTCGGGAACATACTGATCGCCCGCGTACTGCAACCGCCCCTGAATCTCGAGACCTTTGGCAACCGCGAGAATGATCTGGCGGCCGTCGAGGCGGTTGGCTTCGGCAAGGGCCATCGCGACGGGGACCGTTGGCGACACGGAGTGCGTCGGTGGACTCCACATCGGTTCAAAGTCGAGCACGTGAGTGGCGACAGCGTTGATATACGCCGCCTGGGTTAACGACAGACGTTGGCCGGCACCCCAGACAGATGCCTGCCGCGCACCACCAAGAGCAAGCATGTGCTCGGTCAGTATCGTAACCGGGGCCTCACCGCTGCCGGCGAGGGCGACCGCAATGCCGTCCTTGATCGCTTCCTTAACCCGATCGATGCATTCATCACCCAGCGCATCATACTGCGTGGCGTCGATAATCTCGCAGATCTCGCGCGTCAGCCCCACCGTCTACACCTGCGCGGCGCTGCGCCCGGCGATACGGCCAAACACCGACCCCGACATCAAACCGGTACCCAGCGGGTAGTTATAGTGAAACAGACCGCCCACCATTTCACCCGCCGTGTAGAGACCGCTGATTGGTTTCCAGCCTGTTGAAATTACCTGCGCGTCGGTGTTGACCTTAAGGCCGCCGAACGTAAACGTGATGCCACCGGTAACCGCCCAGCACGCGTACGGAGGCGAATCGAGCTTCTGCGCCCAGTTGGTCTTCGCCGGCTCAATGCCCTCGGTGCGGTGGCCGTCAAGGATGGCCGGGTTAAATTCGTCACCCTTACCCGCCGCCTGGTTGTAGTTGTTAATCGACCGCATCGCTTCGTCCTGATCGATCGGCAGCTGCTTGACCAGTTCTTCGAGCGTGTTCGCGCGCCATGGCTCGCTCGTCTTGTAGCGCGGCTCCAGCATGTCCATCACTTTGGCGTCGAAAATCTGATACGACACGCCTTTGGTTTGCTTCAGAATTAGACCACCGTATTTTGCATACGTGAAGGCGTTAAAGTCTGCGCCTTCATCGACCCAGCGTTCTCCTTCGACGTTCAGCATGATGCCGTAGGGATAGGACAGTCGATTAGTTTTGTCAGTGAAGTCGCGCCGGCCATAGTCGGCGGCATCGGCGACAATCGGTGTGGCGTGACAGCCGCCCCAGTGCCCCCAGGGCATAGCGCCAAGATCAAGCGCCATGCGCAAGCCGTCGCCGTAGTTAAAATTCGAGCCTCGCACTTTCGCGTGGCCCCACTCCTGACCCAGGTAGTGCGTGCGCCACGCCGGGTTAGTTTCAAATCCGCCGCAGGCCAGCACCACGGCCTTTGCCTCAAGCGTTTGCAGCCCGTTAAGACCCCGCACCACGACGCCGTTCACGTGACCGCTGTTGTCCTGGGTCAGGTCAAGCACGTGAGCTTCGTACTGAATGTCGACGCCCATGGCTTCGAGGGTGTTGAACCAGGTGGCAGACAGACCAACGCCTTCGTGAATGGTGCGCAAGATCGCGCCTCGCGGCCACTTGTAGGTGTCACCCACCTTGATCCCCATCACCGACTTGGCAAGCTCAAACTTGTGCTTGCCGACATCCTGCATCCAGCAGGTCGTGTCGTAGGATTCGTTAATCAGCAGGTCTGACAGTTCCGGGTCGCTTTTGTCAGCCGTCACTTTCATCAGGTCTTCGCGAAACGCGTCGGCCGGATACTCAGGTACGCCGGCATGGAAGCCTGGATATTCGTCTTCGACGTCCGGAACGAAGCGATCCAGCTGGTCGACTTTGTCAAAGACGAAACGAAATATGGCGCCGCTGAAGTGCGTGTTACCGCCGCGCTGGGCTTCCGGTGCTTTCTCCAGGAGCGCCACGCGCTTTGCGCCATGCTCTACTGCTGAAGCGGCGGCAGCGCACGCTGCATTGCCACCACCCACTACAATCACGTCGTACATCTGCAAGGTCTCCGTTACACACGATACATTTTGATTAGCGTCTATTTTTCGAGCTTTACGTGTGCGGGTCAAAGTTCGCGCCGTTAGCGCTTCAACAGGCGAAAACTCACCAGATTGCAGCGCGTCGATTCCGAGAAATGGCTTCTGACAGGACACCGATGTGTCTGAATACGACGTTATCCCAGTTACTTAACAATCGCTGCGCGGTCACTACTGTTTCAGTAGGACAACTTTATTGTCCAAGGCTCTGGTGGCATACGTGGTGGCCGGATGAGCTGACCTGTGTCTGGCGAATTCTGAATTGTCACCGAGTCTGGCGTGACCATGGAAGTCTGGTCGGTTCAGCTAGCCAAGTTCTCTGGCAATGACCTGAAAACTTGCCATCATCGTGTCCGTTGTCACGTCATTTAGTGGATCCGGGTGGGAGCTGAGCCTCGCGATCACCACAGATCTTTTGGCGTTGATATAAAGAAGTTGTCCGTGAATGCCGCGTGCACAGATTGTTTTGTCGGCGTCGCCGCTCTGGTACCACATGTTCCGATATTTTCCATTGGGCATTCTGGCCTTAAAGTTACCCCGGTCCCAAGCGGACTGACTGCCATTGAAGCAAGTGTCATAGATCCAGCGCTCTGATACGAGCTGCTTCCCAAATGCTTGCCCGTGGTCTAAGAAAAGCTGTCCGACTCTGGTCAGATCCAACGCAGGAATACAGATACCGCCTGCGGCACGGGCCAAGCCTTTTCGGTCTACGGTGACGTAACCATCAGCTTGCATGCCAAGTGGCTTCCACAGTAATTCTGAATACAGTTGGGGCAACGACTTTCCTGATGAACGCTCTAACACCAGACCCAACAAGTCAGTGTTTGGTGACCGGTAGGCGAACACCTCGCCATGATCATGCGCGCCTTTGGAGAGGGTGTACAAGAACGCTTCGAGGTCCAGGCTCAGAGCATCCGGGTCACTCGGGTTCCAGCCAGTCGATTCCCGGTAGCGCTGATATTCGCTTTCGGGGTCGGTGTAGTTTTCCTCCAAGTTCAGCGACACGGTCATGTCCAGAAGCTCGCGCAGCCTGCAGTTTCCATAAACACCCTGTTTCGCATTCGGCAGGTAGTGCGCAACTTCCCTGTCGCTATCAATCACTCCCTGATCTTCGAGAACTCCGGCAATGATCGCCGTTAACGACTTGCTGATGGAAAAGATAATGTGTGGGCGTGTCTGAACACTATGCGACGCAAACCATTGATACACCACTTTGCCTTTGTGCAGAATGACGATGCTGTCCGAGTAACTGCAGTGCGCGAGGGACTCCAGGGACACCTTGCCTTTCGGGCTGTCAAATTCTAACGACTCGAGGTTTTGTAATTCGGTTTCAAGCGAGGTCGCGTCATTGCACGTAGCAATGGCGGCAGTTGGGATCAGTTCGTTGACGTTTTGGAATGCCCATTGAGACTGCGGGTGCGCCCTCCAGTTGTGAAGCCCGGTGTTTTCTCTTTCTGTTGCCATAAATATTTTCGCGATGCGCGGTTGTATTATAGTTTCGTGCCAACCCCAGTCGACGAAAAAGTCTATGTTACCCAGACGCACATTTCATCCTGAGAAGCATTTGTCTATTGGCATTTCATTGAATCACAGTCACGGCCTGGTTTGCGGTGACATGATTTTTATCGGCGGACAAGCCGACATCGATGCCAGCGCGCAGGTCACCCGCCCCGACGACATTCGGAAACAAACTGAAATCGCCATGCAGGGCGTTTTGACCGTATTGGAAGGCGTTGGCTGTGACGCGTCTGATTTGATCAAACTCACCGCGTTCTATGTCATTGGGGACAACCCGGATGAAGATCTTGTGCTCAATCTCATTGCCTCACAACTAGGTGAACTCGAAGGTCCGGGGCCCGCTATTACTCTGGTACCTATCGAGACTAATTGCTTTGACGGACTCTCAATAGAAATTGAAGGCATAGCCATGCGCGGCCAAAATGGAGAAAGGCTGCCACGCAGCGCTGCGTGGATACCCGATGGCAATAAACTTCCCGCCGTGTTTAGTCAGGCGGTGCGTTGCGGTCAGATGATTTTTACCAGCGGGCAAACCAGTGAAAACCATGAAGGCACCGTTGTGGAATCCGGCAATCTGGTCGCACAAGGCAAGATTGTGTTGAATAAGCTTGAACGTCTGCTCAATGGGTTAGGCGCTGATCTGGCCGACTCGGTAAAAACGAATGTGTTTAACGTAGAGCCAGGAAAGCAGGAAATCTGGAAAGAAGCCGCCCTCAGTCGTGCCAGTCATTATCCGGAACCAGGTCCGGCCGCAACCGGTCTTTCTCTCACCAGACTGGCAACGCCGGGGGTAATGGTCAGAAACGATGTCATCGCGATGCGTGGAACCGATGGTTCGCGGTTGCCACGGGAGGCTGTTTGGCCAACGGGACATTGGGACTGGCCGGTTCATCTGCCCTACCGTCACGGCCTGAAAGTCGGC
>CALHMG010000234.1 GCA_938034705.1 uncultured Gammaproteobacteria bacterium
CCGAATCCTAGATCTCGGTAGCGTCTATGGCTTCGTCCAGCCAGTTTGCAAACTGCTGATGCCGTTGCTGTGTCTCAAGAGACCAGGACATCTGTGCTTTGGACAGGTGCCAGTCGCGGATTTCGCGCAATTTCTCCCGCGGTGTACCGATGTCGGCCACAGGCTCGGTGGCCGCCGCGGCCGAAGACCCTGAAACAAGACCAACGGCTTCGCCTCTGGTGTTGTGACCGGCCTCATGTCCGAGGTCTGTGTTTACGTCGTTCACGCTATCGATCACATTATCGATCGCGCCGTCGACCCCACCATCGGCCCCAGCATCGACCCCACCATCGACCCCACCATCGACGAAGTGACCGTTTTTACGGTGAATCAGAGAGTCATAAATCATCATTTTAAGCATCGGTATCCGGTTCGACCGAGATGTCAGAATATTTGTTTTTTTGTTTCCGACGTCCCCACACAGTGCTGGCACGCACTGCAGACTCAAACAGTGTGCACCGAAGCGCTGGCCGAGTCACTGACAGCCTGAAAACGATTGCGGCGCTGACACAGTTACTCACATGCAGCAGTCGATTCTGCGCGCGATTTGCAGTACTTATGGCGCCGTTGTGTGAGTGGCGTGCGGTTTAGCTGGCGGCATGTTCTTCACGGCGTAACTCGTAGATTGTGTCGAGATAGCTGCGAACAATATCGGACTCCGACACCACTCCCATCAGCGTGTCGTCGTCTTTGGATTTGATGACCGGGATGGTTTCGCCAACGAAGTGCCCGATTCTCTCCATCGCCTCCCAGATCGAATCGTCGGTCGCCAGAATAATCGACGCTGGAGTGGCTACATCGCCAGCCAGTTTCGTCGACATCGCTTGCGTATCCTGCAGGGCAAGCAGCTGGTTAATCGTGATGGTCCCGACGTAATAACCGCTCTCACTCACAATGTACGCATCTGCCCGACCGGATTCGATCAGCTGCTGTCGAACCGTCTCAAGCGGCTCGAAGCTGTCGATCCGTACGTAGTCCTCCACCACGATGTCCCGAACATGACGTTCCTCCAGGATCACCTTGTCGCGCCCAAGGCTGAGGTCAAAGCCGTCGTTGGAGAGTTCTTTGTCGAACCAGGAGCGACCAAAGACCCGGTAGCCAACCACATTCGAAAAAACAACACTGACCATTACGGCCGTTGTCAGATCGTAGTTTCCGCTGAGCTCAAATACGATCAGAATCGTTGTCAGCGGCGCACCGATGACCGGGCTCGTCACGGCGGCCATGGCGCATATCGCGTAAAGCGCGAGCGCCGAATGCGAGTCGCCCGTCAGCAGGACAACCGCGCTGCCGATCAAATTGCCCAACAGCACACCGATCAGGAGTGCCGGGCTGAAAACGCCGCCAACAAATCCAAACCCAAGACAGATTGAAGTCGCGATGATCTTCGCAATCATCAAAAGAAATACGTAACCCACGTCCTGCCGGGTTTCGATTCCTTCGCGTATGACACTGTCACCAATACCGAGGACATCCGGAATCCACAGTGCTATTAATCCGATTGCGACGCCCGCGAACATCGGACGCAGCCAGTCGGGAATACCGGATGATTTGGCGAGCTTGCGCGCAAGCGCAAGAGAACGCATTAACGCAACCGCGACGCAGGCGCCAAGCAAGCCGGTGACCACGAACGCGATGTACTCAGCGGGATAACGGATTTTGACGTCACCTGCATCGAACAGGGGTGTTGTATCGAACACATAGTTGGCCAGCATGTAGCCCATGGTCGACGCAACCGTGATGGGAGCAAACGCGCGCAGGCTGTAGTGGCGCAGAACAACTTCGTGGGCGAAGATCAATCCAGCGATCGGCGCGTTAAACGCTGCGGCGATGGCTGCGGCCACGCCACACCCGACGCCGATCGAGCCCTGGGCCGGTGCGCGCAACAGTCTCGACATTGCCGAACCGATGATTCCTCCGAGATGAGCGAGCGGGCCGTATTGTCCTGCCGATGCGCCAGCGCCAAGAGAGACAATCGACGCGGCGGTGGAGACAAGGCCTTCGCGAAGATCCATCACTCCACGTCTTGCCTGGGTCGCCCGAATGACGTCCGGCGGCCCCTGGGCTTTTTTCAGGGTCGTTGCGAACCGGATCAGCAGGCCCGTCAAAAGGCCTCCCGCAATTGGCACGCCAAGGGCAATCCAGATCGGGATTTTGAATTCGCCGCGACGAGCTTCGGGTGAGCTTTTCAGCAGCTTGCCGAGAAACTCGACAATATCCACGAACACCAGCGCGAGAAACGCGCAAACCAGTCCGATGAGGGCGCCGAACACGGTGATACCAAGGATTCTCCACGCTGTGCCGTCAACGATCGTTGCCGGCATGGAGGCAGGTGTCGCGGGTTCAGCGTTTTCGTCTGAAGACGACTCTGGGTGTTCTGGTTCGGCCACGCGCCAACTTTATCATGGTCGATCCAGAGGGAGCGGTCCGGCCGTCACACCGAAGGTGCTGACAGGTCGGCAAGATTCGATTTCCCGGGTCGCAGGGCTTTCGCCGCGGCGAATATGAAAGCCACCGTTACCAGAGGAACGATGCTGACCAGCAGCAGATCGACCCGCGCCATCATCTGTCGTTCAGACATGAGCAGGCACAGCAGAATCACGAGTCCTAATACTGCCGCGCTGATCAATCGGTGCGCCGTTGGAGTGGTCGCGTAGTGGCTGGCAATAGCCCAAACCGACGTCGCCAGATTTGTCAGCAGCAGAAACAGAGCGAGCAGCACAAAGACAATCTTGATCACCGGTCGCCACTGTGCCTCGACGGTTGCGTCAACCAGTGACGGTATTGAGGCCGCAATATCGAGTCTCACGGATGCTGCGAACTGTTGAGTTGTAAGTTCAGTAACCAGTGCGCTGCCACCGATCAACGCGGTCCACGCGAAGGTAACAACACCTCCCGCTACTATAATTGTGAAGATCAGATCACGGATCGTGCGCCCCCTGGAGATGTGGGCAATAAAAAATGCGGGCAGTGGACACAGGAGCCACCACCAGCTTGCGTAGTACCCTGACCACAGTGATGTCCATTCGGAATCCGAAAGCAGTTCTCCGAACGGAAAGGCTGGCGCGACATGCCGCCAGTACTCGTCAATTGCCAGGGTCAGGAGCGACGGGTCGGCGATCAGTGGTGTGTCGATCGAGACAGCCGCGAAACAGACTGCCATCGTCAGGACACTCGCCGTGGCCGCGAGTTTCAGGCCACGATGGCGCGGCAGAATCGTAAGCAGCAGCGCCAGAGCAACGCAGGCCATCATGATCAGGCTCATCGTGTCGGTTTCTGAAACCGGCTGGATACTGCCGGCAATCGGCGACGCCCTGGATACGGTGCCCAGATCTGCGAGCAACCCGGGTACTACGTTGCGAATAGAAATCACAATCGAAGCCGCGAGTCCCGTAATCAGCAACGCGATCAGCAAGGCGACAGCATGGGACAAGTATCGGGCGGGCGGCCTGAACATGATTTGCGAGAAGACAAGGGCCATTAACGCGACGGTGGCCCAGTAATGAAAACCCCAGTGCAGCCAGGTAATCGCAAGGGACCTCCCAGCGGCAATCCTGATGCCAGCATCGTCGCCGTCGATTAACGGATTCATCTGCAGATGGAACATTGGCTCAGCGACTGACCAGGTGAGAATGCCGCTGCCGAGGCCCGCCGCAATGACCAGCAGCGTCCAGCTGGCGCGGCGAACGTGTGGTTGCGCAACGCTACCGATGCGCCGGGCGCCGAGTGAAGTCAGGCTCAGCGCAACGAGCACGACAGCGCTGACTGTCGCAAGTGCCATCAGC
>CALHMG010000235.1 GCA_938034705.1 uncultured Gammaproteobacteria bacterium
CCGCGATCTCATCGCCATCGTCGTCAGAGTCGCAAGCGTCGCCCGAGCCATCGCCATCGGTATCGAGTTGGCTCTGGTTTGAGGTCAGAACACAGTTATCGGCCTCGTCGACGATCTCGTCACCATCCGAATCTCCGTCACACGCGTCCCCGGTTGAATCGTCATCCGTATCGACTTGATCCGGGTTCGCGACACTCGGGCAATTGTCATCACCATCAGCAAACCCATCACCATCCACGTCCGACTCACAATCGAGTTGGACGCTCTCAACACTCTCAACAACGCTCCAGCCCTCGAGCGGACTTTGAGAAACAACCTTGACTGACGGGTCTCGCGAAGGAGCCGAACCACCGCATGCGCTCGACCACGTAATCTGAAATGCGTAGTCAGCCAAAAAGTCGACTGCGGCATTGATGTCGAGACCTACGACGTCGGGTAGATACTGCGACCGGTCACATGCGATAGCCACCGACTCTCCCCTGCTGTGAAGCTCTCCTCCTTTCGGGTGCTGAAAGCGTGCAACGACTCGGTCACGAGCCGGGTCGACAACGCCACACGAGGCAACGGGGGCTGGGAAGAGGGCGACACTCCGCACCTGCTGCTCGGCATCGCTGATTGTCTCGCCAACTACGTTGGGAACAGTTGGAATTTTCGCTTCCACGCAAGTCAAAACCACATCTGACTTCAGAATCGAGCTTCCGGCCTTCGGATTCTGAGTTTGAACGACACCCTCAGTTGTCGGAGACTGAACATCGCAACCCTCCTGACGAATCCTAGATAATCCGATCTGATGCTGATGCATCTTGCGAAGAGCGACGGCGATTGAATCGCCTTCGACATGGGGCACATTGGTGGTCTTGTAGATAAGCGGAACTGACGGTAGATCCGCTTCTTCCGAATCGGCTCTCGGTTCTCCCTGAGCGGTGCCCGTCACCGACAGGAACAATCCGAAAACCAAAGCCGCCAAGCGCCAACCCAATCTCATGAAGCCATCTCCCGAGTGCAGTAAGAAACCGGATTGAAGCTATCGATCGAAAACTGCACTCTCGGGCAGTTCTGGCAGATCAAGATCGATTTGAGACAGACCAATGGCGAAGCCCGCAACGCATCTTGCTGACACAATTCTCATTGTCGACCCTGGAAGTTCTGCTACGACGCGGCTGACATTAAGGAACAACTCACCGTCGGTCGGCCAATACCGAATTTTCATACCCGAACACTTTCCCGCGTCGAAGTGGGTCGCGTTTCGAAGGGTTGAGGAAGATGCGGCGAACGCTCGACCCTCAATCGAGATTTCTTTGCTTGAACTCGATGAGGTCGATGTTGTCGTTACCTTCGCTCCGCCTCACAATCGGACCACACCGGCTGGAGACTCGCCGTATGTGATCGCCGTAGAGGCCCTAGAGAGCGACCAGGATTCCACGTCCGCAGAGGGTTCCCTCGATATCTCACCGATAAGCGCGACCCGGTCGCGAGTTGTCCCGGCAGCAATCGCTGGCAGGGCGAAGGGGCAGTACCGGCTCTCTGTCCGGAACGAGGGAACGACCGCTACAAAAGTTCGGCTGCTCGCTGCTGACTTTGACCCGGAAGCGCTGTCTATCGCATGGGCGCCAAAGCAGCTTGAGATCCGGCCAGGTAATCAAGGAGACTTTCTCGTCGAAGCACGGGTTCGGAAGCTCCTACCGATCGGAAAGCCCGAGCAACATACGGCAAACCTCTCGACCGTCGCCCTTGGTAGAAACGGCGCACCTCAACCCGGAGCGTCCCATGGGGTTTCGTTCGAACAGAAGCCATGGGTTCCCGTAGCCGTGCTGCCGGTCGTCGCCGCTCTCGTCATCGCTGCGGGGATACTGCTGTACCCCCGCGGAGGTGGTCGGGGTCTTGAAGACCCTCCAAACCCACCGCAGAACCTTGTCGCCGTGCCCTCCCCCGAGGAAGTTCTGCTGTCATGGGTTAGTGATCCAAGATCGGTTCAGACCGATGTCCAACTGATCCCATGCGATCAGCAGAACAGCCTTACTGTGGCGCCGCTGGCTGTGGCGTCCTTCGAAGAAGTAACAACCGGAGCACTTCCGCTTCCCTCCGAGACGGCAGCAGATCTCTGCCTTCGAGCGCGATCTATCGATAGCGAAGGTCAAGCGTCGATCTTTGGCGACATCACTACTGCGACGATTGCGTCGACCGATATTGAGGCGCCAACCGGCGTTCGCCTCGACGGCGATCAGCTCAGTTGGAATGCCCTTGATGGGCTCGAATACGAACCGATCATCAACAACGAACCATTCGGGAGCACTTTTCTCACTAGCCCCATAGAAGTTGCCAGTCTTCAACTTCCCCCGGGAGAAAACACGGTCCACCTCCGCGCTACCAACGAAACTGGAACGTCGCCGGTCAGTGAACCGGTGACGATCGATATCGCTGAGGAAGCTGCGGTAGGCGGAGAGACGACGGGAGATGGCGGGGAAGACGCACCGGGTGGGTCGGGCGAAATCATCTCGACGCCTTGGATCATGTTTGCCACTTCGTCTCAAGAGATCGACGACGAAGATCTTCAAAACCTGCAAGCGTTGGTGGCCGCAAAGGCCGGATCCTTTGCGAATCGGGCAACAGAGATTGAAGTCGTTGAGCTGGCTGTTGATCATCCATCTCCCGGCGAGAACCTTGTTTGGATGCTCGGGAATGAGGAGATCCTCCTGGCAGGCCGTTCCGCAATCGCCCACGCCGGAGGCGGGCTGACCCTGGATGAAGCGATTGAGTTCTGCGACCTGATGTTGGCTGCGTTAGCGGATGCTGCACAGAGCCAAGACGGCAGGGTTCCCTTCACCTGCGTGGTGTTCGATGGATCTGGCAAGCAGATCACCGAGAGTCCCGCTGCCCAAGCGGCTCCCCCATCATCGTCCATTCCCAGCGAAACAACTCTGCCAACAACGAGCGACGAGCCCCAGACCTCAACGACGGCTCCCACGACCACATCGACACCCTCAGATCAAGACTCATGACAAGAACTACCTACACCGCCGGAATTGATCTTGGAACAACCTTTGCTGCTGCGGCTGTATATCGAGACGGAGCGACCGAGACGGTTCCTCTCGAGCTCAGTGCTGACGTCTCACCATCCGCAATCGCCCA
>CALHMG010000236.1 GCA_938034705.1 uncultured Gammaproteobacteria bacterium
CATTGCATAAACGTTGGGCACCATCACCCAGTCGTAGCTGTCGACATACATTTCCATAAACCACCTGTAGATCGCGTCCGGGTCTATCTCGCACAAAAACATGAATCCCCCCAGAACCATGAGTCGTTCGATGTGATGGCAGTAGCCGGTTTCCAGTACCCGCTTGATCGTGTTGTCGACTGGCGTGATCCCGGTAGATCCGTCGTAGAAGGCGGCGGGCATCGAATTGTGGTGCTGCCAGTGATTGGTTGTACGCATAGTGACGCCAAGGTGCGCGTAGGTCGCCCGCATGAACTCGCGCCAGCCGACAATCTGACGCACAAAGCCTTCCAGGCTCGACAGAGGTGTGCCGTGGCTGTCGGCATATTCCAGCACCGCGGCCAGGACCTCGGCTGGCGTCAGCAGTCCGGTGTTGAGCATCGGGGTGAGTACGCTGTGGTAGAGCCAGTTCTCATCCTCGACGATGGCGTCCTCAAAAGGACCAAACTCCGCGAGCCTGATTTCGAGAAACCGGTTTAGCCACGTCAGCGCCTGAGCGTGGGTGTGCGGATACAGCAGCTTGTCGGCAGTGCCGAATGCTTTGGGGAAGTTTTTCGCGACGTACCGCGCGGCTTCGGATGCGCAGTCGCTGTCTGGCGGGAATTCAAGCGCCGGCAGCTCTCCCAGCTTCTTTTTCGGAATCTTTTTTCGGTTGTCTTCGTCAAAACTCCATTTGTCGCCGACCGGTTTTCCGTCCGGGTCGACCAGAATGTCGAGGCGCTGTCGTTGCCAGCGGTAGAAGTCGGCCATGAACCAGCGTTTCTTGCCCGCCCGATACTCGGTGTTCTCGTTCCCGGCGTTCACAAAGCCGGTGTTCTGAAGCCACGTCAGCGTAATGTCGTGTCGACTGCAGTTCGCGGTCAGTCTCTTTTCCAGCGCAAAGTCTACGACGTCGCAGACGCAGATTTCAGTGAACCCCTCGGTGGCCAAACGCTTTACCACCTTGCCGGTTGAGGACTCGCCGCCAGCGTACTGGGCGTAGTCGACCTCGCGGCCCGCAGCAATGAGCGTGTCGGCATAGTGGCGCATGCTCGCGCGGTGGAGCATTAACTTTTGCACGTGAAAATCCAGCGGGTATTGCGCATCGCCGAAAAATAAAGGATCTTCAGTGATCACGATTCGCTGGGGTTCCAGCGCAAACCCCGGGTGATCGATCAACAGCTGGTGCGGAAAAATCAACAGTGCTTTCATAGCGGTGCTGCGGGTTGATGCCAGGGTGATGTCACGTTGATTCCCGATTGACTCTTGATTAATTCCTAATTGATTCCTGATTGATTCCAGACTCAATCTGGATTGATCCTGCAACCCGCCAAACCGGTATTACCGACAGCCTTGTTTCCTGATTTCCTTGTTGATCACAATACCATTCAACAGCGTATTGCTGACATTGAACCGCTTGCCTATGCCCGCACACGCAATCAGCTTAGGGGCGCGGTAACGCACCTGAGTCCGTTTATCACACACGGCGTCATTGACACTCGATCGATTGCGGATGTGATAGTTGATACATCGACGCCCAGCGTCGCTGAAAAATTACTCACCGAGTTGGGCTGGAGAGAGTTTTTTCACCGGGTGTGGGGCCGGCACGGTCGCGAGATTTTCACCGACATGCGTCATCCACAGGAAGGCGTTGACAGTGATCTCATGCCGGTGGTGATCGCCAGCGCGAACACCGGTATCCGGACTATTGACGACTGTATTGCCGCATTGACTTCACATGGCTATATGCACAATCACGCGCGTCTCTGGCTTGCGGCGGTGACGTGTAACGTGGCTCGCACACACTGGTACCAGCCTGCGCGCTGGCTCTACTACCACCTGCTTGACGGGGATCTTGCCAGCAACTGTCTGAGCTGGCAGTGGGTGTGCGGCAGCTTCAGTCACCGCAAGTATTACGCCAACCAGGACAACCTGAATCGATTCTCCGGCCACCGGCAGCGCGATACATTTCTGGATTTCAGCTACGACGACCTGCCTGTTCAGGCGGTCCCCGATGTCATGCAGCATCGCGCTTCGCTGGAGTTTGAAAATGAATTTCCGATCTCGACGTGCGCCCCGGTTGGACATGGCGATCAACGGGTGTTGCTCTACTCCATCTGGAACCTCGATCCGACTTGGCGAAGCAGCGATTCCGGCAGGCGTATTCTGTGGATCGAGCCCGGGATGCACGCCGAGTTTGCCTTAAGCTCGCTGCGCTGGCGATTTATTGAACACTGGGCGAGGCAGATCGACGGCCTTGAAATATTCGTTGGCGAGCAGCAGACCTTGCTGGGCGAGGGATCTGACGACGTCGAAATCGTGACCCGGGAGTATCCGGCTACCGCTCACTGGCCCGGCGAAAGAGATTCGCGCCGATGGTGCTATCCGGAACCTGACGGACCGTTAAAGAGTTTCTCAAGTTACTGGAAACCGATCCGTAAACGGCATGAGTTTTTCCAATAACGTGTGAACGCTGGCTCAGACGTCGTGTCGAGAATCAGCAGTTACGGCTGGCGCCCGACCTTAAGCTATGCCTGCCCGACTTCTGATTTCTCAATGACATCGGACTCGTCGCCTGCAATCGCAAACCATTCACGAACGACCGGCGCACGAAGCACATGTTCGCAGTACTCGGTGATCGATTCAGGCGTAACTCCATAGGTGTGGAGTCGTGAAACCACAGGCGCGTACATCATGTCGGCGATCGAATAGTCGCCGTACAGCCACTCGCCTCGGTTTGAAAAACGCGATCGGCATTCCGCAACGATAGCGGCAAAGCGGTCAATGTCATTCCGGGTCTCTGCAGTCACTGACACGCGACGTCCGGTAGCTCGGGTGTTCATGGGCAATGTCTCACGCATGGCCACGAATCCGCTATGCATCTCGGCGCTGATCGATCGAGCGTGTGCACGCGCTGCGGCATCGGCGGGCCAGAGCTCGGGGTTTTTTTCGGCCATGTGTTCGGCAATAGCCAGGGAATCCGCCACCGTCACGTCACCGTCGACCAGTATCGGCACCTTGCCCGCGGGACTGGCGTTCAGAATCTGTTGTTTGTATTCGCCCTTGAACAGCGACACATTCTCAACGTCAAACGGGACACCGCTCGCTTTCAGTACCAGCCATCCGCGCACCGACCACGACGAGTAGTTGTAGTTGCCCATCAACAGTCGCATCTGAAACTCTCCAAAGTGTAAGTCTCAGTCGAGTGTAGCGCGGTCACCCGCAAACGAAGCCGCGCGCAGGTTCAAAAATTCAGTCCGGCCGGCAAATCTTTTTTGCACGAGCCATGAAATAAATTTCCCGAAACCCGTCCGACAGGACGGGCCGACAACCGGTGAAAACTCCCGAGGATCGCAACGCGCTCGAGCGCGAGAACCGCAGGTATCAAATCGCCGACCGACCCAGAGCCCAAGAAGCGAAGCTTCTTGAAACCCGTCCGGCAGGACGGGCCGACAGCGGGTGAAAATTGGTAGAGAGCGTCGAACACTCCCGAGGATCGCAACGCGCTCGAGCGTGAGAACCGCAGGTACAAAATGTTCGGGTTGCGCGATGCTGTATCGAACACTCCCGAGGATCGCAACGCGCTCGAGCGTGAGAACCGCAGGTAGAAATTGGTGGGCCCACCAGGACTCGAACCTGGGACCAAGGGATTATGAGTCCCCTGCTCTAACCAACTGAGCTACAGGCCCAATACTTGTGACGGGCTTGAGTATATCCGTCAATGATGCCGCGCGACAAAAAAGGCGCTCCGAAGAGCGCCTTTTGAGCATCGACACCTGAATCGATCAGGTTTGATTCTGATCGAGGAAGCTGCGCAGATGCTCCGAGCGGCTGGGGTGGCGCAACTTGCGCAACGCCTTCGCCTCAATCTGACGAATGCGCTCACGTGTCACGTCGAACTGCTTGCCGACTTCCTCAAGCGTGTGATCGGTGTTCATGCCGATACCAAAGCGCATGCGCAGCACTTTGGCCTCGCGTGGCGTCAGCGTGTCGAGAATCTCGCCCGTCGCCCAGCGCAGGCCGGTGCCGGTCGCTTCGTCGAGCGGCGCCGTTGCGTTCTTGTCTTCGATGAAATCACCGAGGTGTGAGTCTTCGTCGTCACCGATCGGGGTTTCCATGGAGATCGGCTCTTTGGCGATCTTCAATACCTTGCGGATTTTCTCCTCGGGCATCTCCATGCGTTCAGCAAGTTCTTCCGGCAGCGCTTCGCGACCCTGCTCCTGCAGAATCTGGCGCGATACGCGGTTGAGCTTGTTGATCGTTTCGATCATGTGCACCGGAATACGGATAGTGCGGGCCTGGTCAGCGATCGAGCGCGTAATGGCCTGACGAATCCACCAGGTTGCATAGGTCGAGAATTTGTAACCCCGTCGGTATTCGAACTTGTCCACGGCCTTCATCAGGCCGATGTTGCCTTCCTGAATCAGATCCAGGAACTGAAGACCCCGGTTGGTGTACTTCTTGGCGATCGAGATCACCAGTCGAAGGTTAGCTTCGACCATTTCTTTCTTTGCGCGTCGCGCTTTGGCTTCGCCAATCGACATGCGACGGTTGACTTCTTTCAGCTCGCCGATAGGCAGCTGCGCCTTTTCTTCCATGGCGATCATCTTGGTCTGCAGATTTTTAAGCAGACGCAGATTTTGTTTCAGCGTTTCGGTGTCACCTTCGCCGCTCGCGATCATTTTGTCGAACAGCTCCGGATCTTTCTCGCCGCCTACAAACATCTCGATGAAGAGCTTGCGCGGCATGCGTGCCTGGGTGACGCAGATTTCGGCGATTTCCTTTTCGCGAACGCGCACACCGTCAACAAGATCACGAACGGTAGCGCTCAGTGCATCGACCTGCTTGGGAACAAATTTGATCGACTGAAATTCCTCGGCGATCTTGTTCTGGTGCTTGACGATCTGCTCTGAACCGATGCCGTGTTTCTCAACAACCTTGAACATGGCGTGAGCGGCCTTGCGAATTCGGCCAAAGCGCTCGATAGCTTCGTCCATCTGCGGACCGGTAGGCTCTTCTTCGACTTCCTCGCCAGCAGCCTCGGCGCGCTCTTTTTCTTCTTTGATCTTCTGCGCTTCTTCGTCGTTCTTTGGCACCGAGTCATCTTCGGCGTTCGGGTCAACAAAGTCGGCGACAAGATCAGTCAGTCGCATCTCTTCAGCGACAATCGCGTCGGCGTGCTTCATGAACTGGGCAACCGACAGCGGCACACACGCGATCGCGGCGGTGCTCTGTCGAATACCTTCTTCGATACGCTTCGCGAGAATGATCTCGTCCTGACGGGTCAGCAGGTCTACCGTGCCCATTTCGCGCATGTACATGCGCACAGGATCAGTAGTTCGGCCGAACTCACTTTCAACCGCCGTTGTCAGTACAGCTTCTGCTTCTTCGGCAACTTCTTCTTCATCCTGATCCGCCGTCTTCAGAATAATGCTGTCGGCATCCGGGGCCTTGTCGAAGACGTCGATGCCCATCTGGTTGATCATGTTCACGACATCTTCGATCTGATCGGTGTCGTGCATGTCTTCGGGCAGGTGATCGTTGATCTCGCGATAGGTGAGGAAGCCCTGTTCCTTGCCCTTCAGGATTAACTTCTTGAGTTCTGTCGTTGTTGCGGCGTGGGTGATGCCGGCAACTGCCGTTTGATCAGACGTATCTGCCATGGGAGAGATGACCTCTAGGAGATGACTCGGGCATTTACCGGTTACGGAAGATGCCTGTCGACGTGGGGGTTAGCCTTGTGTCCGGCCGAGAATTTCCGAGTCAGGCTGTTGCCTGAATGGGCCTCGAGCAGGACTCCCAATTATAGCGGTTTTTGACGCTCGGATTGTACCGGCAAATTACCGCTAATATCGATTAATTCGCTGTTTTAACAGTGTGTTGAGCCGCTCTCGATCCCCGTCGGTCGCATCACCCGCGGATATGGCCTGTTTCAGCCCCGAGATCTCTTCGTCTCGCAGGACTTCGAGCAGTTTTTGGATAGCGCCGGCATAGCCGGATTCGAATCCGTCCTCAGGGAGAATCTGGTTACGGGTGGCCAGTTCTTCAAGTCTGGCGTGGTACCGGTGGTCCCGAAAACGCTCCAGCAGGGCGGCCTGACGGATATCCGGGGTATCCGCGACGGTATTGATGATCTCCAGCAGGACATCGACACCCGGCTGATCAAGCTCGGCCAGCTGCTCGTAGTTGAGGTTCTGCAGGGTGACCGCGGGCTCCTGCAGCGCAAGGGATATCGCCTGGGAGAGGGGCTCGAGTCGTTCGCCATCACGGCGCGGGCGTGCCCGGCGTGGTGAAGCCTCGGCCGTGGGCGACAGGCTCTGGGTTTCGCCCGCGAGGGTTCGATTGAGCGTTTCGACATTGGTACGCGCGAGTTGCGCCAGCTGCTCAACAAGCAGATCACGCAACACGCCGCGCGGAAGTCTGTTCAGAAACGGGCGCGCGGCTTCAACATAACGTGCACGTCCGTCGAGGCGACCGAGATCGATGTCGGTGGCGAGTTCGTCGAACAGAAAGTCCGGCAGCGAGGTGGCATTGTCGAGTCGATCGCGAAAACCGGCCGCGCCGCCTTCGCGCACGATGCTGTCGGGATCCTCGCCGTCCGGCAAAAACAGGAAGCTCACCTGACGACCGTCAGCCAGCAGCGGCAGACTCGTATCCAGCGCCTTCCACGCCGCTTTGCGACCGGCCCGGTCACCGTCAAAACAGAACACGACTTCCGAGACCAGTCTGAACAGTCGCTCCAGGTGTGGTTTGGTGGTGGCGGTCCCCATCGTTGCGACGGCGCCCTCGAAGCCGAACTGCGCCAGCGCGATCACGTCCATGTAGCCTTCGACCACAATCGCGCGACCGCTCTGATCAAACGCCTTGCGACCGCGAAAGAGGCCGTACAGCTCCGACCCCTTGTGAAACAGCGGAGTCTCCGGTGAGTTCAGGTACTTCGGTTCGCCGTCGCCAAGCACCCGCCCGCCAAATCCGACAATGCGTCCACGGTGATCCTCGATCGGAAAAATAACGCGCCCGCGCAGCCGGTCGTAGTAGCCGCCGCCCGACGTGCGCTCGGTGATCAGGCCAGCCGTTTCCAGCAGCTCGTTGTTCTGTGCGTTGCCCCCGAGCTTGCGCGCGAGGTTGTCCCACGCGTCAGGCGCAAAACCGAGCCCGAAAGACTTGGCGATTTCGCCGGTCAGGCCACGATCCTTGAGATAGTCGGTGGCGAGATTGCGTTCGGGATGGTTCTTCAGCTGGTCCTGGTAAAACGCGTTGGCTTTTTCAACCATATCCACCAGCGCGTCGGTTACCGCGCGCTGTTCGGCGCTTGGTCCGCTGCCGTCGTGAGGCACCTCCAGCCCGACCAGATTCGCGAGTTCTTCCACCGCTTCGGGAAACGGGCGATTCTCGTGCTTCATCAGAAAATCGATGGCGTTGCCGCGCTCCTGACAGCCGAAGCAGTAAAAGAACTGTTTGGGCTGACTCACCGAGAACGATGGCGTCTTCTCGTCATGAAACGGGCAGCAGGCCATGAAGTCCTTGCCCTTTTTGATCAGAGGCACACGACCATCAATGACGTCGACAATGTCTACCCGCGTGAGTAGCGTGTCGATAAAGTCTCTGGGAATCAGGCCGGCCATCCGGCTATTGTGGTCTGTTGGCGAGGCTGGGGCAATTGCCTCAGCGCAAGCTCGAATAAGCTTTACCTGTGAAAACGCGAAC
>CALHMG010000237.1 GCA_938034705.1 uncultured Gammaproteobacteria bacterium
CACAGTACATGCCTATCGATGAAATTACCGAAGACATGAACGTGCGCAATATTTCCGATTCCGAGCTACATCGCCGGCTAGCCGAAGACCTTGAAATCGAAGACTGGTTTTCCTATCCGAAAGTCATCGAAGAACTGCGTCGCACACATCCACCGCGCAATGCCCAGGGCTTTACAGTTTTCTTCACCGGATTATCCGGTTCTGGAAAATCCACCGTCGCCAACGCTCTGGTTGTTAAATTACAGGAAACAGGCGATCGACGAGTCACTCTGCTCGATGGTGATCACGTCCGCAAAAACCTTTCAAGTGAATTGGGTTTTTCCAAAGAGCATCGCGACCTCAACATCAGACGCATTGGTTATGTCGCAAGCGAAATCACCAAATTTGGTGGTGTCGCGGTATGCGCTCCGATTGCCCCCTACGCAGCAACCAGGCGTCAGGTGCGCGAGATGGTGTCGCCTCTGGGTGGATTCATTGAGATTCATGTCAACACGCCGCTTGAAGTTTGCGAGGCGCGCGATCGCAAGGGGCTGTACAAGCTCGCCCGGGAAGGCAAGATCAAGGAATTTACCGGCGTCAGTGACCCATACGAAACCCCGGTTAACGCCGAGATGGTGATCGACACCAGCGAGTTGAGCGCCGACCTTGCCGCACACCGCATTATCATCAAACTGAAAAGTCTCGGATATATCCGCTGACAAAAACAGGTATCTGAGCCATGAGTGACGCCTTTGATCAACTTCAAGCCCGGATGACCGCGGGTGACCACATAACCCTCGATGCCGGCACCGGCACTGAACTCCAGGTCAAGGGAGTACCGATGCACCCAAAGGTCTGGTGCGGGGTTGCCCACATGTCGCACCCGGATGAAACTATCGCCGTACATTCAGAATACATCCAGGCCGGCGCCGATATCGTTACCGCGAACACCTATTCGACCAATCGCAACATGATGGGTCCAGCGGGTCTGGGTGACGAAGCAATGCCGTCAACACGGCGCGCTGTAGAACTGGCCCTGCAGGCTCGCGATCAGGTGCAGGCTGACCGACCGATCGTTGTGGCAGGTTCGATGTCGCATCAAATCCCGGTAGCAGAAGGCACATCCGGTCGCCTCCCTGAAATGGTCCCCGCTACCGACATCGCCAAAGCCAACTTTGAGGAGATGGCCGAGACCCTGGCCGAAAGCGGTGTGGATCTGATCCTGATGGAAATGATGTACGACCCTGAGCTTTCGGTTCTGGCCATTGAAGCCGCCCGCGCAACAGGCCTTCCGGTATGGGTCGGGACGTCAGCCCGGATCGGAAATGACGGCGAGGTGCTTTCTTTCTTAAAGGAACGCGACGTTCCCTATGAGGATCTCGTGAAAACTCTGGTGCAGGCAGGTGGCGATGTCTTCGGCGTCATGCACACCAATATCCCGGCGGTTGATCCAGCCATCGAAATCATTCGCAGGCATTTCAAGGGTCCACTGTCAGCTTACCCCGATGGCGGTGTCTTCAAAATGCCGGACTGGGTCTTTGACGGAATCATCGAACCTGTAGATTTCGCCGCGCTCGCAAACAGCTGGTATGACGACGGCATTCAGATTGTCGGCGGTTGCTGCGGACTTGGGATCAAACACATCGCCGCGATGCATCACTAGAAATCTGCTGTTGCCCGAACGCCGGTGTGTGGCGTAGCGTGCAATAACAATCCACCCAGACGCAATCGCGGGCAAGGAGTTATCTATGGCAGCTTACGCAGTCGGAAGAATCAAAATCACAGACCTTGAGAAATTCAAGGAATACCAGAAAGGCGTACCGGCCACTATCGCCAAACACGGCGGGCGCTACGTCGTAAGAGGCGGCGAGACGACAACCCGTGAGGGCGACGAAGAAACCAATCGAATTGTCATCCTTGAGTTTGACACCATGGAGGCGCTGACCGGATGGTATGACTCCGACGACTACGCCGAGCTCAAGGCGATGCGAATGTCCGCATCCGAAGGCCAGATGGTGTTTGTCGAGGGCTACGAAACCTGAGACCGTCGGCCAGTGCGTTTACTGCGCTGCCACTGCAGGAATACAATCGCCGAAATGACCAGCGCGACGCCGCAGATCTGAAGCGGCGTCAGCGTTTCGTTCTTGAAGCCTACGGCCAGCAGTACGGTTAGAACCGGTTCGATACACAACACCAGGGCCACGGTAACAGCACCCGCAAGACCAATCGCCAGCACGGCGCACGTCAGCGCGATGGGATACAGAACCATCACGAACAGCAGCGTCCAGTATCCTTCGGCACTGTTGGGCATCGCGAAAATCCCGCTGACGAAACTGGCAACGATGCCGAGCACTACTGAAGTGATCGCAAGATTAAAAGTCACGCCCACCGAATTTTGACCCGCAAGCAGACGCTGCGTGCCGATCATCATCATTGATACAGCTATGGCAGCAGCCAGCGCCAGACCGACGCCGAGCATATTGATCGCAGAATGCGTCTCACCCGTGTTGACGGTCAGCGCAACGCCGGCAATAGCAATCACAATCGTGATTATCTCAATACCCCCGGGCATCTTGCGGTCCAGCATCGACGAGACCACCAGAACAATAGCCGGGAACGTGTAGAACAGAACGATACTGATACTGACAGGCGCGATGGCGACCGCAATCATCATCATCAGGTTGCCGCTGAAGTGAAAGGCACCGATACCGATGGCGTAGCGACCGGGCAGCGTGAGGATTGGCACGAAACCGCGGGTGACGATGAGATAGCCACCAAGAAACACCGCAACGGCAAGAAAACGCATGATCGTCATGGTCAATGGCGCCATGCCGTATTCGAAAGCCGTCGCGCTCAGCACCAGTGAACTGGCATACGTCAGAGCCGAAACCAGCGCCAGCATTACGCCTTTGAAGACAAGTCGTTCAGATCCTGTCTGGCTCATCTCGAGAGAACCCGATTCAAACTCGCTGGAAACGCGCTCAGTATCGAAAATGCCTGATCGTCTCGCCGTCGGCGCCGATCTCTGTCATCGCTTCGATACCCAGATCGAGGTGAGTGTCGGTCCACTGAATTGTTACTTCCCGGTCGGACGCTTCGCTTTTGACACCTTCCGGTAAAACCGGAACGTCAGATACGAGCAGCAGCGCGCCTCTTGCAATTTGATTGTAGTGGCCCACCATGAAAATCGTGGCCGTTTCCATATCGATAGCGATGCAGGTCATTCGGTGAAGCTCCTGCAGAAACTCGTCATCATGTTCCCACAGTCGACGATTGGTTGTGTACACCACTCCCGTACGGTAATCGAAATCGTGCTCCCTCAGTTTGCTGGAAACGAACTTGTGCAGCTTGAACGACGGCAGTGCCGGAACCGCTTTTGGAAAGTAATCGTCGCTGGTCCCTTCTCCGCGAATCGCGGCAATTGGCAGGATGAAGTGACCGATTTCACTCGATTGCTTGAGGCCGCCGCATTTTCCAAGGAACAGTACACCCCTGGGCTGTCGAGCGATAAGCAGGTCCATCACGGTCGCGGCATTCGCGGAGCCAATGCCAAAATTGATCATCGTCAATCCATGATCGTTTGTCGCCGCCTGCATCGGTCGGTCAAGACCCAGAATTTCGCAGTCAAATCGTTGTGCAAATCGCGCCAGATAGTCTGAGAAATTGGTCAGCAGCACATAGTCCCCAAACTGCTCTATCTCCATCCCGGTATATCGAGGCAACCAGTTGCGCGCAATATCGATGCGTTCGGGGCGCGGCTGATCCGGCTGGGGAACATCAGGTCGATCGAATACGTCAGTCACGTCGGATACCGTTAAGAGCTTTGCCTCAAGTATAGGCGCTTGTTCGATGACCGTTCCCACGCTCATACGTTCGGCTGGCGAGGGTTTCCGACCGCCGACGATCTGCCTCAACGAAAATCGATCGTTTTCCGGTATCTTGTGCGCCCCACACCCAAGACCTGTGCGTAGACCCAGATAATGATCGTGCCCGTTACGCAATATCCGGAACACTATTTCTGCTGGATCGACATCGAAACGCCGGAGCCTGCTGCCGCTCAAGACTTTTACGCGGCGACCTTTGGCTGGAAATTCGACGAAACCGAGTCAATGCCGGCCTACGTTGTGGCAAGTCTCGACGGGCAGCCGGTGTGCGGACTTACGCGCACGACCAATTCTTCGGCAAGCTGGAACAGCTACGTCAATGTTGAAAACGCGGTCCGGTCATCCAGGATCGGAGAGAGAATCGGCGCCAGCATCAACCACGGCGTCAGCGATCTTGGCGACCTGGCAAGCGTGTGCGAACTGTGCGATCCCGCAGGCGCCAACATCCGACTGTGGGAACCCAACAAGCTTGCGGGTGCCGGCATCGTCAATCAGCCGCAATCCTGGATATGGAATCATCTGTTCACGCGTGATCTGGAAACGACGGAACATTTTTATGCGGATCTGTTTGGGTGGACCAGCGAGACTGAAGCGCTTGTCACTGGCGATCAGATCTATTTCCGGCTGGGCGACCGACTGATTGCCGGAATGATGCAGATGTCGAAGACCTACTTCGATCCGTCCAGTAGTCCTTACTGGGGCGTCTGCTTTCGGGTGTACGACTGTGACGCGACGGTCGAACTGGCGCGCAGCGCTGGTGGTGAAATTCTGATAGAGCCCCAGAACGTGCCGAATGTAGGTCGACTTGCGACCATTCTCGATCCCCAGGGCGGCAAGTTTCAGGTTCTCAAAACCAACATCTTCGACCCGCCGCCTGGATCACTTTAAGTTTCAGGCGGCGTTTTCGCGACCCCGGAACTGATCTTCCATGGTTTTGCGCGCCTCAAAAGCCTCACTCGACGCCGGCACCTCGACATCGCTCCACAGCACCGGTGCACCAAGCGCAACATCGTTGACGAGTTTGACGCTGTGGGCCAGTCCAATCGGCAACCCGCCTACGGCAAGACTGTCAGTTGCCGGCATCAGCTTTCCCCAAACCGTGTAACCGCCCTCGCCGTCCAGGGTTTCACCGGCCTTGAGATCCCGCTTCGCCGTTGCAACAACATCGCCTCTGAAACTCTCGGTTGCGCCGGTGGGCTCGCCACGAAGAACCGCCGACAGGACCGAAATGTTCAATTCAAGACCGATAAGGTGCCAGGGCTTGAACATCGATGCGTAGCGACCGGTGTCGTCAACCGCAAGACCGTACTGGCTGAAACAGGCCGCCGCATAATCGTTTGGCGCCTCAATCACGACGTACACACCCCAGCGCAGATCTTTGTGCGTCGGGCGTCCGTCACGCTCTTCGCTGGCGATAACCTCGACCTGTCCTTTGTGATGCAACACGCCGCCTGCAGATTTTGGTTTCAAAATATGTGCCAGGTGATCGGTGCCGCAGGCGGGAAACTCCAGGCCACCGGGCGCGGGCGTCAACCCTGATGCGTTGGCAATCGCGGCCATCTCGATGCTGCTCTTGGTTCCGTCGAGAAAAGAGTTGAACATCTGGGAGTTCATGCCGGCAGCCGCAGCTTCCTCGGGCGTGAGACCGTAGTGATCCCAGACGGTGTCCGGCGTCGAGGCGTGATAGCGAGGTTGGTAACGTGTTCCCTTACCCGCTGCAACCACGTCAAAGCCAGCGCTGCGCGCCCAGTCAATGAGTTCGCAGGTCAGCGCCGGCTGATCTCCATAGGCCATGGAGTAGACGACGCCCGCCGACGCGGCTTCCTGCGCGAGCAGCGGCCCGACCATGACGTCCGCTTCGACGTTGACCATGACAATATGTTTGCCGCTGTCGAATGCCTTGCGGGCATGCCGAACGCCTGCAGCGGGATGACCCGTCACTTCCAGAACGATGTCAACATCGTCCGATGCAATCATCGCCTGCGCATCGTCGGTAAAACGTGTCGCGCCTATATGTTCTGGCGTCCAGCCGACTGACTCGCAGGCGGCCCTGGCCCGCGCAGGCTCCAGATCGGCGATACATGACACTTCGACACCGCGGGTCGTCGGCACCTGGGAAAGAAACATCGAGCCAAACTTTCCCGCGCCGATCAGGCCAACACGAATAGGTCCATCCGTCTCGAGACGTCTGGAAATCAACTGCTGATAGGACATCGGCTTTAACCCGCCGCCGCGATGCGTTGGTCTACAAGTTCAGCAAAGCAATCATCGTCAAGCGGCTCGATCGGTGTGAAATCGCGATGGGCGATCCATGGTGCTCGCTTGTGCTTGGTGATGTGGTTATCAACATGGCACAACGACAGATAAACAATCGTGCGGCCGAATGGGCTGATGTTCGGCGGACTCGCGTGAACCAGGTTGCTGTGAAACATGATCATGCTTCCGGCAGGCCCGGTCGGCGCCACCACTCCGCCATCTTGTGCGAGGCGGGTTACGTTCTCGCGGTCCAGCGTCCACAGCGGATAGCTCGTCGTCTCAAGATCATGACCGGCATCCTGGACACCTTCGCTATGGCTTCGCGGAATAAAAATCAACGGACCATTCGCCGCGGTGACGTCGTCAACAAACAGCGCGATGTTCATCGCGCGTGGTTCCGGCATCCCGTCATCACGATGCCAGGTTCCGAAATCCTGGTGCCACTGCCAGACTTCGCCATCGAACGCGGCTTTGGCATTCACCTTGTACTGATGCATGTACACCGGTCCGTCAACTATTTGCATGACTGGATCTACCAGCCTCGGGTGACGCCCGAGTCGCCGAAACGCCTCGTTGTACTGGTGCGCCGCGAAAGCTGTTCTTGGCGCACCGCTGGATTCCCGCCAGACTTCGTCACGATCGAGGGCATAGACATCCAATGCCGCCTGTTGCAGCACGGACACTTCATCCGCGGAAAAAACGTTGGGCAAGAACAGATAACCTTCTCGCTCAAATTCTGTCAGCTGGGCCTGGGTCAGTTTCACGTCAGAGTGCCTTTGTTGGTTATGAAGGTGCGTTGGTTGTGAGTGCGTCGCTCGCGTCAGCGCATGCCCAACCGCGGTCAAACACCACGATCCGGGGCAGAACAGGAAGTTTATTCGCGTGACGCTGATTGTGTCGAGGGAGCGACACGGCGGGCGGTATTTTTCTGCAGCGTGCCATCGACCAGATTTCGCCATACGGCCGGTCGAGTGTTTCCCCCGGACGAACTACACTTGCGGACCACATCCACAACCCCCGGCGCGAATCGATCCATGTCCAATCCGTCATCCTCGTCTGAACTCGCTGTTGTTATCGAAAACCACGTCGCAACGGTCGAAATCTGCCGACCGCCTCACAATTTTTTCGACTACGACATGATCAAGGCTATCGCCGATGCCTATGAGGCGCTGGATCATGACGACGCTGTCAGAGCGATCGTGCTGTGCTCCCAGGGAAAGAACTTCTGTGCCGGCGCTGATTTCAGCTCACGCGACACCTGGAGTAACGATCAAATCACATCTACTGCGGGACAGCTTTATGTCGAAGCGGCCCGTGTGTTCAGCACGCGCAAACCGGTGGTCGCCGCAATTCAGGGCGCGGCTGTTGGCGGCGGGCTGGGACTGGCGATGTCAACCGACTTCAGAGTGACGTGCGCCGAGGGCAGATTCACCGCCAATTTTGCGCGTCTTGGTTTTCACCAGGGCTTTGGATTATCGGTATCGTTGCCACGAATCGTCGGTATGCAGAAAGCAAGCTGGATGCTGATGTCCGGCTGTCGCATCAAGGGCGAGGAGGCTGTTCAGATGGGCCTTGCCGATGAACTCACAACGCTTGATAACGTGCGCAACCGTGCTCACGAGATGGCTACCGAAATCGCGCTGTCGGCGCCACTGGCGGTCGAGTCGATTCGGGCCACGCTTCGTGACGGGTTGGCCGAAGACATTAAACGCATAACCGACCATGAACTCGCCGAACAGGATCGACTGCGCGAAACAGATGATTTCAAGGAAGGCCTGAAAGCCGTGTCAGAACGACGCCCTGCGGCATTTGCGCGCCGATAGTTGTTTGCATTTCTCAGGTGTCAGGCGGCTAGACTTGAGGTACCGGGGATCATGGCGCAACGCAAAGCCCACCATGGGCGCGCATGAACCCGGATCTGATTCCCTTAACTATCCTGGAGGTTGCCCGAGTTGAGCGTCCCGAAACTACTTGTTGTATTGATATTGAGCATGTTGTCGACTGTTGCCACAGCGCAGTTGCGTGACGTGACGGATCGACTCGAACAGGCCAGCGAACGTTTTCGAAATGCCGCCAAGGAACATCTCGGCAACAGCTCAGGTGATGCCGCCGCGCAGCTGATACGTGAGTCCGACGTTCTGGAAAATCTTGGTGATGATCTCAAGGAGGAAGTCAGAAGGTCCGGCAATCCGCGAGTTCTGAACGCCCGCGCCGCGGAGACTTTCGACGCGATGACTCATCGCCGCAACCGAATTTCCAGTCTGATGAATCAGATCTCGTCGTCAACGCGAATGGCAAATGAATGGAACAACACCCAGCGCCTGATGGATCAGATCAAAAGTGGCGGTAGCGCGGTAGCCAAAAGCAGTTCGGCGGCGCCGGCCGGCTACGGGGGTCATGTTGACCAGATTGAAGACGCAGCCGAGAGAACCAAAAACGCGTTCCGCGATCACATGCGTCAGCACGGACAACTGAAATCAAAAGGCTGGGCCACCGCGCTGTCGGGCGCACTGAGTGCGTTTGATCAGGACGCAAACGCGCTCAGAGACAGTTTTCGCAAGCGCAATGTGAAAAACGACAACATCGTGGCTCGAATGAAAAATCGCGCCAAAGCCATCAGCGAGTCGATTGACACCCAGACCGTGGGACCTGCGGCGCGGTCGCAGTGGCAACGGGTGATGAACAATCTGAATCGCCTGTAGCCGCAAGTGACAGCGATCAAACCAAAAGCGCGGTGATCTCGTTTCGATACCGCGCTTTTTCTTCGTCTTTCAAAAACGAGGCCTCGAACGAATTGATCGCAAGCGCCGCAAGATCCCGCGCCTTGAGCGCCAGGGCCTCACTGATCGCCGCATAGTTTTCGTTGAGATAGCCGCCGAAATAAGCGGGGTCGTCCGAATTCACGGTGACGCACAGGCCGAGTTTGTACAGCGATGCGATATTGTGGTTGGACAGATCGTCGACCACCTTAAGTTTCAGATTGGACAACGGACACATCGTGAGCGGTAGCTGGGTCTGTACAAGATGTGCCAGCAGATCATCGTCTTCGCTACAGCTGACGCCATGATCTATACGGCTGACGCGAAGATGGTTAATCGCCCCCCAGATGTAGTCCGCCGGAGCCTCCTCACCCGCGTGAGCCACGGTTTTGAAGCCAAGCGATATGGCGCGTTCAAACACCTCTCCGAATTTCTCGGGCGGATGCCCGATCTCTGAAGAATCGAGACCGACCGCGATGATGTCCTGCGCAAACGGCAGCGCATCGGTCAGGGTCTGATCGGCCTGCTCGGCACTGAGATGTCTAAGAAAACACATGATCAGGTGGGTCGAAATTCCAAACTCGTCCCGCGCCCTCTGACACGCCTCGCGCATGCCGACGAAGAATATTTCAAACGGCACGCCGCGCTCGGTGTGCGTCTGCGGGTCAAAGAACATCTCGGTGTGGCGAATATTCTGGGCAGCGGCTCGCGTCAGATACGCGTAGGTAAGATCAAAAAAGTCCTGTTCGGTTCGCAGCACCGATGCACCACGATAATAGACATCCAGAAATTCCTGAAGACTGGAAAACCTGTAAGCGTCGTGCACATCAGCAATCGACTCATAGGGCAAAGCCACCTTGTTGCGCGCCGCGAGCTCAAACAGCATCTCAGGCTCCAGCGTGCCTTCCAGATGCAGATGCAGTTCGGCTTTTGGCAGCTCCTGAATAAAGTCTTCCAGCACTTGGGGGTTCCTCTGATTGCGTTCGCGTCTCGCGGCCACCTACTTTGCCTGAATCGACGGCACGACACGAGGTATGAAGAAAGGCGCTAACCGGACACGTCAGCTGGTGTACGCTGCGCGCGTGACTACGTTAAACCCAGCCTCCCGGCCAGAAAAAAGATTCATCGCGCTCATGGCATTGACCATGGCGCTGACCGCGCTGTCCATCGATGCAATGCTGCCCGCCCTTGGCGAAATCAGCACGGACCTGAACGTCTCGTCGGCAAACGATCGACAGCTGATACTCGTGTTTGTGTTCGCGGGGCTTGCCAGCGCTCAGATATTTTACGGGCCGCTGTCTGACAGGTTCGGGCGCAAGCCCATGATCTTTCTCGGGCTTGTTCTGTTCGCGCTTGGCGCCGCAATCTCGGGAATGGCCGAGTCCTTCAACACCATGCTGGCAGGACGATTCCTGCAGGGTGTCGGCGCCGCGTCACCCCGTATCGTGATCATGGCAATGGTTCGCGACCGGTACAAAGGCGATGTCATGGCCAGCGTCGCATCGCTGCTGATGATGGTGTTTATTCTCGTGCCAGTCATCGCACCATTGATTGGACAGGGCATTGTGATCATCGGTCACTGGCGGTGGATATTCTATTTCTTCATTTTCTTTTCCGCCGCGATGATGATCTGGTTCGCGCTGGGCCAACGGGAAACTCTCGCAAAAGAGAACAGGATTCCGTTTACGCCAACTCGACTTCTGGCCGGCGCCCGTGAAGTGGTCACGACTCCGGTGACGGTCGGCTACACGCTGACGGCAGGTTTGGCATTTGGCTGCTTCCTGGGTTTTCTCACATCGTCCCAGCAGATACTGCAGGAACAGTATGCGCTCGGTACCAAATTTCCTTTCGCCTTCGGGGCGCTGGCGCTGTTGTTTGGCGTAGCGTCGTTTATCAACTCAAAGCTGGTGTTGCGATTTTCAACCAGACCGATCTCTCTGTTCAGTCTTCGTGCACAGAGCGTTCTGTCGACGCTGTTTCTGATTTACTGCATCGTCGTCAACGGCGACGTCAGTCTGACGGTCTTCATGTGCTTTCTCGCCTTAACGTTGCCACTGGTCAGCCTGCTGTTTGGCAACCTGAACGCGATGGCCATGGAGCCTCTGGGGCACATCGCCGGAATTGCTTCTTCGATTATTGGTTCCATCCGCACGCTGATGTCCCTGGTGGTCGGTGGACTCATCGGACGTGCCTACGACGGCACCATCGTTCCACTGGTGACGGGTTTTGCAATCTCCGCCGTGGCGGGACTGGTGGTGGCGACCATCACGGCGCGCGTGACGTCGACCCAAGCTGGCGAGGCCGGAGTGCAGCAGGACTGAAGGAGGCTGTCATCGCGACAGCCCGAACGCGCCGTCGCGACGCGTCAGATGGGTATCGGGCTTACCGTACGTCGTGACAGGTCAGTGCGAAACACAGATCCGGCATTGGATCTGAAGGCGCTTTGCCCATTCGGCTGGCGATCACACCCACGTTAAGCGTGTCCATGTCAGACGCATCGATGCTGAACCAGCTGCGCGGACTGCGATCACCGCCACCGGCTTCTGCCTCACCGGCATCACGTCCACCGGCTTCATCCGTACCACTGGCGTCCGCCGAAGCAGCGTCGGCTGCCGGCGATTCGCTGCTGGCGCCGGACGCTGAACTGCCGGCACTCGAAGACGAACCGGAGCGGCCTGAACTGCTCGCTGAATCGCCGGTTCCCGGCGTGTCGTCACGATCAAGACCGCGTCGATCGGCGCTTTTGCCACCGCCGCGTCCGCTGCGATCACCCGAGCGACCACCGCGGCGATCCGCGGCATGGGCCTGGGTGAAGGTGAAATCAATAACAGGAGTCGGCGCAATCTGACTGGATGCCACGGACACTTCGATCTTCAGGGGCGTCAACGTCAGCACCGAAACCACCAACGCGGACAACAAGGCCCGGACAAGCGAGACACGAGACCACAGAACACGAGAACGATGGCGCCCGGATTCCGCCCGTTCGGGGTGGGTTCCTGGAAAAGGCATGCCTTGATCGTCTAGGGCTGTTGCTGCTCGGACCACGATTGTCTCCAACTCACTTTAATCCCCCCTACCACGACGGGAATCATCTCATGATGCACCCACCGCAGTCTGTAACCCAATCGTGAATGACGAAGTGCGCCTGTCGCCCTACTAAACGCAGGCATTCGATGTCGAATGGTCAGCGTTCCGCTGATATTTCCGTCGTGGTCGCAAAACAGGTACAAATTGACACAAATGCCGCTCGAATCTCCAACAACCCGGCGCAATGCCATCTGCTAGATTTTGCGCTGCGGAAGACGGATTTTTTGCACCACCACCCGGTCCGGGGGGACTCGTCAGTCACAATGTGATGACGATGGAGCGAAATGCGTCTCAGACCTGAACCCGGAGTCGTCAAAACGTGAATAATCTCAGCGCCACCCAGCCTGAAAAACCACCCAGGATCCTGATCGTCGATGATGACGAAAACCTCGGGCGCCTGATCAGCCGCTATCTCGTCGATCACGGCTTTGAGGTCAGCGTTGAAAACTCGGGTGCCGCGGCTGTCGACCGTATCGTCTCGGCGCAACCCGACCTTGTGGTGCTCGATGTCATGCTCCCCGGCGTTGACGGTCTCACGATCTGCCGCGAGGCGCGTAACCACTACGACGGACCGGTACTGATGCTCACCGCGCTCGGTGACGAGGTTGATGAGGTCGCCGGTCTTGAAACCGGCGCCGATGACTATCTTGCAAAGCCGGTCAGACCGCGACTGCTGCTGGCAAGAATTCGCGCGCTGTTGCGCCGACAGGAAGCGAACGCGGGCTCGGCGTCTGATTCCGAACAGACGATCGATCTCGGTGATCTTGTTATCAGCGCCGCTTCGCGAACGGTATTGCTGGCCGGTGAACACGTCGAGCTCACCACCGCTGAATTCGATCTGTTGTGGCTGCTGGCTTCAAACGCGGGCCGTGTTCTCACTCGCGACGAAATCAATTCGCAACTTCGCGGCATCGAATACGACGGTCTTGATCGCAGTGTCGACCTTCGGATATCGAGAGTTCGCCGCAAGATCGGTGATGACCCTCGTCAGCCCGTACGGATCAAAAGTGTCCGTGGACGCGGATACCTCATGGTGTCATGAGTCAACTGGTATCGCGATTTCTGATCGGCGTTGTCGCCGTCATCCTGTTCTGCTGTTTGATCCTGTGGATGACGCATCGCTCACCCGACGCCGCGGAGCTCGACTCCATGGCCGACGAAGCAGCCGAGGTGATCCTTGAGCTTGAGCGCGAGGTCCGTTCTACGCCGGTGGCAAACTGGTGGGACGTCGTCGACGCAAAAATCGACAAGGAACGCTACCTTGTAGAGTTCGGCGATACCGCAGAATTTTCCAAACCAACGCTTGCCATACTCGAAAGCGGAAAAACCGACGCGGCCGTTGACGCCAACGGTTATCCGTTTGCCCAGAGACTAGTCGCGGGATCCGACCAGATAATCACCGTCAGCTTTCAGGATGAGTTGGTTTCTGGCGAAATCATCGGCAGCCGCAACGCCTTTTTGATCCTCGGCGGTGCTCTGCTGTTTGTCCCGTTGCTATTCGCATGGTTTGTGATGCAGCCCCTGCAACGACGCATGATGACGCTTGAAAACGCAGCCCGCGGTTTCGCCAGCGGCAACTTCGCCACTCGCGTACCCCAGGATCACAATGCCGTCTCCGGCGAGATTGGCAATTCGTTTAACAGCATGGCCAGTCGCATCGAAACCCTGGTCGCCCACAATGACGTGCTGCTCGATGAACAGCGTGAAATGTTGCGTGCAGTGGCGCACGAGTTTCGTGGCCCGATGGCACGGATACGATTCGCTCTCGACATGTCTCAGGACGCCGGTGGCAAAATCTCTGAAGAGCTGCACAACGACATGGGCAACGGACTCGACGAACTTGATCTGCTCGTCGGCGAAGTTCTGAGTTATTCACGCCTCCAGCCGGGCACGCCCATGCTCAACTTCGAGTCGGTTCACTTTGACGAGATCGTGAATGATGCGGTTTCGCAATGTCAGCTTGGCCATGACGGCATCGAGATATCTCAAACGTGTGCCGAAGGCGGCCGCAATATCATCGAAGCCGATGCGTACTATCTTCAGCGCGCGATTCTTAACCTTCTGAATAACGCAGCCAGACACTGCGACGGTCGCGTCGCGATCACGTGGGGATGCGATGACGGTCTGTGCGAAGTATCCGTCGACGATGACGGAGCCGGTGTGCCCGCAAGCTGGCGCAGTCGCATATTTGACCCGTTCGTCCGGGTTGATCCGAGTCGATCGCGAAACTCGGGCGGCGTTGGCCTCGGGCTCGCGATCGTCAGCAGAATTGTGGGCAAACACGGTGGAGAAGCCAGCATTGGCGAAGCGACGGAACTCGGGGGGGCCAGGTTCTCCCTTAAATGGCCATCGTCTCCACCCATGGTCTGACGTCACACAGTGACACGCCGTTGTGCGGTGGCCACAACAAAATTCAACCGATGAAGGCTAAGATTGCGATCGCTGGTCGCGCCGTCTGGCCCCTCGCTGGTTTGTATCTGACCCGATACATAAACCGGACGAAACCGTCACAGTACCCGCGCACCACCTCAACCACACTCGTCCCAAGACGGCGCTGGCTTCTCGCTCGATTCCGTCATCTGTTCTGGAGCCATATCAGTATGTCATCGTCGCAATCTCTGAACTCGTCGCAATCTCTGAACTCCGGGTCCCCGTCCAACATGCCTGCCGGCAGGACATCGTTATCGTTCATGAGTAAAGCACTCGTCCGTCTGGCCGTCGCCGTGTCGGTGGTTACGGCTGCCATGGGTGTTGTGGTTCCGGCTAACGCCCAGGAATTCAGAGCTCCGCGAGTGGTTGGTGGAGTCGACGCCGAATCCAGTGCTTACCCCTGGATGGTCGCGGTTGTTCAGAAAGGTCTCGACAGCTACAACGGACAGTTTTGCGGTGGCTCGCTGGTTGCGCCGAACTGGGTGCTCACGGCAGCGCACTGCGTTGACGACATCGGAGCCGGCGAAATTTATACAGCCATCGGCCGCAGCGATCTTCGCAGCACGCGAGGCGAGGTGCGCAACGTCAGTCAGATCTTCGTGCATCCGGACTACAGATTTTACGGCACGCCGGATGTGGCGTTGCTCAAGCTCAGCACAAGCTCAACCCTGACACCGGTCGAACTCGTCACGCCCAACAGCAACCTCGCCACACCGGGCACAACCGCCACCGTTATCGGCTGGGGTGCAACCCGTGAGAACGGCAACGGCACGCGTTATCTTCAGGAGGCCAACGTTCCTGTCGTGACCCATGCCAGCTGCAATCGGTCCTATGCCGGCGGCGTGGATGAACGGCTGGAGATCTGCGCCGGACTCAGCAGCGGCGGACGCGATGCGTGTCAGGGCGACAGCGGCGGCCCGCTTTTTGTCCGGTCAAACCAGGGTGATCGTTTTCTCCAGGCCGGCGTGGTCAGCTGGGGCCATGGCTGCGCTCAAGCCGGTTTCCCCGGTGTCTATGCGCGCGTGTCGACGATGGTTGACTGGATGACTGAAACCACCTCGAACGCGATCGATCCTGTAGACAACAGTGATCCGGTTGTGGGCAACGGTGCGCTGACTGCGAATTTTACGGCAACCTGTCAGGCGCAGGAATGCACGTTCGATGCGAGCGCTTCGACTCCGGGTTCGTGGAGAATTAACGAATATGTCTGGGACTTTGGTGATGGCGAGTGGGACTACGGGCGGGTCGCGAAAAGACGCTACGCCGACGCCGGCAATTACACCGTAAAACTCTTCGTCATCGACACCAATGGTGATCAGCATTCAACGACGCGGACCGCCAAGTCCGTCAACTATGGCGCTTTCTCACCGGTTCGCTATACCGGCTACCTGAGCGCTGGCGAAAAGATTTATCTGCCCGACGCCAATGGTTTCTGGGCCACAGAAGGTGCAATGAAAGCTGCACTCAAGCACGTCAAGGGCGCCAATTTCGACCTGAAACTGCACCTGTACGACGCCGCGACAGGACAGTGGGAACGCGTACAGCGTTCACTGGCCACATCAGGCACAACCGAAAAGACTATCGATAACAATGCGCCAGCCGGCCAGTACCGACTTCGGGTAGTCAGTAGGCAGGGCGCTGGCGACTATACGCTGACAATTCGCCATGAATAACCGCCTGCAACAGACAAGCCTCACCATAGAACACGCGGACTGCGGTTCAGCTGTACTCAATACCATCGTTGCAACGCTGCAAACCGGTTCTCTTGAACTCACCGAAGATCGAATCGATCTGGAAATCGATCGCGTAGCCAGAGTCATACGACTGCATGCGATCAGCACGGGCGCAACCTGCAAGTCAGATTTCTCGATAACCAAAATCGACGATGGACGTGGTTTTCGCGCAATGCGAATTAATCCGGACATCAGTCGACGCAAACCGTTTCAGGTGACTTTTGAATACGACTTCAACGATGTGAGTTTCCAGGGGTGACATGAGGAAGAACACCGGGTAGCAGCTCAACTCAAGACAACGCTGCAACACACGCTTGTACAGCTTGATCCCTCCTCAATTGCAAGCCGTGTGATTTTGATTCTTCCGACTTTGACAGCGCTGGTGCGACCCTCCCCCCTGACCATGTAGTTTCAGGGTCGTACCAGCCCTTTTGTTTCACGCCATCCATTACGCTTCAGATGTCCCCGGGTCGCCTCTCAAGCGAGCCACTGTCTGGACCGCAATTCACCAATCAATCGTTGAAATATTGATTCGGTGGTTCTTTTTCCCGGTTTTTTAAGGCCCGGCGCCCGACTGGCTGATCATGGTTTGCATCAATTCATGCCCAAAGTCGTCGTTAGTTGGCATCATCGCCATGTGGAAAAACAACAGGCATCCGCACCGAGCGCTGGCGGACGGGCGCCCGGCACCAGCAGCGAAATAACGCCGCCTCCTGCCCGAGGACATTCGCCGGAGCAGATCTCGATCGTGTGGCCCGCGCTGCGCACCGTGCTGCTTGGAACGGTCACCTGTGCGGTGGTTGCGATAGCGGTGTGGACATGGACGATGGATCAGCGCATCACGTCGGTGTTCGCCGAGACGCTAACCGCACAAAAAGGGCTGGTCTACGCACGGCCGGTAACACTCGAACGCGATCAGGTGATGCCGGTGAACGAACTCGCTGCGACACTTGACGATCTTGGGTATCAGCAAAGACAGAATCCTGAATCACCCGGGTTCTACCATGTCACCAGCGACGGTACGCACGCCAGCATTCAACTTGTTACAAGACCGTTCGAATTTGTCGACACGAACCAGGATGCGCTTGAGCTCACTGTCAAATTCCGCGGACAGCACATTCATTCGATTCAGGATGCGAAGGGCCGGACGATTCAGGGGTCCGTCAGTCTGGATCCCAAGCTGCTCGGCAGTGTGGCTCCGGGGACGGGCAAGGACTCAAGACCAATTCCCTACGAGGCGATCCCGCAGCCGCTGATCGACACCCTGCTGGCGGTAGAGGATCGATCGTTTTTCAGCCATTTCGGCGTTGACGTCAAAGGTATCCTGCGTGCGGCGCTTGCCAATTTTCGCGCAGGCAAGATTGAGCAGGGTGCGAGTACCATCACCCAGCAGCTGGCACGAAGTCATTTTCTCGATCGCGATCGAAACTTTGTGCGCAAGGCGAACGAAGCTCTCATGGCGATGATCATGGAATTTCGTTTCAGCAAGGAACAGATTCTGGAAGGCTACGTCAACGAAGTTTATCTGGGACAGTCCGGTAGCCGAGGCATTCACGGCTTTGGGCTGGCCAGTCAGTTTTACTTCGGGCGCCCGGTCAACGAACTCACCATCGACCAAACCGCCATGCTTGTCGCGATGGTTCGAGGCCCGTCGGCGTACAACCCGCGTCGGCGTCCCGAGAAGGTGGTTCTGCGACGTAACAGCGTGCTCACCCAGCTCGGCGAATTTTCAAGGGCCTACACGGACGAGATGATCGCCGCAGCCAAGCAGGCGCCGCTGGGCATTCTCGCCCAGGCAACCGGGGTCGCCAACACGTTCGCCTTTGACAACTACGTCCGGGATCAGCTCGATCGGCGATACACAAACGCAATCGATCGGCGCCAGAATCTGACGGTATTTTCTACGCTGGATCCAACGATACAGCGGGTGGCGGAAGAGTCACTGGTCGCCGGATTGAGCGAGCTTGAGGCGAATCCGGAACTTGAGGCGCAGAATCTGGAGGGCGCCATCGTTGTCGTCGGAGTGAAAGATGGTCGGGTACACGCCATTGTTGGCGGACGCAAGGCAGGCTTTGCGGGCTTTAACCGGGCACTCGACGCGAAAAGACCTATTGGTTCACTGGTGAAGCCGGCCATCTTTCTGACAGCGCTGGAAAATACTGATCGCTACAATCTGCGCAGCCGGGTTGAAGACAGTCGCTTTCAGATTCCCGCTCGAAACGGCAACGTCTGGCGACCGGAAAATTTCTCCCAGCGCGAGTATGGAAAGGTCACGCTGCTGCGTGCGCTTGCGAACTCCTATAACCTGGCGTCTGCTCGACTCGGCCTCGATGTCGGTGTTCGCTCGGTAAACAACACCATTAATCGCCTCGGTGTTCCGACAGCGCCGGATCCCTACCCTTCGCTGCTGCTTGGCGCGATCGAAATGACGCCGCTTGAAGTCGCGCAGATGTACCAGACGCTCGCCAACGCCGGGCGTCGGATTCCGCTGCACCCTGTTGTTGCAATTCGCCAGGAAAGCGACAAGAAAATTATCCCTGCACCCGTCATTGAAGATGTTGTGACCGAACGGGTGCCGGCGAGGCGAATCGTACGTGCGCTGCAGGAAGTGATGAAGACCGGCACAGGTCGACGCGCAGCCGATGACTTCAGCAAAACGCTTAAGCTGGCCGGCAAGACCGGTACGACGAATAATCTTCGAGACAGCTGGTTTGCCGGATTTTCCGGAAACTTTCTGACGGTCGTCTGGGTTGGGCGTGACGACAATCAACCGGCCGGGGTGACCGGTTCTGAAGGCGCGCTTACGGTGTGGCGCAAGCTGATGCGTGGGCTGCATCTGGAGCCTGTCGTGAACGGCTCCAGACTCAAGAAAAAGAAGGTGATCGCCAAAAAGCCCAAATGCGAACCCGGCAAAGTGGTGATCTCGAGCACCGGAGAGTGTGGCGCAATGGCAGCCGCTCCGGCGCGGCAAAGCGGCAGCCAGGAAGAAGAGAAAAGTCAGCCTGTGCCCTCTCCAGGCGGCTGAAGTTTCGACACCGACCGACACTTGCGGATAAAAAAAGGCCCCGATCTCGTTTGAGATCGGGGCCTTGCTGACTTAAGGCGGCGGATCAGTCGTCGTCGTTGACTGTGATCACACCGTTTGCTGTGCTGATGACCGCACCACTTGGATTGAAAATCCGGACATTGATGGTTTCGGTTGGTTCAGCGGTTGAATCATTGACCAGCGTGACAGACACGCTTTCGCTCGTTGATCCAGGACTGAACGTTACCAGCTGGTATTTACCGTAGTAGTCACTGCCGGGTGTGGCCGTACCGCCGTTGCTTGTCGCAAACCCGACGCTGACGGGCGATCCCTGACTCTGAGACAGTGTCACCACAACGTCCGCGGTTCCGTCCGCTTCCGATACGGTGATCGACTGCACGGCAACGGTTGCGACGCCGGTGTCGTTGTCCGCGATAGAGATCGAAGCGGTTGAGTTTCCAATTGCGGCTCCGGCGGCACCAAAGATGCGAACACCGACGGTTTCAGTCGATTCAATTGCAGTGTCATCGACGATGGTCACTGACGCCGTCTTGCTGGTCTCGCCTGCGGCAAAAGTCAGAACCTTGAAAGTACCGTAGTAGTCGCTACCTGGTGTTGCACTACCGCCTGCCGTTGTCGAGAACTTGACGGTGGCAGATCCGGCCGCGAGGGGTGGATCAAGCGTGACAACAACATCAGCGGTAGCCACGCTTTCGTCTACGCTCAGCGCCTGAATATCAAACGTTGGCGTGGCCGCAGGTGTACAGCTGCCCATTGTGTTCAGATCGATGGGCGGCGTAACAGGCAGGTGATTTGGACCTACCAGCAGTCTGCTGTTGGCAGGCAACGCGAGATCAAGACAGTTGTCTGCACCGGCAGTTACGTCAAAATCAAAACCGTCGAATCCAAAACCTGACATTTGCAGATTAAATCCGATTGTTGTCGTACCCGCTGCAAGAACATCGCCACCCTCAATACTGACTCCCGTCACATTGCTGTAGGCCTGATTGGTGCTCAGACTGCCGGCGTAATTGATAAGCGAAGATGAGCCGCCGGCGGTACCACGAAAACTCCAGCGACCCGTTGCGCAATCGCGGTAAATAAATGCCGCCTGATCAAGCTGATTGTTGTACGAAGGCGCACCACATTCGTCGCCCGCTGCAGGCGCCGCAAAACCATTGACCGCGCCCGGCACAACCGGTGCAATTCCAGAGCCTTCGGTGATGAGGTAAATCGAATTCACGCCCTGGGCTGGATAATTCTCAACCGTGCCGCTCGGCCAGGTGACTTCGATATCGACTGTCGTGTTACTGGCGAGCCCGAAGTGAGCGCGCTTGTAGTCCTGTGACCACCGGTGGTAGGTGCCACCATACTCTCGCATCTGGGTGATACCGCCAGTCGTGGCTCGAATAGTGGCTCCGATGCCCGCTGCGTTGGATGTCGTACCAGCCAGCTCAACCGAAATCCAGTTATTGCTGTTACCGGCGTTGCGAAACAGTTCGTGCGGGCCGCCAATGCGAACCGGTTGCGTGTTGACGCCGTTCGTTACGAACACATCGACAAAACCATCGTTGTCGTAGTCCGCCGTCAGCGCAATTTCACCCGTGCCTGCACCGTTCGATATCGCAGGGCCGGTGACACCGCCACCGCCTGCGCCACCGGTGATTTCAGTAAAGACACCGTTGCCGTCGTTGGCAAACACGCGATTGGACAGGTTCTCGACGCCATCGCTACACGCGAAGAACAGATCGACGTCCATATCGTTGTCAAAGTCATCAGCGGCAACCGAGTTGCATTTGTAGATGTCCTGATTCAGGCCCTTTTCAAAGGTTCGATTCACGAAGCCCGACGGCTCATTCATCATGACTCGAGCGCGAATCGGAAAGTCCACGTCGCGTTGACCCATCGCCACGACGTTAGACATCGCGCTGGTACTGTCGATCTGTGCATACACAAGCCACCAGCCAAAGCCTTCGCCCTGGATCACGGTCCACTCATCGATAGCCGGATCGTAGCCAACATAGATTTCGCGCCCGGTCGTAGTTGCCGGCAGGCCGTGGGTGTCCGCATCACTGGGGTCCAGGGTCAGCGTGATATCGCTTCCAAACGGATAGCTGGTTCCGTTGGCGCCAACAAA
>CALHMG010000238.1 GCA_938034705.1 uncultured Gammaproteobacteria bacterium
GGCGTGGCGAAGCTGCTGCATCATCCGGTGCTGAACTGGAACTACGCCAGCGAACCGGAGGAACGCACCGGACTGCGGGCTATTCACTGGCCGCGGGGCAAGGTCCTGGGTGGTTCAAGTTCCATCAACGGCATGCTCTACGTGCGTGGCAATCCGGCCGACTTCGATGGCTGGGCGGACATGGGCTGTCCAGGCTGGCGCTTTGAAGATGTGCTGCCGTACTTCAAAAAATCCGAGCGCTTTGACGGTGGTGATGACGAGTACCGCGGCCGCACCGGGCCCATGCCGGTCGAGGGTTACCGAACCATCCTGCCGATCACACACCGTTTTGTGGAAGCCGCCAAAGAGGCCGGGTTTGAGTTCAACCCCGACCTGAACGGCGCCAGGCGCACCGGGGTGGGTTACTCCCAGATGACTCGACAGGGTCGCTGGCGCGGATCTACAGCGGCGACGTTTCTGCGTCAGGCGAGGGGACGACAGAACCTTCGGATTGAGACCAATGCGACCGCCGGCCGGCTGATGTTTGATGGCAGCAGATGCACAGGTATCAGCTATTTTCAGGGCGAATCAGAGCATGTTGTTAAAGCATCCTGTGAGGTCATATTAAGCGCGGGTGCCGTCAACTCGCCGCATCTGCTGCAGATTTCGGGTGTGGGTTCCCCCGACCATCTGCGCCGGATCGGCGTTGACGTCAGGCACGCGCTCGAGGGTGTCGGCGGCAATCTCAGCGATCACTATGTCACCCGGGTTGTCCACGAGGTGCGAGATGCGCTGACAATCAACGACATCGCTCACGGCTGGCGTCTGGGTAAAGCGGTTGCAGAGTTCGTCCTGCGCGCGAAGGGTCCGCTTACATTCGGGGTGACCACCGCCCAGGTTTTCTGTCGCAGTAAGCCTGATCTTGAGCACCCGGATTTGCAGCTGCTGTTCACGCCGGCGAGCTACGATCCCAATGTTCCCCTGCAGCGGGCGCAGCAGTCTGGCGTGTCCGTCGCAATCTGCCCGGTGCATCCTGCGAGTCGCGGCACCATTCTCGCGGCAACCTCCAATCCGCTGGACAGGCCCGAGATCAGGCCGAACTATCTTGGCGATGACGCCGACATGCAGGTGATGAAAGCCGGTATCGCTCACGCACGCAGAATCTATGGTGCGCAACCACTCTCCCGACACAGCATCCGCGAGCGAGACCCCGGTCCCGATTACCCCGGTGAAGACGGACTTGAGGCCTTTATCCGGGAAAAGGGCGCGACCCTCTATCACCCGGTCGGGACATGCAAAATGGGTAATGATCCAGGTGCGGTCGTCGATGAGCGCCTGCGTGTCCACGGTATTGAAAATCTGCGGGTCGCTGACGCCTCCATCATGCCAACGCTGACGACAGGAAACACCAATGCGCCAACGATTATGATTGGTGAAAAAGCATCTGACATGATTCTTGAAGACAATGGCTGAACATCACGGCATTTTTTATACCGACACCGCGAGCGACAGGCCGCCGCTGATCCTGATCCACGGCTATTGCTGCGATCACACGGACTGGGATGCCCAGGCCGCGGATCTCGCAGTCGACTTCAGAGTAATCGCCGTTGATCTCCCCGGGCACGGTTCTTCGACACAGGTAGAGCCGTCGATTGAACTGATCGGGCGCGTGATTGCCGATCTGATTGATGACCTTGAACTGAGCGAGGCCGTGATTGCCGGTCACAGCATGGGCACGCGCGTCGTCGCCGAGGTCGCCCGCCTGGTCCCGGGGCGTATTGCCGGTGCGATTTTTGTCGACGGCAGCCGCGGCGCGAGTTCTGAAGCAGATCTGGAAAAGATTCGCGAAATCAGAAGCGCCAACAGTTTTGACGACTATGCGCGACGGCTTTTTAGCCAGATGTTCACAGAGAAGACAGATAAGGCGACTGCCAAACGCGTTGTCGAGCGCGCCGCTTCCATGGATCCGGACTGGGCCATGGCACTGCACAACGATGTTGCGGAATATGATGCGCACAAGCTGCCGACAAGCCTTGGCGAAATGGCAGCACCTGTGCTGGTGATTCAAGCCACCACGCGCAGCCCCGAGGGTCGACGGGCCAGTCTTGCCGAGAACCAGACGACCGAATACACGAATTTTGTTCAATCATCTGTTGAAGAGGGGCAGTGCCGTGTCGCGACTATTGCTGACACCGGCCACTTTCCGCAGTTTGATGAACCCAAAGCCCTGAACGAGCTGATGCGGACCTTCGCGCTGTCGGTCCGCTAGGTTCTACCCGCAGGCTTTGCGCAGGATCAGCCTGTGACCGCGGGCGTCTTGTCAGGCGTTGCTCAGCTCGCACCGCCTGACGCTGCTCCCTTAACTGACAGGGAGCATCTGACGCGGGTCGTCAGTGTTCAGCCGGCAGCTGTGCGATGTCGGCGCTGATTCGTGCGGCGACACTCTTCAGAGGGCCGAGCAGGTTCTCGCGAGCGGTGTCTTCATCCAGCACGTTGCGCAGATACAGCACGTTAATCGATGCATGCAGCGTGTCGCCCGACAGGATCGGGACACCGATACTGGAGATTCGATTTTTGTATTCGAGATTGGAATACGTGGGCGTCATGGTCGCGTAGCCGTTGCGGCGAATCTCGGTAAGAACGCCATGCAGTTCAGCCGGGTTGCGTGCCAGATCGTTCCAGGGTGCCGGGTCTCCGGCCGCCTGCCTGACGATGGCTTCGCGTTCTTCGTTGGTGCAGTACGCGAGATAGGTCAGACCCAGGCTGCCTCCCAGCGCCGGAAATCGATGGCCGGGAGCTCTGTTAAAGCACAGCGGCCCGCCGCGCCGCGACGACTCAATGACGAGCATGGCGTCGGTGTCAAAAAGCGCGACGTCTGACGGCCAGCCGTTGGCGTCCGTGAATTCCTGGATGTGCGGTCCGATCAAGCCCGAAAGCAGGCGATGGCGGTCGAAGGCGGCGCTCAGCATGAGCGTCTTGCCGGTGACGCCGTAGGTTTTTTCGTCTTCGTTACGCATGACGTATTCGGCATGAGTCAGCGTTTCAAGCATGCGCACGATGGTGGCTTTGTTGATTCCGGTCTGCTGGTGGATCTCGCTGACCGTCGCACGCCCGCGCAGGCGATTGACTGATGCCAGTACTTCCAGGACGCGAAGTGCTGCATTGACGGGTTTGTAGGAGGGCATAGGTGTGACCGCTGTGTGACTGTGGGAGCGCCCGAAACCGCAAGGCGGCCGATAATAGTGAAACGAATTTCATTTCATGTCACGCCGCAATTACAGTTAGCTGCGTGGGTCAGGCGAATTCCCACGGTAATTATCGGGGAAAAGGAACAAATCAATGGCAAACCCACTGCTACCGCTCGATGGCGTCAGGATTCTGGATCTGACGACTACGTATTTTGGACCCCTCACCACGCAGGTCCTGGGCGATTATGGTGCAGACGTCATCAAAATCGAGGCGCCAAACGGCGATCCGATCCGCTATATCGGGCCCGGCAAGAGCCCGGGCATGAGCGGCGCTTTTCATATTGCGAACAGAAACAAGCGCAGTATCGTGCTCGACCTGAAACGGGAGGCTGCCGCACGCGCGCTCTGGAGCCTGATCGACACGGCCGACATCTTCGTCCACAACATGCGTCCACATAAAATCATCGAACTCGGTTTTGGCGCTGAAGCGGTGATGAAGCGAAAGCCCGATCTGATTTACGCCGGGCTCCACGGCTATCGCTCGAGTGGTCCCTACGCAACGAGACCGGCCTATGACGATGTCATTCAGGGAGAGAGTGGTGTCGCGGCATTGTTCGCAGAGCGCGACGGCGCACCGGCGATGGTGCCGGCTTCATTTGTCGACAAGAATGCAGCCATCATCGCGGCAAGTGGCATTGTCGCCGCCTACGTCAAACGTCTTCGAACAGGAGAGGGTGTTCACTTCGAGTGTTCGATGCTCGAAGCCATGGTCAGCTACAACCTCACCGAGCATCAGTACGGTACGGTCTTCGACGAGCCGATCGGCGAGCCGGGTTACCCCAGAGTTCTGACACCGCACCGCAAACCGCAGAAAACCGCCGACGGCCATATCTGCATTCTGGCCTACACCGACAGACAGTGGGAAACGTTCTGGCGAGTCGTTGGGCGAGAGGATCTGGTTGACGATCCGCGATTCAAAAAAATGGAGCAACGCAGTCAGAATTTTGCCGCGCTGTATGAAACTGCGGCGACCGAGATTGAGAAGAAAACAACCGCCGAGTGGCTGGATATTTTTGACAAGGCCCAGATTGCTGCGGGGCCGGTTAATTCACTTGCGGACTTGCGAAAAGATCCCCACCTTGAAGCGATTGGATTCTTTCGTCCGTTCGAGCACGAGACTGACGGCATTCTGCATATGCCGGATACCGCGTATCAGTTCGATGGCGAATCCTTGCCGGTGCGCCACGGGGCTCCGCATCTTGGGGGTAACGGTATCGACATTCTCAGAGAAGCCGGTATCCCTGAAGCCGATCTGGATGACGCTTTAAGCACGGGTTAGTTCAGTTCTACCTGGCCGGTACGTGCTACTGTGGCGTTTCACAGACGCTGGGACCACAGTCGACCGTTGCTGCCTGTTTGGTTGGAACTACCCAAATCAACAGCACCGTCCAGAACCGGCTTTGACGGACGTCTTTAATATCAAGCCTGGTCGCAGAGCCGGGTGTCGCGTTTCCCGCCCCCTGACGCGATGCGGTCGACTCCGTACGTGACCGCTCCGACAAGGCGAAACGCGATGTCCAGAACCGTAGATGTGGGGGACGATATTCTTTTGTCGTTCAGTACGCCGGTGCTAGCGCGACTGCACCCCGACTATCAGACTATCAACCCGTTTCTGATCGAGGCGATCCTCGGTCGCGAGCGCGACTGCGCGAGTATCTCCAAGAGCAACGTCGGCAGCTGGCACTCGCCGAGCGATTTTCTGCAGTGGGACTGTGCGGAGATTGCTTCCGTCGTTGAGTTTTTCTCACGCAGTGTCAAAACGTTGAATGACTATGCCGTCGGCCCCGAGAAGCAGTCCGGTGATATGGACGCGAGCGCGTGGGCCAACGTCAGCCGTGCGGGTCACTATCATCAGCCTCATCATCATCCGGACAGTGACTGGTCTGCGGTTTATTATGTAGATGACGGCATGCGAACGGGAGATGAGCCGGATGAGCTGTCCGGACGGATCGAAATCATGGATCCGCGAACCGGCGTATCAATGCTCAATACCCCGGGCCAGCCGTTCCTTGGAAACCTCCAGTTCAGGCCGCAGCCTGGCCTGATCGTGATTTTCCCCAGCTGGCTGACTCACTACGTTCATCCACATGCGGGCACGGGCGAGCGTATTTCAATCGCTTTTAACGCTAAAATGGTCAACGTCGTGCCGGCAGCGAAAAAGAAGAAGAGTCTCAAAGAGTCTTTATTTGGCTGACGGCGTTCCCGGACTGCGCTGCCGCAGTCCCACCAAAAATTCACGTGCCCGTAGTCGCCCATGTCAGATTCAATTCCAGTTACGTCGTCAGAGCCGGTCCGACCCTGCGGTAAGTGCAATGTGTGCTGCACGATCATGGGCGTTGATGAGCTGGACAAAGGCATGTGGGAGCGGTGCAGCAATCTTGCGACCACGCGTGGCTGCAGCTGCTACGACACTCGCCCGGCCAGCTGTCGCAAGTTTGAATGTATGTGGCGCTACGGTCTTGGATCAAACCGGGCGAGACCGGACAAGTCCGGTGTGATGTTCGTGATGACGCCGGATCGATATGGGCTGGTTGCGTTCGTCGACGCGCGCCAGCCGAATGCGTGGCGAAAAGGCGAGGGCGCCCGTGTTGTGGACGAGTACCTGGGCAAAGGTGTCCCGGTGTTCGTGGCCACGCCCAAATCGAGAAAGGCACTGCTTCCCGAAAGGTCCGGGCTTTCGGCCTCAAAGCTTGAGGCAATGAAACAGCAGTTTCTCAACGATGAGCTGACGTAGGGCACGCCTTATCCCGGTCGTGCAGGATTCACGAGACCGTTCGACGTCCCGCAGGAAGCAACAAAGCCATCTGGGAGTCGTGCGGGCGGTGTATCGTCTGGGGCGATCAATGAGTTTTTGATCCCATAAAACGTGATACCACGAACGTGCGAGGTTGCTCACCATGTCCACAGTCGATCAGTTCACGGTTAACCGGCTTGACGGTAATTTTGGCGTTGAAGTGCTTGGTCTGGATCTCGCCAGAGACCTGAACGACCAGACCATGAAGTTTCTGACTGAAACTCTGTATTCGAATCAGGTCGTCGTGATTCGAGATCAACAACTCGATGAAGAATCCTATCTCGCGTTTGGCAGGCAATGGGGCAAGCCAATCCCCCACGTGCTTGATCACATGCACATGTCTGGCTATCCGGAAATGATGACGGTTGGTAATACCGAAGAGCGTGATCGGGACACCAAAATTCGCAACGGCGCCGCGTTGTGGCATACCGACCAGTCGTATGAGTCAGTACCCGCCAGCGCGACCATGCTGTATTCGCTCAAGGCGCCCGAACGCGGTGGTGAGACGCAGTTCTGCAATATGGTCATGGCCTACGACGCGCTTGATCCTGGCACCCGGCGTTCACTGGAGTCTCTGGAGATGGCTCACAAGTACGGTTACGGGAAGGTGCGAGAGGGTGAGCATGCGTCAAATCCGATTATCAATGATGATCAGGACAATCGCGTCCCCGTGGTTTTTCATCCCGTGGTCATGCCGCACCCCATCTCGGGGCGCAAGGCGCTGTACGCGCTTGGGCACGGTGCCCACGGCATCAAAGGCATGGATGACGCCGCGGCCGATGAGCTTATCGAAGGTCTCAAAGACCATGTACTGCAGGAAGGGTTTATCTATCGTCATGCCTACTCGGTCGGCGATCTGGTGATCTGGGACACCATGGCGACGATGCATAGTGCAACGTTGATCGATACGCCGAAGAATCAGGCTGAGGAACGCCTGCTGTGGCGTATCAGTGTCAGAAACAAACCGGCGATCTACGCGTAAGCGATTCGGATGACACAAAAAAGGCGACCGCCCGATGTCGAGCGGTCGCCAACTCAATGGAACAGCGGTTCCCCTAGAATTTGACGCGCACGCCTGCGCCAACATAGCCAATGTCGAGCTTGTCGGCCGCTTTGCCGCGAGGCTCGGCTTCCACAAACAACGAAGTGCGATCATTGACGGAATAGTTGAATTCGATGCCCGGCAGGATGAGTGTGGTGTCGTCACCGACAAATTTCTTGAATTCGCCGTCGCCGCCTGTTGATCCGTTATCTTTCATCTTTGCGTGTGTCAGATTCACCTTTCCAACCATGGTCCAGCGTTGTCCGAGCGGAATGCGTCCCAGCAGACTGACGGCCGTTGAGGTTGCAGAACCCTTGAATGTTCCGGTGTCGAACTTCTGAGTAAAGTCGCCGTGGTCTACGTAGCTTGCGGCAACGCCCCAGTTTTTGTTGAGCCAGTATCCACCGTTGATTTTTACCGCGAGATCGCCTTCGTTGCTGTCCTCAATTTCCTTGGCGTCGATATTATCCAGTGCCCATGCACCTCCGCCGACCGACACGTCTACAAATGCACCCGGCTGGGTGCGATCGTCGGCGTTCGCCGTAAAAGGTGCGCAAGAAATAAGGAATGCTGCGAAAAATGGTAGTGTTTTCATTGGTAGTTTCTCCCCTGAGATTGAAAGTTAGATGTTTGAAAAGTTGACCCGAAACATCATGGCCGGCCAATCTGAAGAGTCCTTAAAGGAAGCCTGAATGTTGCCTATAGGTAATTTTGGGCTTCTTTAAGCACTCTTCAGGTTGAAGCACTATTCTTCGGGTTATGAAGATTTGCCTTGTTGAAGACGACCTGCTGCTGGGGAGAGCGCTCAGCACCTCGCTCGAAGATGTCGGGCATAAGGTCCTGTGGTTGAGAATGTCCGCTGACGCGCGGCCATGGCTGCGTGATGAGTCTCTTGATGCTGCGATTCTCGATCTCGGATTGCCGGATGGTGAGGGCATCACGCTGTTGCGCGAAATGCGCCGCAGCGGTAACCAGCTGCCCGTGTTGATCGTGACCGCTCGAGATACTCTGGATGAACGCCTTGACGGACTTGATGCAGGCGCTGACGACTACCTGATCAAGCCGTTCGACAACGCTGAGCTGCTGGCAAGACTGCGAGCCGTGCTTCGCAGGGGCGGTAACTGGTCCGAAGATGAAGCACTGCTGAGCGTTGGAACACTAACGCTTGATGAGCAGGGCATGACGGTGCGCAACGATGGTGAAACGCTGTCTCTGTTGCCCACCGAGTTCGCGTTGTTGCGTGAGTTGATGCGATACAAGAATCGGGTTCGCACGCGACGACAGCTGGAGAGCGAAGCGATGCCGGACAGTGACAGTCAGTCCCTGGATGTCCATATCTCCAATCTCAGACGCAAGGTTGGCAGCACCGTCATCAGAACGGTGCGCGGCGTCGGTTACGTCATCGATGACCAGAAAGTTACGCAAGAGTAATGAGCGCGCAAACACGAAAACTCAAGGAAACCTCGCTGCGTCGTCGTCTGCTGTGGGGGTTCGCGCTTTGTGTTGGCCTGATCTGGACATCCATTGTTTGCTGGGGCGTGTATACGGTTCTGACAGGAGGTAGCGCGGAAGTCCGGCATGAGGCGAATGCGTATGCGCGGCAGGTGCTCGCGGTTGTCGGTACGTTTAAAGATGAACCCGACGGCTTGATTGCTGCTCTGGAGAAAGTCGAGGCGATTGAACGCGAGTCGGATGAAGATGGCGAAGTTGCAGACTTTCATATCCAGCTATGGATTGGTGACCGCGTCATTAAGAGTCGGGATGGCTTCCCTGACGAAACTCCCGTTGAAGACTTTTTTGGCGACGTCGAAATTGACGAGGAGACGTGGCTTCGATCGACAACCGTCGACAAAGACGAGGCCCTGGCGGTATCTCTCTGGACCGACAGCTCCATAACGGCGTCGCTGTCAGGAACCGACTTTTTCTTTTTTGTTCTGCCCCTGTTTTTCAGTCTGCCCATTCTGTTAATTCCCGCCTGGTTCATGACCCGGGTTGGATTACGTCCGTTAGGTGATGTCGTTACAGAGATCAGTGTGCGAGTGGACAGCGGAGAACTGACGCCATTGTCACAAACCCGCTATCGCGAGCTGAACCCGGTCATTGACGCGGTCAACAGGTTAATGACGCGGCTGCAGGGGCAGCTGCGGCGTGAACGAGGCTTTGTTGCGGATGTCGCACATGAGCTGAAAACGCCCATGGCCATCATGCAGTCGAACGTTGGAATTATTAACACGAGTGATGACGAAACCCGCAGGGCCGTTGCGGTTAAGGATCTCAGCTCCGGAATAGATCGCGGCAACCATTTGATCAGTCAGCTTTTACGCATGGCCCGTATGGAGCAGGGGGCAGACAGCCAGATAGTCGAACGGGATCTCGACCTCGCCGAGTTTTTGCGCGAGCGGGTCATACAGGCGGAACCGCTTGCGAGTTCCAGGAGCATTGCGCTGGCGGTAAAGGCGCCGG
>CALHMG010000239.1 GCA_938034705.1 uncultured Gammaproteobacteria bacterium
CTGGTTCGCGCGTGCGCGAACCTTGCCGGTGGCAGTTCTGTGATGGTGGCTTTGAGGGCCTGACCTGAAGCGGTGGCGGTTTGGGTTGACGCAGTGGCGAGCTTTGATGCTTCTGGGCGCTGGTTCGCGCTGGCGCGAACCTTGCCGGTGGCACAGCGGTGATGGTGGCTTTGAGGGCCTGGCCGGTGGCGGTGCTTTATTTTGGTTGTGGTTAGTTGGGGCAGGTCAGGCCGGTTTCGGCTGTGAGGGAGTTGGCCATGGTTGTGGCGCTGCCGGAGCCGCCGGTGCTTGTTTTGAGATAGCGGGCCTTCAGGCGGACGCGGTAGCGCGCTGGTGACCATGTGCCCTCTTTGTGCACCAGCGGATTGTCGACGAAAATGACGTCGGTGAAACCCAGTCTTGATGCACTTCTTGCGGCACATAGCTGTGCCTGCTTGATGGCGCTTTCCTGAGATACACCACCAGCGGCCAGCAGCTCGTGATCATAGAGTACGCTGCCGTCAGACGAGTCGGCGGAAAGTCGATAGGCGTTGTAGGGAACACTGACCTCGACGGTCTGACATGCGGTGAGCACCGTCAGCACGACACACGCCCCGAGAATTTTTAACACTGGGTGGGTTGGCTGCGCCTGACTTGGGGATTGGGAAAGTTTCACGCGATCTCCTGATCGATCTTCTCTGGTCTGCGTTTATCATGACCGAATCTCGCAGCTTAGACAAAGCCCCATTCACACCAATTTCTTTGTCGGATCGTTCAATTGTGAAACAACGCATCACCTCAAGCGGAGACGACCCGCTTTTCGGCCCAGGCACCACATGATTCTGCAGGCACCTTGCGCGGTTCATCACGAGGCGAGATGAACAGCCAGCCAAGCAGGACAATTGCGCCCGCCGTGTCGAGCCATGGATGACCATGGACGGTGACTTCGCCATTACATATGGATGTCAGTGTATTGCTCTGCACAATCACAGGGGTCAGGGCGACTAGCAGCGCGGATACGCCGATACCGCCGGCTCGACCCAACGCATGGCCTGACGCAATACCGCGTTGAGACTGGGGCACCAACAACGCGAGCAGCAAAAACGAAGTACCCACGAACAATGAGGCGGCCATGTGTGCGGTACTCAGTGAATCACCAAACCAGACAGAGCCCAGGGCCAGCACCAGCCCATCCAGGCCAACGAATACAGCAACAAGAACCAGCACACATCGAGCAAACATAACCAACTCCTTCCCGTTAATTTTTCAGAAACAAATTCAGGTGACAGGTGCATTTTGATCGACGTAGCGCCGTATGCAACGCTGGCGAAGGAGGTATCAAAACGGTGTTCCGGAGGTATTGCTCAGAGATACGTTTGGGCCAACTGCCCGTGATGCGCATCACACGGGATTGCCACAAACACACGCCACCGGGAAGTAGTCCCTCGGAGAAAAGGACTGCTGCCGATATGAATCTTCAGTCCGTTGCGACAGAATACTTTCACTGTTTGGGGGAGGGACCAAAAGTAAGACACCAAGCAGAGCAGTTGAGCTGAGTATCTGGCTTGACCACTCGCAAGTCTGGGGGGACCTGGTGTCTTGTGTGTCGTCCCTGATGCGACGACTTTGGTCGTAGTGCAGTCACCGAAAAATAAAAAGAATGTCCTCGCGGATTAACACGCGGCAGCATCTGGTGACGCACTGCGGCTCTCTTTTCCAAGTAGAGCCGCCCTGTTCTTAACGCCCGTTAAGACACTCAACACCCGGTATCGAATTCATATTCAGTCGGACAGATCCTTGATCAGTGCGCGGATAAACTCCGTACCGGCATCTACCTGTGCCAGCGTAATAAATTCATCGGGCTGATGAGCCTGGTCAATCGAGCCCGGACCACAGATCACGACCGGAAATCCAGCATCCTGAAACTGACCGGCTTCGGTCGCGTACGGCACCTTGCCGGTGGAATAGTTGCCCGTTAGTCGTTTGCAAATTTCCTCAGCGGTCGTTTCCGGTTCGTGCCGCAGTCCCGGCACCTGATCCTGGATGACTGATTCGATGCCGGTGGTATCACTGATCTTCTGCATGTCGGGCACGACCTCGCGGGCGCACCAGTCCTTGAACTGCTCCACCAGCACTTGCGGATCATCACCGGGCACGTGGCGAATGTCCCAGGTAAATTCGCATTGCCTGGAAATGATATTTGCCGCGGTACCGCCGGACATCAGACCAACATGGATGGTGGTGTATGGCGGTTCGAAATCGCTATCAACGTTGGGTGAAGACATTCGCTCCTGCGCCATAGCAGACAGTTTTTCAACACAACGCGCCGCGGTCATTACTGCGCTGACGCCTCGGTGAGTCTGACTGGAGTGCGCCTCGAAGCCTGTGACCGTGGTGCGCACTGTCGTCATTCCCTTGTGCGCTGTAACAACCTGCATGTTGGTCGGCTCGCCAACGATCACAGCCTTTGGCCGCGGCACGTGTTCTGCGATTTCCTTGATCATGTCCGGCGCGCCGAGACACCCAACCTCCTCATCGTAAGACAGCGCGAAGTGAACGGGCCGGGTAAGCGAGTCCATCTCGGGCAGCAGCGCCAGCGCGATCGCATAAAACGATTTCATATCGCATGTGCCACGCCCGAACAGCTTCCCGTCGCGCTCATCAATTTTGAACGGATCGGTAGACCACGGCTGTCCGTCGACAGGGACGACATCTGTGTGACCGGACAGCACAACGCCGCCCTCAACGTTCGGTCCTACGGTCGCGTACAGATTTGCCTTGGTGCCGGTCTTGTCAAAGACGCGCGATGACGAAACACCAAAGCCTGCAAGGTAGTCGGCGACAAAATCTATGAGCTCCAGATTCGAGTCTCGGGAGACCGTTGGTATGGCGATCAATTTCTCGATCATGTCGCGTACAGCAGGTTCTGGCATAAATAAGTTCTCTCTTGGCTTGAATAGATCTTCAAATTTCGGGATCGCGAACGCAGACGACGATGACAGACCCGGTCAGGGCCCTTCGATCATAGTGCGAATCATCAGCCTCTCGACATCAGGCGCATAATCGTGATGCACCATGTGTAACGCCTGCCGATTGTCCCAGATAAGTACGTCACCAACCCGCCATTTATGACGATAAACAAACTCATCTGCGGTCGAATGATCCATCAGCTCGTTCACGAGCGCCATCGCGGCCTCGTCATCCATACCTTCAATGCCGTCAACGCGAACCGGATTCAGATAGATCGAACGGTTTCCCGTGTCAGGGTGCGGTCGCGCCACAGGGTGTAGCGCCTCGGGTTGTTTCTTTCCTTCATCGCCGGTGATTGTCGGCATACGTCGCGGTGTAAAACGACTGTTGTAAACGTGCTTTGCGCTGAGACTGTCGATCCGGCTGCGTGTCTCTTCATCCAGTGCTTCGTAAGCTGACCGTTGATTGCTGAAGCAGGTGTCACCGCCCTGCTCCGGAATCTTGATTGCCTGAAGAATTGTCGCCCGGGGCGGTACAGGAAAGTGGGAGTGGTCCGTATGCCAACTTCCGCCAATACGAAGAGGCTCCCTGTCGCCCAGTGTATCGATGTGAAGACTCGACAGCAGGCGCAACTCCGGAAATCCCTCAACCTGATATTCCGGACGCTGTAAGGGTTGTCGCACCGGGGTTCCGAAAATTCGGGCAATAGACGCCAGAGTCCGGGGCTCGGTGGGCTGATCACGAAAGACCAGAATCACATGCTGGTGCCATGCCTCCACAATTTCGTCAACAAGATGACCATCACGACTGAAATCGAAATTGGTGATCTCGGCACCAAGTGGCGCATCAAACGCGGTGATTTCGAACATGGTGAATTTGCTCGCGCTGCGTGGGTTCAGTGAAATAGTAGATCTATTCGGTAATCAGCGGCATCTCCGGGGCTGCACGACGGGAGAGAAGCTCAGCTTCGCCATCTCTGATAACGATGTTCTCTTCGTGGACCATCAGTTTGCCGGGCGCAAAACACATCCCGGGCTCGATCGTAATCACCATTCCGGGTTCCAGCACGGTCATGTCCCCTTCGCGATTCGAAGGTCCCTCTGTAAGCTGAATGCCAAGACCGTGTCCGAGTCTGCCAACGCTCTCACCCAGCGCACCGCCAGCCTCGAGAACACCCCACATTGTCGACCACAGATCGTGATGGGTTGCGCCGGGTCGCGCTGCCGCGATGCCGGCATCCGTCGCCGCGAACACGGTGTCGTACGCTTTTTTCGCGGCATCGTCGACGTGCCCAAACGCGAAATTCCGATCGAAATCGCAAAAGTAACCGTCGTAGATCGCGCCGGTGTCGATAATAAGGACGTCGCTGTCGGCAAGCACGCGATCTCGTGGCCCCATGATGATGTCGTCATAACCGCCCGGCCCGGAGCTTCCAACAACAAACGGGGCATCATCGGCGCCACGGACGAGCATGTCGATCTTGAGTGCGTGACAGGCTTCTCGCTCGGTCATGCCCATTTTCAATCGGGACGGCAACGCCTCGAACGCGTCGGATGCGATTGTGCAAGCCCGTCGCGTCTTGTCGATCTCCAGTTCCGATTTGATAACACGCAGTCGACGCTTGATATCTGTCGCGTCAACAATCTCAGCGGGAGCAATCGCCCGTTCAACTTTCCTGAAATCGAGCAGTGACATCCGTATCTCGGTTTCGTGTCCCATCGGGACACCGACTCGTCCAAATTTCTTTGGCAGATCGCCAAGAACTTTCTGCAGCAGACTGACCCCGTCATCATCAGGCACCGGGGCCGGCCAGCTTTCGATGTCAGATATCCAGGTGGTTTGCATCCCGGCCACACCGATCTCGGGAATAATGGCGATCGGCTTCCCCTCGGCCGGCACCACGATAAACCAGGGGCGCGTCGGGCTTTGCCAGAAGTGACTTTTGAAACCCGTAAAATAACGCACCTCGGGTTCCGTCATTACGAGCATGGCGTCCAGCTTGTTGTTCGCCATAAGCCTTTGTGCGCGTTCGCAGCGCATTTCGAATTCACTTTGCGGAAACCCGCGCACAACCCTGCTTACGTTCGACATGTCGGTTCTCACCGGTTAGAAAATTGCAACTGAAGCACCACAGGTGCACCTGTCAGGTTCGATAGCCAGCATCCTTTTTATCGACAAGGCGGACCATCGCGTCAAAAACCAGTCTGGCGTTATCGTCCTTGTCGTTGTTTGCCACAGCCTGCTTCGACTGCGCGACCGCGGCGGACGTCACTGGAATCGTCTTTCCCATCGAATGCGACGCGTATTGAATGTCACACGCGCGCTGAAGTCGCCACAGATTCAAAAACGCCGTCGGGACATCTGATCCACAAGCCAGCAGGCCGTGATTGCGAAGAATCAGCAGATCCTTGTCACCCAGATGTTCGACCAGTCGATCCTTCTCGGACAGATCCTGCGTGATTCCCTCAAAATCGTGGTACGCGAGCATGTCCATAATCGAGGATGTGTAGAAGTTGTCGTTGACCAAACCACCCTGCATGCACGAAACCGCGCTGCCCGAGGTCGTGTGAGTATGCATAATGCAGTGTGCGTCCGGCCGCGCCTCATGAATCGCGCTGTGAATCGTATAGCCCGCAGGATTCACATCAAACTCCGACGGCAGAACCTTGTTGCCCGCCAGGTCAATCTTCACCAGATTGGACGCCGTCACTTCTGAATACATGAGCCCGTACGGATTAATCAGAAAATGTGTATCGGGACCGGGCACCCGAAGCGTGATGTGGTTGTAAATCAACTCAATCCAGCCAAGGTGATCGAACACACGATAGGCTGCGGCGAGCACTACTCGCGCACGCCACTCTTCGACGCCAATATGATCAGGCCGGTGCTCCAGCACCTTGGACTCGTCAAGCGACAACGGCATCACATTGCTTTTCAGAACAGTCGACATATCCCGCACTTCCCCAGGTGTTCAGATTGCCCAATTGTACCTTCAGGAGTACGCATTCGATAACGCCATACCAAACGCCATGCTGTCAGCGGGGCTCATTTTGCGACCGGCTTCGGTACACTTGTGGCCTGCCCGATCTCGCTGGGCCAACAGGTAGAGGAAAGTCATGAAGCTGGTTAGTTTTTCGCACGATGCCCGACACAGCTTTGGCGTCGCGACCGAGAACGGAATTATAGACCTCGCGGCCAGGCTGCCAGACCGATACACGGACATGCGCGATGTCCTCACGCGCGACGGCTTATCAGACTTTTCAAAACTGATTGAAGGCGTCGACAGCGACTTCAGATTCGATGAAGTGAGTTTTGAACGACCCGTCAGGTTTCCCGAGAAAATCTTCTGCGTTGGTGTGAACTACCGAGACCGCAACGACGAATATCGAGACAACTCGACCAAACAACAGTACCCAAGCATTTTCATGCGTACGCCCGGGTCTCTTGTGGGACATCATGCGCCGTTGGTCAAGCCACCCGAGTCAGACAAATTCGACTATGAAGGCGAGATCGTGATCGTCATCGGCAAGGGCGGTCGTCGAATTCCGAAAAGCGACGCAGTCGGACATATTGCAGGACTCACCGTGATGAATGAGGGCAGCATTCGTGATTGGCTGAGACACGCAAAATTCAACGTAACACAAGGAAAAAACTTCGAAAGAAGCGGCGCAATTGGTCCGTGGATCACCACAATCGATGACGTAACGGATACCATCGGCAGCCTGGACAACCTGAGTATCAAAACCCTGGTCAATGGCGAAGTTCGTCAGGACGACAACACCGCGAACCTCGAATTTTCGTTCAGCTACCTCATCAGCTACATATCGACCTTCACGACACTCAAACCGGGTGACATCATCGCAACGGGGACACCGACCGGCGCCGGGGCATCGATGGAGCCACCCGTTTTTCTGAAACCGGGTGATCAAATCAATGTCAGAGTTGAAGGGGTTGGCGAACTGATCAACAGCGTTGTCGACGAATAAAATCGAATCAATGCCTACTCATTATCGTGCTCACTATGACTGAATCTCTTATCCCGACGCAGCGAAAAAAAATCCGACCGAGTACACGGTCTCTTCCTATCGCGTTGTTACGCGCTCGGGAGTCGGTCCTCGGATGGTTTCGCCCCATGTTCAGCGAGTTTGACCTCACTGAACAGCAGTGGCGCGTGATCCGGGTTTTATACGAGACCGAAAAGCTCGAGATATCCGAACTCGCCAGGCAAACCTCGATATTGCCGCCAAGCATGTCGGGAATACTGAAACGCCTCGAAGCCCGAAGCCTTGTCGTTCGAACGCAGGATGAAAGTGATCAGAGACGCGCCTGGATTTCGCTTGGCCCGGCCGCTTTGACCATGATGGACACGCTCGGCCCCCGCTATGAACACATCATGGCCGAGCTTGAGACTTTGCTTGGACAGGATCAAATTGACGATCTGATCTCGGTTCTGGAGAACATTCAGACCAAAGTAACGCACCACACGCCAGCGCCAGCTCCAACCCCAACGCGCTCTGCGGTGAATCGGGACTAACGGCGTTCTTCGTCGCCTGTGTTCATGAGTCAATCGGGCCGGCGCGCGCCACTTCCTGCTCCTCCCGCGTTTGTGTCGCTGGCACGGTTTGGGAGTTCACAAACAGGCAACGGGTAGACTGATCCGAAATCGTGACGCCGGTTACCCGGCTGTAATCCACGGTGAACTTCATCGCAAAGTCCAAAGACAATCCAAGCGCCAGACACAGAAGCACTCGAATGCTACCGCTGTGGGCAACAACCACCACAGTTTTTCCATCAAGACGCTTGCCGGCCTCGGTTAGCCAGCTGGCACAGCGATTCGCGACGTCGGCCAGAGACTCACCACCTGGTGCACGTTCACGAACCCAGTCAGATGACCATCGGCGAAAACGCGGGGAATCGTTTTCGCAAACATCGTCCCACGCTCGACCCTCCCAATCACCAAAGTCCATCTCAACGATTCGATGGTCTGGGCGAATCTCAATATTCCAGTCTTTCGAAAGCTCCTGCGCGGTCTGCTGTGCACGCAGCATCGGACTCGCCATCAGCATATCGGGCGCCGCGTCGAGCCAGAGCTCACGCAGAGCACCTGTTTGACTCAGACCACGGGCTGAAAGCGCGACGTCCGTTGAGCCCGCAATGATCCCCGGCCCCAACTCGGTCTCACCATGCCTGACGAAATACAGGGTCAGCACAAAAACCACCTCCGGCTGGTTCAAACATTCAAGCTTACCTCCCTGTCCACGCTCGCACTGCCCGGTCGGGAGTATGGGGGGTCGACAGAAGGACGTACCCGTTCGATTTCGAGCTGAATCACTATAAGATCGGCCCTGCGGGTGCACTACAAATATTGCGACATCCAGAAAACTTTCAAGGACAAGATGTGTAAATTCCTCCAGTGCTTTGCGCTTGCGTTGTCGTGGGCGCTTGTATTCACAATCATCGGCGCCCGACCGGCATTCGCAGAACTGTCTTCAGATCCGATTGTGGTCGAAGACGACACGGGAACAATCGTCGAGCTCGCAAAACCCGCGATGCGCGTCATCAGTATCGCGCCCCACGCGACTGAACTTCTATTCGCTGCGGGTGCTGGCAACCAGGTCATCGCGGTGGGCGAGTACAGCGACTTTCCTGAAGCCGCGAAATTGCTGCCACGCGTTGGCGACGCGGAACGACTCGACTTCGAACAGATTGTGTCACTGAAACCTGACCTGATCGTTGCATGGGCATCCGGCAACCGGAGCGTCGATATTGAACGACTTGAAGCCTTTGGGTTGCACGTTTACAAAACCGAGCCCCGGACCTTCGAACTGATCGCGACCAACATCGAACGACTGGGACAGCTCACCAACCACAGTGATATCGCAGCGAAAGCCGCATCAAACTTCAGAGCAAAAACCGCAAGGCTGCGTGAGACGAGACGGGGCGCTGCCCGTGTCAAAACCTTCTACCAGGTCTGGAAGTCGCCGCTGATGACGCTGAATGGAGATCACATCATTTCCGAGGTCATCGAACTGTGTGGTGGTGAGAATATCTTCCGGGATATGTCGGCACTCGTTCCGCAGGTCGACATAGAGGCGGTCATTGCGCGCAACCCGGCCGTAATCCTCAGTGCAGGTGACAGCAAACAGGACCTCGATGCCCTGAAATCCTACTGGTTACGCTTCCCTGACCTCGCGGCCAACCGCACGGGCGCCCTGTTTTCCCTGCCTACCGACCTGATCTCGCGCTCTGGCCCAAGAATTGTCGACGGCGCCGAAGCCCTGTGTGCCGCCTTGGACGCAGCGCGAAGTTATTGATTTCATTAAGAATATCCATTCGGCAGAATTTTCATTCCCGACACATTCAGATTTCAGCCGCGATATCCCGTCCCTTTTACGATCTGCCCGGGAAAACCCGCCTGTTTGATCAGGTCGGGACTATACTTTTTCCCCTGAAAGTTAGACACTTGCGTCAGTAACCTTAAGCATTCACTTTAAGTACACCATCCAACTATCTGAAGGAGAGCGGATATGGGGAGTCCGAAAATGAACCCAATTCGGCGAAGACTGCTCAGCATCATGGGCGTCGGCACAGCATTCACAATCACGCAGCTGCCATCTAAATGGAGCAAGCCGGTTGTAGACGCCGTGCTACTTCCAGCACACGCTCAAACGAGTATTCCTGGCGTGTCGGCACCTACCGACGGCGTGACTCAGCCCGAGCCTGAGCCACAGCCCGAGCCACAACCTGAGCCTGAGCCACAGCCCGAACCTGCGCCAGAGCCCGAGCCTGCGCCTGAGCCAGAACCTCAGCCAGAGCCCGAGCCCGAGCCAGAACCCGAGCCGAATTCATGTAACGGCGAGATCGGCGAACTCGTACTCAATCAGTCTTTCGTGGAACTGGTTCAGCAAGGCGTCGCCAAGCAGATCGGTTTGACCAACGGAACCAACCATCCGGTTGAAAACGTCACGGCATCGATCTCCGGAGCAGACGGCTCCAAGTTCGGCATCGTGCAGGGACCACCGTCAACCGTTGGCGGCAACTCCTACCAGACTATCTCGGTGCAGTTCCTGCCCGGCGCAGCATGCGTTGGAACCGGATCGGCCGGGGCCAGCAAGCCTGAGGCTATGCTGACACTGCAGGGAACATCGTGTGGCCAGGCTGTACGTCTCGACACACC
>CALHMG010000240.1 GCA_938034705.1 uncultured Gammaproteobacteria bacterium
AGCCGATGGTGCTCTACGAGAGCGACGAGTTTGTTGCGCTGGCGTCGGAAGAAGTCGCCATTCGCAGTATCTTCCCGCACGAAATTGACACCTTTGATCCTTATGAAGGGGAGGTTCGGGTATGGCAAAACTAGAAACCAGCGACGCCCAGTCCATGGGCATGCACACGGAACAGTTGCGTGGCCGCACGCAGCAGACGTTTTTCTCCTCCGAGGAGTCAGACAATGTGGTTTATCCCTGGCTGCCGGCAGTGGATTTTGCCAAGACGGCAGAGTTTGATGCGGCGGACATGGAGACACGTGAAATCAACCTGCGCCTGCGCGAGTTGATGAACGAAGGCTACGGCACGATCACGATGAAGAACCCCGGCGCGAAGCACTCGCTCGCGGTGTGCATTCTGAACCGACTGAACCTGAAAATTGAAGGCAGTCTGGGGTATTTCGGCTGTGGACTGCTCGACGGTCCGAACGTTTCGATTGCGGGTCGAGTCGGCTGGTCGTGTGCAGAGAACATGATGGCCGGAACGGTCGTCATCGAAAAGAACGCGGGCTCAACGTTTGGTGCCGCGATTCGTGGCGGGGATCTCGTCTGCAAGGGCGACGTGGGCAGTCGTACCGGTATCGACCAGAAGGGCGGCACCATCATTGTTGGTGGACGCACGGGCGCGTTCTCCGGTTTCATGATGCAGCGCGGTCGCATGATTATTCTGGGCGACGCCGGCATCAACCTCGGTGACTCGATGTATGACGGCACGATCTACGTTGGCGGCAAAATCGCCGGCCTGGGTGTCGATGCTGTCGAAGGCGAGTTGACCGATCTTGACGCAGCATGGCTGGAAAAGAAGCTCGCGACGTTTGGAATGAAGTGCCCGAACGGCGCCAAGAACATGACCAAGATTGTCGCCGGCAAGCAGCTGTGGAACTACGACAACCTTGAGCCTTCCGAGAAGAAGCTGATCCTTTAGGAGACACCAACATGGCACAACCAAAAACCAAGCCGGATGAAATTCCATCCAAAGTGTCCCGTAACAAGGACTCACTCGGTCAGAGCTTTATGTTTCCGCCGAATGTCATCGATGACATTCACATCAAGTCGGAACTCGGCCGTTACCGCATGCGCGGATTTTCGCTGTTCAAGAAAATTCCGTCCTGGGACGAGCTGACGTTTCTTCCGGGTACGCTCACGAGATTCGTGATCGAAGGTTACCGCGAGAAGTGTCTTACCGAGACTGTCCTTGGCCCGCGTGCCAAGCGACCGCTGGTGCTCGACATCCCCATCTACATTACGGGCATGAGTTTCGGTGCGCTTTCCTATGAGGCGAAGACCGCTCTGGCTCGTGGTGCGACGATGGCCGGTACCGCAACCTGTTCTGGCGAAGGCGGCATGATCCCTGACGAGCGTCGCTATTCGTCCAAGTGGTTCTACCAGTGCATCCAGTCACGATATGGATTCAACCCGCATCACCTGCGTCTTGCCGATGCCTGTGAATTTTTTATCGGCCAGGGCTGCAAAGTGGGTCTGGGTGGACACCTGATGGGACAGAAGGTGACCGACCAGGTTGCCGAGATGCGTTCGCTGCCTGCCGGTATCGACCAGCGCTCACCCGCTCGTCACCCCGACTGGCTTGGTCCTGACGATCTCGCGCTGAAGATTCAGGAAATTCGTGAAGCCACAAATCACGAGATTCCGATTCAGCTGAAACTCGGTGCCGCGCGCGTCTATGACGACGTGCGAATGGCCGCGAAGACTGACCCGGACATGATCTACATCGACGGCATGGAAGGGGGTACCGGCGCTGGTCCTCACCTTGCTACCGAGGAGACGGGTGTTCCTGGCATTGCCGCGATCCGACAGGCGCGTAAGGCGCTGGACGACGTTGGCAAGACGGGCGAAATCTCGCTGGTCTACGCTGGCGGTATCCGCAACGGTGGTGATGTGGCCAAGGCGATTGCGCTGGGCGCCGACGCCGTCGCGATTGGTCACTCGTCACTGATGGCGCTGAACTGCAACAAGGATATCCCCGAAGCCGATTATGAGGCCGAGATGGGTGTTGAAGCCGGCTACTGCTACCACTGCCACACGGGCCGTTGCCCGGTTGGTGTTGCGACGCAGGATCCCAAGCTTCGTGCGCGCCTTGATCCCGATGCTGCCGCTGAACGCGTGTATAACTTTCTACACACGCTTGCGATTGAGTGTCAGATGATGGCGCGTGCCTGCGGCAAGACCAATGTCCACTCACTTGAGCCTGAAGATCTTGCAGCGCTGACCATGGAAGCCTCCGCGCTTGCCCAGGTTCCGCTGGCGGGTTCCCAGCACACTGTCGGTCGTCCCGACATGACGCGTTACTAGACGCCTCGGACCATTAAAGGAGACATAACGATGGCAGAAGTAAAAGACATCGATCACTTTATGAAGGGCGATGGCGTCGACAGTGATCGTGAGCAGATGATTGGTCAGCACATCGGTTACCGTTACGACGTTAACCTGGTGCCCGACTACGATCGTTTGACCCCGTTTCTGAAAAGTTATATCGAAGCGATGGGCTGGACTGATCTGAACTGGCTTGAAGATGTCCATATGGGCTATGAGGAAAACCGTGCCGCGGTGTTCGACCGGAACATCAACGGCTGGGTGACCGTGCCCGAAGACATCAAGCTGCCCGACAACCAGCAGGACCGGGACATGATTGCCCGCGAACTGCTGATCAAGTTTCAGATGTCCGAACGACATCCGATGAATGATCTGGTGAAGGCGTACGGCAAGTTCTAATAGAGCGAGTGTCCTCGCGTGCACGGATGGTGTGTTGGGTTAGCCAGCGCTACTCCCGTGTGCACGCTGTGGGCCTCGCGGCCAACGGTCGGTGTTGCTCTGAATTTTCGGTACTGAGCAAAGTCGCCGGAGCGAGTGTGGTTGGGCGAGTGTCCTCGCGTGCACGGATGAGGCGTTGGGTTCGCCAGCGCTACTCCCTGTGCACGCTGCGGGCCTCGCGGCCAAAGACCTGTGTTGCTCTGAATTTAGGGTACTGAGCAAAGTCGCTTGGGCGAGTGGTTGGTTGGGCGAGTGTCCTCGCGGCTAACGGTCGGTGTTGCTCCAGTCTGCAGTCCTGAGCAGTGATGTCGACGCGCGCTGTCCACGAGAGACGTGGCCGACTGAATCGGCTGAAAAAACGACCCTGACGGTGAAACCGCAGGGTCGTTTTTGTTGTTCAAAGGCCCCACTTCGGTACACTTGCGGATCTCACTGTTTCGAGGGGATCCGCAAGTTATGTCATTCAAAGTCGCCTGTATTCAGAATATCGCTGGACCCGATCTCGATGCGAACATCGATCGGTGCGAATCCATGATTCGTGCCGCGGCCGCCGACGGGGCGACGTTTGTTGCAACGCCGGAATTTTTCGCCTCGCTGGACGTGGCCGAGGCGGGTCTCGACACCGGAACCCGTGCTGAAGCCGGGCACCCGGCGATCGATCGACTGGGCGCGGTCGCGAGTGAGCTTGGGATCACGCTTCTGCTCGGTTCGTTAGCCGTTTCGACCGGGCCGGATAAAGCCGCCAATCGCTCAATCCTGTTAAACGCCGCCGGCGAGATCGCCGCACGCTATGACAAGATTCACATGTTCGACGTCAACCTGGCCGACGGTGAGGTCTATCGCGAATCGGATCTTTTCACCCCGGGTACCCGTGCCGTCGTGGCGGATATCCCGGAGTGTCGTCTCGGCCTTACGGTGTGCTATGACCTGCGCTTCGCGTATCTGTATCGCGCGCTGGCCCATGCTGGTGCCAGCGTAATCACGGTCCCGGCAGCTTTCGCACGTCGTACCGGTGAAGCGCACTGGCATGTGCTGCTGCAGGCGCGCGCGATTGAGACCGGGTGCTGGGTGATCGCACCGTGTCAGGCCGGCGAGCACGGCAAATTCAAAACTTTCGGACACTCTCTGGTCGTGGCGCCGTGGGGCGAGATTGTTGCCGACGGCGGCACCGAAGAGGGCGTTGTGACGGCGACAATAGACCTTGATGCGGTCGACAAGGCACGTCATCGCATTCCGGCATTGACCCATGATCGTGAATTCAACGTTGTCGACCCGGACGGCAAGGACGTGCCGGTGTCCGTCGCTTCCTAAGCGCCGGATTCGCGAACACAGCATTTTCAACGCACCCCTATTTTGAGGAACCTGATCTCGTGTGCGGAATAGTCGGGCTATATGCCAAGAACAAGAAACTTCGACCCAGGATCGGTGAGTACGTCTCCGACATGCTGATCGAAATGAGCGATCGGGGGCCCGACAGTGCCGGCCTCGCGGTGTATCCGCCGTCGGACGCGAAGTCGCGAAAGCGCTGGAAGCTGACAGTGTTCTCCGAAGACGCCCGGGAAAACTGGTCGGCGCTGGCCAAATCGCTCGGTGAACATCTCGGTGGCGATGTGATCATCTCCAAGCGAGCCAGTCACTGCGTGCTGAGCGGCAGCAATGTGAGAAAAGGCAGCGGCAATGTCATGGACAAAGCCGGGGCCTGGATCGAAGCCCAGCGTCCGGATCTCACGGTCATGAGTGCCGGCGATACCATCGAAATCTACAAGGAGAAGGGTCTGCCGCGCGACGTCGTCAAAAAATTCAACTTTCGTGATGTCGGTGCCAGTCATGCGATCGGCCACACGCGAATGGCGACTGAAAGTGCGGTCACAACCGAGCACTCCCACCCGTTTTCTACCGGACAGGATCTGTGCCTGGTTCACAACGGTTCGCTGTCCAATCACAATCGCCTTCGCGATTACCTGAAAACCCAGGGCATCAGTTTCAAGACCGACAACGACAGTGAGGTAGCTGCCGGTTACCTCGCGTGGCGCCTCGGGCAGGGACACTCACTGCAAAAGTCGCTCATGCACGCAGTCGATGATCTCGACGGGTTTTATACCTTCGCCATCGGCACCCGTGACGGCTTTGCCGTGCTTCGCGATCCTATCGCCTGCAAACCTGCGGTGCTTGCCGAAACCAGGGACTGGGTTGCGATGAGTTCCGAGTTTCGCGCCATTGCCAAACTGCCTGGCGCCAAAGACGCAAAAATCTGGGAGCCTGAGCCGGGCAAAGTGTATAGCTGGGGAGCGAACTGATGGCTACGCGAAAGAAAAAAACAACAAAAAAGGCTGCACGGAAAAAGTCCGGTAAAAAAGTTGTGCGCAAGACGTCGAGCAAGGCCTCAAGCAAGACTTCCGGGAAGAAGAAGGCGAAAGCCGCGACCCGGTCCGCTTCCGGCAAGTTTGATCTGGCAAAGGACACAACCCGCCAGCTGAACAAGGCATTGCACAAGCCAGGTGGCACGAAGGTGTTTACGGTCACTAACCCTGGCGGCAAGCATTCGGTTGCCGTGGGTGCGATGGACGATATTACCGTCAACGTTCAGGGCCACGTCGGCTACTACTGTGCCGGCATGAACCAGAGCGCGACGATTGACGTCCACGGCAACGCCGGGCCGGGTGTTGCCGAAAACATGATGTCGGGAACGGTTCGCATCCGGGGCAACGCATCGCAATACGCGGGCGCGACCTCTCACGGTGGGATGCTGATCATCGAAGGTGACGCGAGCTCCCGCTGCGGAATTTCTCTCAAAGGCGCCGATATCATCGTCAAAGGTTCTATCGGTCACATGAGCGCGTTCATGGCTCAGGCCGGTAACCTGGTTGTGTGTGGTGACGCGGGCGCTGACCTCGGCGACTCGGTGTACGAAGCGGTCATCTACGTGGGCGGCAAGGTTGAAAGCCTCGGCGCCGACTGTGTCGAAAAGCCCATGGGCAAGAAGCACGTCAAACAACTCGAAACACTGCTGAAGCAGGCGGGAATCAAGGACGATGCGTCCCGGTTCAAGCGCTATGGTTCGGCGCGCAAGCTGTACAACTTTAATATCGATAACGCCGGAGCCTACTAAGGAGCCGAAGTCGCGCAGATTCGTCAACACGAGTCGAACGCGAGGCGTATCAATCGAAACAAACAAGCATCCCTCAAAACCTGAGGAACAGGAGGATCCATGGCTACCGATCTCGCAAAAGTCGCAAAAGACAAAAAGATAAAATACTTCCTGATCAGCTTTGTTGATCTGTTTGGTGTGCTTCGCGCAAAACTTGTGCCGGCGCGCGCAATCAAGGAAATGCAAAAAGACGGTGCCGGTTTCGCTGGCTTTGCGGCCTGGCTGGATATGAGCCCCGCCGATTCGGACATGTTTGGCGTGCCGGATCCGGACAGCCTCATTCAGCTACCGTGGAAGCCTGAGGTCGGCTGGCTGGCTGCCGATCTCTGGATGGACGGCAAGGAAGTCGAGGCGTCGCCCCGAGTCGCGCTCAAGCGCCAGATTGCAAAGGCCGCAAAGAAAGGCATGCGCATGAAGACCGGTGTCGAGTGCGAGTATTTTTTGATTAACGCGGACGGCAGCGCGATCTCGGACGAGCGCGATACCCAGTCCAAGCCCTGCTATGACCAGTCGGCCCTGATGCGCCGCTACGACGTGATCTCTGAAATCTGCGACGCCATGATCAAGCTCGGCTGGGGTCCTTATCAGAACGATCACGAGGACGCGAACGGTCAGTTCGAAATGAACTGGGACTATGACGACTGTCTGAAGACCGCTGACAAACACACGTTCTTCAAGTTTATGGTCAAGACTATCGCCGAGCAGCATGACCTGCGTGCGACGTTCATGCCAAAGCCGTTCAGCAACCTCACCGGCAACGGCTGTCACGCCCACGTGTCCGTGTGGGACAAAACCGGCAAGAAAAATCTGTTTCACGACGCCAAGGACAAAGAAGGTATGGGCCTGTCAAAGACCGCTTACCATTTTCTTGGCGGGGTGATGCACAGCACCGAGGCGCTGTGTTCGATCTTTAACCCGACCGTCAACAGCTACAAGCGGATCAACGCGCCGCGCACAACGTCTGGCGCAACGTGGTCACCCAACACGATTACGTACGGCGGCAATAACCGAACGCACATGGTGCGGATCCCTGACGAGGGTCGTTTTGAGCTGCGTTTGATGGATGGCGCAGCCAATCCGTATCTCCTTCAGGCCGGCGTGCTTGCCGCGGGCCTCGACGGTGTCGCCAACAAGCGTGACCCGGGTAAGCGTCTCGACATTAATATGTACACCGAGGGGCACAAGGCGAAAAACGTCAAAAAGCTGCCGCTTAACCTGCTGGATGCCGTTCGCCTGACCGACAAGAACAAGGTGCTGCGAAAAGAACTTGGCGACGACCTGATCGACGCCTACGTGAAACTGAAGATGCAGGACTGGGAAGACTACTGTGCCAGCATCAGTCAATGGGAAAGGGATCGCACTCTAGATGTCTGACATTACAAAAACGCCTCGAACAACGCCACGCATGTCGGCGCTGTTTGATGAATACACGCTGTCTGAAATCCGCCGCGCTGCCGAGACCGGTATCTACGACATACGTGGGTCCGGCGCAAAACGTCGAGTCCCGCACTTTGATGATCTCGTGTTTCTGGGTGCGTCCATGTCGCGTTATCCGCTCGAAGGCTATC
>CALHMG010000241.1 GCA_938034705.1 uncultured Gammaproteobacteria bacterium
ACGACGATGGATCAAGGTGTGATGAAGATGCGGGCTCTCGTCGGCGGGATCGAGATTCCGGCGGGGCAATCAGTTGAACTGACGCCTCAGGGTTATCACCTGATGTTTACCGAACTTAGAGAGCCGCTGGACGCTGAACAATCAGCGAACGTCATCCTGCACTTTGAGCTCGCAGGTGATGTTGAGGTGCCCCTGACTATTACCGAGGATGGCGCGGATACTCACGCAGGACATTGATCCAGCGCAGACGGTTTACATCTTGATCGCGGTCAACCTGTACCAAACCGTGGCAAGGGCGCGGTTGCGAGCGCACCGAATGGGGACGTGCAATCTCGGGCCTTGAACCGCAAGCCGAGTCGCAATTTCTGTTGTTGATCGCTTTACGGGTGGGGCGCCAGCTTTGTCGCATCGGAAGTCAGCTGTTATTCGTAGCTCAAACGACACCAACACGATCGCCCTTGAGCACCGCAAAGGCGAAATGTCATGCGTTATCACCGGCTAAGTGCGATTGATACAAAACGGTGGCAAACGTCGCAGGAATGAACTTCAAGACCATTCCTTTCACACACTCGTCACCCTGATCCCACGCGGGTGACAGAAGTGGAAAGCAAGGTGGTTTTGCCTTCCCAGTTGTCTGAAACACATTGTAACATTTGCTCAGGAGTCGGAATTTAGTTCCGCGGGGGATCTTGCAGCGGGGAGGCGAAGAGATCACTCGATCGATCCATAGGTGATCCACTCGTGAAGATCGGCTCAGTCTATTAGTACAGACTGATTAGTCGAGAACGCTCTGGAGGACCAGTCTTTAGGACGAGGGCATCGATCAGGACCAGGTGGTTAACAGCAAATTGCGACTCCAAGACGGTTGTACCCATACACCGACCAACGACAAGAAGACGCCAGACAACTATGAACTATCCAGATCACAGCTCCACCTCGTTACGTACTGATGAGGCTTTAGCTTCGCAGTCAGTGCAGAACGTCATCGTCTACGCCAGCGACAACCTGCAAAACGTATACCTCACCAAGACCCTTGCCGATACGCTTGGCGTTGAGGTGCGGCTCCAGACATACAGCGTCAGCGAAAGAAATGCGCCGACGCCAACCGAAGGCACTTTGCATCTCATCGATGCGACAAGCTGGACATCGGATCATGTGCTTTCGCTGGTGTCTGATTTCCATACCGCTTCAACGGAACAAAAACTGAGTGATGTACGACTCGCGTTCTTTAACGTGACTCGAGCTAACGATGAATTGCTCATGACCCGTTACCAGGGCTGGTCATGCTTGCGTGCCGTGTTTCTTGACGATACATCGGTAGCGGACTTGACCAAGGGTCTTGCCGCGATCGTCGACGGTCAGTACTGGCTTTCTCGTGCGTACACCAATCAGTTGATTCAGCGCTGCTCTGTGCAGATCAAGCCGGACAGTCGCAACCTGCCGCTGACGCCTAAGGAGCGTGAAATCCTCGACCTGATTGTCGTGGGTCGATCGAACGACCAGATTGCCGAAGAGCAGGGCGTGTCACCTCACACGGTGAAAGCGCATATCTACCGCATCTACAAAAAGCTGGGTGTGAAAAACCGGGTCCAGGCGGCCAACTGCGTAACGGGCGCTGGCTGATTCGGCGCTAGCGGTTTTCTATCCGGTTTTTATCGGATCGAGGATCACCGAGAGATAGGTCGTCTTCTGCTGCTTTCCCAGTTTGGTGTGCTGGGAAAGTTCGTACTTCGTGCCGTTGACGACGGCGATCTGGTAGCGCCGTAAAACTTCAAACTCACTTTGCGCGATGATTGTCGCGCGCGCAGGATGCGTGTTGTCCCTGACGACGGCGATGCAGTCGCGCTCGGCGAACTGATCAGGCGCACCGTCCACAGTCATGGTGTTTATCCGCGCGTTCGTGATCGAGCCCTTGATGAACTCAACGCCGATCTGAACTTCGCCTTTGTTCAGAACCTGATTCCAGCGAACGACGCCACAGGACCATGATCCACCGTGTCCGGTTCGTCGCACCGCAATAAGATCTGACGTTCGAATGTTGCGGTGGTTTCCGCCTTTGAGCTCTACTCGAATTCCATTGGCGGATATATCGACACCCTGGCTCATGAGATGTCCGCTCGGGGCGTCCACGGGTGTGTCCGGCGCGGCTCCGTCGAGCCAGAGCTCCGAGGCAAGCCCTGATTCAGCCTGTTGCGCAACGCCGCCGCGAGCGACTAGCTGAAGCTCGTCAAAGCCGGTGACGATCTCGTACTCGCCATCGTCATCGGTGCGCTCAACCGCCCGGGAGGTTTTAACACCCAGCGTCAGTTTCAGGTGCTCGCGAACAGACTTGAGCAGAAAGACTGTGTTGTCAGTGGCTCCGAGGATGTCTTCGCTGATGTCGATCTCTGGCAGCTTCTGTCCGCCTCCGAGAATTAGCAGCAGCTTTGACAGATCAAGCACGTCGGTCTTGTTCGACAGGCCGGGGATGTCGACCTTGGGCAGGCGCTTGCCCGGTCTGTCATCGCGCGGATCGATCTCGAACAGGACCTGATCAATATTCGAGGAGGTCACGGGGCCGATTGAAACTGACGCTCTCTGGGTCAGCAGCATTTCGGTACCCGTGAATATGCCGCGAAACGGCATCTTGTAGGGATCTGAAAGACCGATCATTAAAGCGAGCGCGTAGCGGTCGGCGATGGTCAGTGCACGCGGATCTTTTGGATTGGACCATTCCGTCAGCTTGAGCTGCTTGGCGTGTCGATAGACACGATGCAGTGTTCTCCAGATGCCGGTGGGCCAGGTCATGTAAGCCGCGGCGCAGAGCAGGACTGCATCGAGGGAACACTGGATCTGTCCCATGAGCGTACGTCCGACAAGATCACGCAACCCTTCTTCGCCGGCACGATTCTTGTCAGTCAGTGCGGTGAAACACGCCGCGTAAGTCGTATCCAGCGTTGCAAGCGCGCGCATGAAGTTGGCGACGGTCGCCTGATCGCGCGTGGACAGGGGCAGGGTGAGTCCGATAAACCGTTGCCCTTCAGTACGCACAAGGTCAGAGCACTTCGCATAAACCACGTCTGCTGTCGCGAGTCGCTTTTCGGGTTTGCTTTCTATCGCCTGAAGTTTTGACACGAGGCTGCGCATCCGCCGCGACTGCTCGCGCGCAGACAGATCGTCGAGACCCGACAGCATCGCGCGGATACTGTTGTGTCGTGACGTCTTGGTCGTGTCTTTAGGTGATGATTTATTGAGCATACCGTCAGGTCCGAAGCTCCAGGCCCGGTCTCAATGAGTGTAGATGACGCCTATTTTTTCACCCGACAAAAGCCGACCGAGGACAGGCTAAACACCCATCCGAACAGCGCCGGAACCCCGATCAGGACAAGTTCCCAGCCGGGACAGGCCAAACCATGGCCGTTCCGCCACGATCGGAGCAGACCGGCCTTACAGGGACAGGCACCGCAGGCCATCGGAGCAGACCACCCATACAGGGACAGGCACCGCAGGCCCCAAGGCTATTGGCCGCCGACAGCGGGGACAGGCCAATAACCTGCTGCCACGCCAGAACCCGCCCCGGGGAGGCGCAAGGCCTGAACCGGGGACAGGCGACATCGTGAACGGTGAATGCCGTGGTGCCTGGCTCAACGAGCAAGCCCGGTCGGGTTTTCCGGTGCCTGTCCCCTGAAGTCCTCGTCTGCCTGTCCCCGGACAGATAAGGCCCGACCGGTGATCGTGGACGCTCTGGGGACAGACACCGGGATTACGCGGTGTGCGTTGCGCCAACGACTAATTCTGCGGCAGCAAGTCCGCTTGTTTTCGACCGATAGATCGCGTCGCCGATGAAGGTTGTGGGTGGTATCATTCGCTGCGCGATCACCCGCTGGCTGAGTGGCAGAGTGGTTATGCAGCGGCCTGCAAAGCCGTTTACCTCGGTTCGATTCCGGGCTCAGCCTCCACGATTTCTTTTCCTCGTTCTCACGTTCGCGAGTTTTGCTGGCGCGGGCTTTGCGGGGCCTCGATCACAACGCGAAGCAGTGCCGCGCACGTTGACACGCAATTCGACACGCAATTCGACACGCACGTTGACACGCGACGTCGCGTTGAGTTCAGTACGGTTCTTCCGATCTCAATGCCCGGGTGGCGAAATTGGTATACGCAGCAGACTTAAAATCTGCCGATCTCACGATCATGCCGGTTCAAGTCCGGCTCCGGGCACCATATCCTCTACGCAAACATCCAGGGCCGCCGGCCGTCACCGCCGGTGGATGCCGTCGCCCCTGTCAGATCAGCAGAGGATAAGATTTTGAAAATCTTCATGACATCGTCATACCCTTTATCGCGATGACAGCTCCGATCGTTCAACAAAAATGATTCTAAAACACAAGATCACCGACGCCTGCGCCTGGAAGGGGGCGGACCTCGCTGGCGACAGCAGCTGGATTTACACGCTGTCGGAAAGTGACGTTGCCGAGCTCCTGCGCGCGGCGCGTGAAGTGCAAAACCGGGGATTACATTTTCCCAACTTCGACAAGGATGATTTCAAGGTTCCGGGAATTACATCGCGTCTCGATGAATTTGCCGATGAGCTTGAAAACGGAAGAGGGTTCTTCCTCCTGCGCGGTCTTCCTCTGGAGCGGTTGACTGATGAACAGTTGAACATCATCTACTTCGGACTGGGCCTGAATATGGGCAGCCCCGTCATGCAGAACCCAAAAGGCGATGTGCTGGGGTCAGTCATGAACATCGGTGATCCCGATGACAAAAACACACGCGTCTACGAAACCAACAGAACGCTTCCGTATCACACCGATCCATCGGACGTGGTTGGGCTGCTTTGCGTCCGAAAGGCACGGCGAGGCGGGCTCAGCAGTATCGTCAGCGCGGCAACGGTGTATAACGAAATACTCGATCGAGCGCCCGAATATCTCGCCCTGTTGTATCGACCGATGTGGTACGCCCACCTTGGCGAAGGGTTGCCGAAACGCTCACCCATTTTCAGCTATCACGCGGGAAAGCTGACATGTCGCTATCTGCGGCAATACATCGAGCTTGGTCATGAGCTGCGCGAACAGCCGCTGTCGCAAATCGAAATAGAGCTGCTTGATCTTATCGACTCGATCACCCATGAAGATTCGATCAGGCTCGACATGATGCTTGAGCCCGGCGATATCCAGTTCGCCAACAACTACGCGGTGCTGCACTCGCGCACGTCTTTTGAAGACGATGAGCAGCCCGATCGCAGGCGTAAAATGTTGCGACTCTGGTTGCAGATGGCCAACGCGCGACAGCTGTCGCCCGAGTTTCCCGGGCGTAACGGATTCGGCCTGCACCGCCAACCGGGCGCGTAAAAACCCCGATTCGCCAAAACTAAAAAGATTCGTGACTCGTCTGCCAGGGCGCCAGCGCGTCGAGAGGCACGTCGACACCAATGCCCGCCTGCTGTCCCGCATCAAACTGACCGTCAACCATTCCGGGAACAAGCTCGGCAATGGTTGTTCGAAGCGGGTTTTCGTTGCTGTCGATTTCAAGCAACCCGTCACCGCCGGCCGCGGCGAGAAGATGCGCCGAGTGCAGTAAGCCGACGCCAGCGGACAGCCAGTGAGGACAGTAGACGGCGCCCGCCGTCAGCGCGTCCCGGCCGACTTCGAGACACCCTTCGATGCCGCCCCATTTGCCAACGTCGGGCTGGATAAAGTCGAACCACTGCGTTGACTCGGCAAGCTGCTCGCGACCG
>CALHMG010000242.1 GCA_938034705.1 uncultured Gammaproteobacteria bacterium
ATGCCGTGTGGTGAATTCACCACACGGCATTGAAGGGTCCTGATTGATGTAGGACTTTTGTCCCTATTTTTTGGCCCGATGACCTACTTGCTGTACTTGTCGTCGTACTTACTGCTGCCACCGCCTTTAACCGGGCTGGCAGGAGGATCAACCGGATCTGGCGGTGTCACATCTTTGTCGTCATCTTTGTCGTCGTATTTGTCGTCGACTGGATCATCGCCGTCATCAATGACATTACCTTTGTCGTCGACGCCGCCGCCAGTGTCATCCTTTGAGTACTTGTCATCAACCGGTGTGGTTGGCTCATCGGTATCGTTCTTGGCGTACTTGTCGTCAACCGGCTCGGCTTCGCCGCCTTCAGAGACAGTCTTGTCGTCGTCATCACCAACCGGTGTCGGAGGCGTCGTTTCGTCCTTGTTGTCGACTACAGGAGTCGGCACGACGGTCTCGTCCTTGTTGTCTTCCATGTCCGTGTTGTCGACAGGCGCTGGCGGCGTATCGTCTTTGAGATCCGCAGCGGGAATCGGCGCTGTGTTGTCAACCGGAGCCGCCGGCGTGTCATCAACCAGAGCAACGACTGTGCCGTCTTCAGCTTTGGTGCTCAGTGTTACACCACCGGAAGAATTGCCGTTTGAACTATTCGATCCGAGTGCTGCAATAGCTGCAACACCGGCACCGATAGCCCAGCCGCTGAGGTTCTTCTGAGGAACCGTTTGCTTGGCAGCAGTTTTGACAATGCCACCTGCGCCGTTACATCCGCGATACTGATCGCCTGCAGCAACGGTCTGGTTGCTCGCGCCAGCTGTCGTGACCTTGAGATCACCGCGCACGCCCTGAACATAAGTTCCGGACTTAACCGCCATGATTGCGCCGCCAACCCATTCGCCGTCGGCGGAGTTGGTAACTTTCTTCAGGCCTGCGTTCGCGCCAGGCTCAACGGTGTAGCAGTCCATGGTGACACGGAACGCCGTACCCTTTTTGAACAGGAAGCGAAGTCCTGAACCGTCGGCGGTAACGCTGTAAACACCGGCTTGAGCCGATACTTTGGCCGTGGTGTTGGCAGCCATGGAAATGACGCCCGCCTCGTTCTTCAGTCGCAGCACGCCAGAAGCGCTGTCGCTGATCACAATCTTGTCGCCTTCGAAATACGGATGGACGTTGTCCTTAACCGAAATCTGCGTAACGCCCTCACCGAGCGTAACGGCACCCTTGCCGAGAAACTGGCCGATGACGATGCTGGATGACGCGGCGTTAGCTGTCAGAGACAGTGATGCCAGTGACGCCAGAGCCACACCTGTAAATACCGACCTTAAATGCAGTTGACCAACCGTCATGGTTTGCCTCCTTCCTGATGTGTATGGATCCCCAACCATGTCTCGAATCATACTTTCGGACAGCCGATTCAGCAATGCCACTTGTCTGAGAAAATGCATACAAATCAATAAATTGGTAGTATTCACGGGGTGATTGAGGCACCGCTGTCGCAGTTGTTTAACACAACGCAAGTCGACCGATACGGAGAATAGTTCTGGTCGATCGTCGGCTGTCGTCACACCGTGTTACTAAGCGCATGATTCGTCAGCGGATATTCATCCCGTCAGGAATCCTCAGTCGCCGTACCACCGCCTGAAAGCCTGCCAGGGCTCAGGAGTGTGTACTTTCGCACACAATACAACCGGTGACTGATCGCCCGTCAGAGTCCGGCTGCGACCAGCAGACAGCGCGCGACCTGCTCGATTTGCTCAGAGCTCAGATGTGGATGCATTGGCGTACTGAACACCCTGGCCGACATGGCGGCAGCCGACGTGCAGGGTTCCGCCAGTGATCGATAGGGCGCATAGGCCGGCGCCTCGTGCAGAGGAACGGGGTAGTAGATCTGGGAGGGTATTCCGGCTTCCGTTAACGCGCTGGTGTAGGTCGTTCGCTCGCCGTCATTGGGCAGAATCGAATATTGCGCCCAGGCGCTGTGTGCATCATCGGCAAGGTGTTGAGTTTGGAACGCCGGAGCAAGCAAGGCATCGTATTGCTCACGCACCCGCTGCCTTTGCTCGAGCTCGACGTCGAAGGCGTCAAGTTTGGCCAGCAGTACCGCGGCCTGGATCGTGTCGAGTCGGCTGTTAACGCCAACGCGAAGGTTTTCGTACTTGTGCGACCCCTTGCCGTGAACGCGTAAGGACCGGATGACCTCGGCAAGCTCATCGTTGTCAGTAAACACGGCACCACCGTCGCCGTAGCAACCGAGCGGCTTGGCCGGGAAGAAACTGGTCGTCGCAATATCGCCAAATGCACCGCAACGTCTGTCGCCAAGTCGCGCGCCAAATGACTGCGCAGCATCCTGAATCAACACCAGCGAATTCGCTTCGCAAAAAGCTTCAAGAGCCGGGTAGTTCGCCGGTGATCCAAACATATCGACGGCAATCACGGCGCGCGGCGCAAGCTCGGCGCTGTCGGTAATACGTTGAAAAGCGCTTTGCAGTGAATCCATACAGATGTTGTAGGAGTTGTCCGCAATGTCGACAAAAACCGGAGTTGCGGACAGCATGGCCACCGGTTCAGCAGATGCGCTGAAAGTAAAACTCGGGACAAACACCGCATCGTTGGCACCGATACCGTGAGCCATTAACGCCAGCTGGATCGCATCAGTGCCGTTACCGCAGGTGATCGCATGGCGCACGCCGACGTAGTCAGCGAGCCTCGATTCAAGTTCGCCGACCTCTGGCCCCATGATGAAGCGACCGTGATCAAGAACTGCCAGAACCCGGGCGTCGATATC
>CALHMG010000243.1 GCA_938034705.1 uncultured Gammaproteobacteria bacterium
ATTCAGACCACGCGGCTGCACGAGCTGGTCGACAACGCTGAAACACAAATCACCAATGATCAGAAGCTGCAGGTGGCCGAACATCTGACCCAGACCGATCCGCTCAATGAGGCGGGGTATGTTCGTCTGATTCAATACCACCTCAATAACAACGACCCCACCAAGGCGGTTCGGGTCTATCAGCGTTGCGCCAGATTACTCAGCCAGGAACTCGGCGTATCGCCGGGCCCGGAACTCCAGACGCTCTATGCAGGCATCCAAACACCGGGCACCGGCACCAGGACGTTTTCTGAAAGCACTAATACAGACCTGCCTCCTGTTGCGTTTACGCACGCCCATGCGCTGATCGGCCGCGACCACGAGTGTCAGCAGGTGTGGACGAATTGGCAGCGCCAGACCTCCAACAAACTCACCCTGATCAAGGGCGAAGCGGGCATTGGCAAGACATCGATCGCGGATGAATTCATCAATGCGGCGCGCAACGCCGGCGGGGTCTGCGCACAGGCCAGAGCTTTCTCGTCAACAGGCAAGGTGCCATTCGACACGGTTTCCCAGTGGCTCTCCACAACCTCGCTAAACCCGAGTCTGACAAAGCTCGAAGTCAACGTTCGCCGGGATCTCTCACGTCTGTTTCCCGCAATCGTTGCTCCCGACTCCAGTGCCGACATCGACAACCGCTCTCGGTTGCGTCGCAAGAGAATATTCGACGCGATGGCGGTGGCGGTTGAAACCTGCGAAGCGCCGCTGATTCTCTTTGTCGACGATCTGCAGTGGTGCGACGAAGACACGCTGGCCTGGATTGCCTACCTGCTTAATCGGGATTCGGATCAGCACATCATGCTGTTGGCCACGATCCGTAGCGAGAATTTGACCTCTGACAGCAACGTAACGAGCTTTATCCATGATCTGGTACAACGCGATCAGCTGTCCGAGGTTGCGCTGGCGCCATTGTCATCTTCGGATGTCGATCGTCTTGTTGAGGCCGAAATAGCCGACGACCCGGACCTGACTCAGTTCGATATCGATCGCGAACAGATTTTTCGAGGGTCCGGCGGCAATCCGCTGTTTGTCATTGAATTGATCAGAGCATGGAAGCAGCTGGGTAACGACGCCGATCGCCCCGCATTGCTGACGCACTCGATTTCCGACGCCGTTCAAGCCGTTATCGCACAGCGACTCGGCTTGTTGAGCGAGGCCGCCCAGTCCGTGGCGAGCGTGGCGGCTGTGATTGGTCGAGCGTTCTCGGACGAACTTAATTTTTCCGCCAACAATCTCGATGCGGAGCTGGTTGCTGACGCAACAGCTGAGCTGCTTGAGTCACAGGTGCTCCGTGATAACCAGAACTCAACATATCAGTTTGTACACGACTGTATTCGTGAGGCCGCGTATGAGCGCCTGAGCCTGCCGCGACGTCGGCTTTATCATTCTCAGATAGCGACGGCCTTAACCGAAAAACATGATGATGCTCTGCACGCCGAAATCGCATCGCACTACGAGCGTGGCGGGCGCGTCCCCGACGCCATTGAGTACTTTGAGAAAGCTGCGCAATACGCAGGCTCACGGGTCGAATGCAGCGATGCACTGAATTCCGTACGCCAGGCCATTGCGCTCGCGGACTCGCTACCGGCAACGTCTGAAACGAACAATCTTCGCGCGCGATTGCGAATGGTTCAGATGCACAATATTCAAATTATTGACGGCATGGGCTCCAGCGCGGCGGTGGCGTATGTTCCCGAGCTGGAAGAGGCATTGACCTACACGGAGTGCCTCGAGCTTCGGATCGAAGTTCTCAACAGAATTCGAATGGTGGACGGCAATACCAATCTCCCCCGCGCGCTGGAGCTTGTGAGCGATATGGTCGCAACGGCTGACGCTACGGGATCTCCCAAGACCTGGGTTTATGCGCGTCGAAACTTTGGTTTCACGTCCTTTCAAACTGGTGATTTCGAGTCAGCTGAGAAATCACTGACCGAGGCCGTGGAAATAGCTAAAGCGGAATTTGAGCCGTCGCAGCTTGAGAGCGAGCGGGGACTCGGCGATTCCGTCATCGTGCCCGGCATGCTGGCCTCGATCCTCTGGATCTCTGGTAAGCCGGCCAGATCTAACGAACTTTTCGCGTATTTGCTCGGATTCAAACTCGATCAGATACACCCGAGTTCCCAGGTTTTTATTCGACACTACTTTTGTCAGAACTATTGGTTGCGTGGTGAACATGCGCCCATGCAGCCTCACGTGCGCTGGTTTTTGCACGAGGCAAAGCGTGAGGAACACAAAATTGCGCGAGATTTTGGAGCCTGGGTTGCGGCAATTTCGGATCTTCTCGGAAATCGGCCGGATAAAGTGGTTCGCAGGTTGCCCGAGGTGATTGCATCCACGCAGAGCTACATGACCATGTATCAACCACAGCGGTGGTATCACCTCGCGCGGGCTCACTTTATGTTGGGAGATGTCGATGAGTGCCTGCGCTGTCTGGACGCCGGACTCGGGTGCGCAGAGTCAACGGGCCAGCATTTCTGGGATGCCGAATTTCTGCGCATGAAAGCGCTGACGTACTGGCAGCGAGATCCAAACGCCGATCAGATCGACCGCACGCTGGATCAGGCGCTGATGATCGCGATCGGCCAGAAGGCGGGATGGTTCGAACTCAAAACGCGACTGAATCAGTGCCAGTTAATCCAAGCGCGCGGAGATGATGCGACCACATCCTTGCGCCAATTTCTTGTGGATTTCGCTGCGCAATCGCTGTACCCCCACTACGAGTTGGCCCAGCAAACCCTGGCTGAACTGGAGGGCATTCCGGCATCGGCGTCAGAACGAAAACTCTATCTGGTTGAAAAATAGACCACCATCGAACAACGCCTGAGTTGTCGATCGGCAAACGCCTCTCCGTGCATGCGTTATCGAAATCTGGGGTTCTTTGAACGCCTGGATCGCGGTGTTTAGCGCAGGAGTTGCGGCAACCAGGTGGACAGAAAAGGCAGAAAGATAAGAGACAAAAGCAGCATGAGCAGTGCGACCACAAACGGCATTGCGGCCTTGAACACGTCCCACACCGACACGCGCGCTTGACCGGCCGCCACAAAGACCAGAAACCCGACTGGAGGGGTCACGAGACCGAGCGCCACTGCTGTCACTGCCACGACGCCAAAATGTAGCGGATCAATCCCGGCGAGTGTTGAAACAGGAAACAGGGTAGGTATAACAAGAATCATTAACAGCGACGGAGAAGCAAAGGTACCGAGCCCGACCAGAATGAACGCAATCGCAAACAGCAGGCCCGTTGGAGACAGGCTCAAGCTCATGAGCCACGTCACCACTTCGCTCGTTGTACCGAATACGGCAAGAATCCAGAGCACCCCACCAGTCACGGCGATCAAACACAGAATTTGGCCACCGTCAGTCGCAGCCTCCGCCAGACAACTCATCAGTCGGCGAAAGGTCAGCTCGCGATAAAACAGCGTAGAGACGATGATCGAGTACAGCACTGCAATCGCGCCGATCTCCGTAGCTGTCGCAACACCCAGCCAGAGACAACCTACGATAACAAAGGGCATCAGCAGCACCCAGATACAACGTCGCAGTGCGATCTTCCACTGATCGAACCCGGGCCAAGACGACGATGGATACCCTCGTGTTCGTGCGTGATATCCAACGACAGACATGAGGTAAATGGTCATGAGAAAGCCCGGCAAGATGCCGGCGATAAACAACTCGCCAATGTTGGTATTGGTGAAAATGCCCAACAAGACCATCGGAATCGACGGTGGGATCAGCAGTCCGATGACGGACGATGAGGCGGTGAGGGCGGCGGCATAGGGTACGGGATAACGTTCAGCGCGCATTGCGGGCACCAAGATCGCACCCATCGCGACGGTGTCGGCGACCGCCGATCCCGTCATGCCGCCAAAAATAAGACTGCCACCAACGTTGACCTGGGCCAGTGAGCCGCGACAACGGCTGAGTGAGATTTTGGCGAAGTCGATAAGACGGGCAGTCATACCGCCAGCGGTCATGATCATGCCGGCGAGTAAAAAATACAAAATCGCCGCAAGCGCCGGTTTGTCCATTCCGCTAATGAGTTTTTGTGCCATTACCTGCGCTGGCATCACGTCGAGAATGAACACGTGCACGGCCAGGGTAAGCAACAACGCCAATATCACAGGCAGCCGCAACGCAAGCCCCGCAAACATGACCGCGAACAGCAGTACAGTTTCCGTAATCACGCGCTTTCTCTTAAGCCTTGCGCAACTTCGCGATGTCGTCGAGAAGATGAAACACACAGGCAAACCCGATGCAGATCATCGCGACTAAAAGGGGAAGGGTCTTGATCGCCGCCGATACGGGCAACCCCGGCATGTCGAGGCCGCCATAAAGCTTTCGAACCTCCCAGACATACGGAAAAACCATGATCGCTCCTGCCAGCATCAGCAGACTCGTCGCAACCGGAATCGCCATCGTCAAGAGACGCCCGCGACTTATAGTCGATGGCGTCTGTCCTGTGTCCTGCGACGCATCGTCTGGTGCGATTGAGTTGCTCAGGGACAAGGAGCGTCGCTCAATCCACAGTTTCGCCACGCCGAACCACGCAATGCACAACAGCAATTCAATTTGCACTGAAGTAACCCAGGCAAAGCCTGTGTTAAAGGCGTATCGCAGCACTATTTGCATCAGTTCAATGACAACGAGAGCCGCGAGACTTGCTCCCAGAACAATGCCCAGCCAGGACGAGATGCGAGCGTTCATTGCCGCGAGCACCCGTATCGGCAGAGGTCGGCTCATGTCGATCATTGAGAACGTATGGCCTGGATCGCGGCGACCTCGCCAGCGGGCCACATTGTGCCCTCATGTTTTTTGACGAAGCGCTCTGTTGCGCCGAGAAATTCGGAAATTTCTGGTTGATGCAGTTCTATACCGAGGGTGGCCAGTTTTTCGATCGCCGACTTCAGGTTCTGGTCATACTCTTGCCTCGACTGCTTCTCTGCGTCCGCAGCCGCGTCCCGTATCCACTGGTGTTGCTCTGGCGTCAGTCGCTTCCAGCTCGCTTCGCTAAACCACAGTCCAACTGAACTTCGTTTCCAGTTAATGGGTGTGACGTGACGAATCACGGACGCTTTTGGTGCGTTGTTTGCAAGCCCGATGATCCCGTTGCCGTCCCCATCAACCAGTCCGGTTTTCAAAGACATAAAGAGGTTGCCTGCACCCGTGGGTACCGGCACAGCCCCCCAGCCACTGAATATTTCGACAAACAGCGGATGCGGCGGTACGCGCATCTTCAGGCCCTTCATGTCCTGCAGCGTTTTAACTGCCCGATTTGTGGTGGCAACGACTCGAGGCGCGCGTTCAATGACGGAACCGAGATAGCGAATGTTTGTCGAATCCCGAATCGCGTTGGCCAGGTCAGCAAACAGACTGCTGTCGCGGTACGCAAAATAGTGGTCCTGGTCACGAAACAGAAAAGGCGTGATCAGTGCATTGGCTCTCGCGGCGCTCTTCAACAAGGTGATGGCCGTAATATCAACCACCTGCAGGTCAAGGCTGCCCTGCTGCATTTGCACCCACATCTCACTGATGTTGCCGAGTGCGCCTCGCGGGACAATCTTTACCGTTACCCGCCCACCGGAAAGTTCTTCGACACGCTCAGCGAAACGCGCCGCACCGGCCTGGTAGACACCCGCGTTTCCGCCCACATGCCCAAGCGTTAATTTCAGTTTGTCAGAGTCGGCGCTGGCGGTGGGTGCGCCCAGCGCTACTGCCAGCAATGCCACCAGAGCAGGCGCCAGACTGCAAAAGCCAATTTTGATTTCGCCGAAGACGGATCGGCATGCTGTTGCCAGGGTGCCTGGTAGCCGCTCGGTCGTCCGCGCGTGCGGCGTAGTATTTTGTAGTCGTCGAAATTTGGAGTTTTGGTTCATCATGACCCTCTCTATGCGTGGCGAACCTGAAGTTGCATAGAGAGTCTCGCTTGAATCGCTCCCGGAATCTTGCTGGAGCCATGCCACGGTAGCGGGACGCGGGCCATTAGTAAGCTAGTCCGTGTTATTGAACAGACGCTGAGGGTGTGGCTGATGTCGTTAGTCCAAAAAACCTAATCCATATGGATGTTTTGACTGAGTGAGCCGGAGGGGTTCGTGTTTCACACTGCAATTCAACCCAATCAAAGCGACCACAGCTTCGTGTCCGGGTAGAACTGCGACCACGCAAACCAGAAAGCCTGATGGCTGCCAAGGTCTTCTCCGCTCAGGGTCTCTGCCTTGGTGCCGCCGCCGGAGAGCGTGAGTCGAACACCTTCAAGCTCAACGCTTTCGCCACGAGACAAAGCAACCAGCGCGGTGCTTAGCTGAAACGCAACCGGTGTTCCGGATTCGGTGATGACGCCTACAATATCCTCGTGAACGGACAGGCGAGGGTCCACATCGCCGACAGGAAAGATGGGGCCGTTTGCGTCGCGGTTGTTGCGAAAGTCAAAATCCTTTCCAAGCGCGAGTTCTTCGACCAGCACTGTGGTTTCAGGGTGCGCTTTCTTCCACGCTCCCCATTCGGCGGTCACAACGCTGGCCTGTTTAAGCTGTACTTTCTTGTCGGCCAGCGGTCCGGTTACGGCGTTGCCGCGGAATGTGTCGAACACCGAATAGGTGTTCAGGTCGTACATCACTTTGTTTGAACGTATCAGCAAACCTGACGTACGCAGAACCGGACGTTCGACGCCTTCAGGCACGTCGTCGGTGAACCAAGCCTGGGCGGCTCCGCACAGCGTGCAGTACGGGATGCCAAGATCGCGACCGCCAAGCGTGTCGTTGACCATTTCGCGAACTTCCATGATGCGCCGCGGATAAGCACGATACTCGCCGTTGACCTCAACGCCAAAAACGATATCGCTGTCTTTCAGCCAGGTTGCGTCGGCTGCTTTCGTTACCTTGGGGTTGTCGGCAGCCGGAATGCAGTTACATGGCGTATCAGTCGTGTCGAACTCACGATTGTCGATCAAAACGCCACCCCAGGAGACGTGACGCCAGTCGATGCTGCCGTCGACAAACAACCGATCCCATCCGGGCACCAGTGATGTAAACACGGAGCGCTTACGCACGAGGTAGTCGGGCGGCGCCGGGATATCCCAGGCCATGAGGTGATCGGTTGTTGTGCCCCAGTAATTGGTGTTCTTGAATTCAATGCCAAGCAATTTGGCCGCGGTGTCGCCGAGCGCCTGATTCAGACGCGACTGGCTGATAAAGCGCATCAGGTCGCTGATCAGCCAGGCAAGCCTCGGGTCCTTGGAGTCGGCAATTTCCTGCAGCGCGATCTCCTGATCACGGCCCCACAGATCGTTGGCAATGCCTTCGATAAAAACGGCGTCAACGGCGCGGGCAAGGTCTTCAGACAAAGGGCCCTGCGGAATATCTGGCGGAGTACCGAACCGTTCGATGACATGGTCAGGTAGTGCGTCGCGCGCCTGTGCCGTATTCGCAATAACAGCTGTCATTGGTACAAGCACCAACAACCAAAGCAGAGGTTTATAAAGGTGGTGAGTGATCATGGAAGCCCTCGTTGTCGTACTGGAGCCGGTGGAGTTGAGTGTTGGATACGGTGGTCGCGGTAAAGTTCCTTTGCCGCCCGCAAGGCCTGTTGGATTGCGACAGCTGTTGTCGCAGGCGCAAGGACGCACAGGGTACGTCTGTAGCGACTACGTTAGATGACTCTTATCACGGTTCGGTCACGTGCTTCGCGAGCTGTGAGTAATCCGTGATGTGTCGATCCGAATTTTTGCGCGATAGCGCTGGGGCCGACCAAAGTCGACGGTTCACGACAAGTGTTTGTTGTGTTTGCGTAAGCCAAATGCGTGATGAAACCCGCTCAGCTGGCCCGGCCGTGGGACGTTGTCCTACAGACGAATTTGATGGTGGTCCGTAGTATCAAAGATCGTTCGTTCTCAGCGAGTTTTTTGCCGCAACCCATGATGACTTCGATCACCGAATTACAACACGCTGAGATTGTGCACTGGGCGCTGACGTTTTTCTTCATGTTGTTTGCGATAAACCGCATTCGGAGCGTCATTGAGTTAATCAGGACTTCGTTCTCCGTACCCCCTGAAGAGAAGTCAGAAAAATTCTACAGGTTATATGGTTACGAGCTGTTCATTGTGTTCGTGGCGATCGCGGTCATGACATACATAAATGGTGGTTTTTCGTGGCTCTTCTATCCTGGGTTTAGCGCCGTTCTGGGAAAATATTTTCTTTATGCCGGATTGCTTCTGATCGCTTTGCTAATAGCAGGATGGCTGGCGCAAAAGTATGGCGTGCCGCGTATTTCTGTGAGCGCAGTCGGCAGCGTCATCGCCACATTATTCATTGTGGGTTTGGGAACGATCTATCTGATTGAGCTGCATCGGCATCACTCAGGCGTTCTGGAAGATCCCGCCAGCCAACGACTCGACGAAATCGTCCAGCAGCTCACGTCCAATACCTATGTACCGAACCCGGATTCTTCCGACGCGCGCGTTATGAACGCATTCACTGATGACTGGCTTCAATACACAACAGACAACTGCGGTGGCACCCCGGCTGCGGTCGAGCGCGTTTCGTATGGGCCGTTCGAGCGTTCCGCGTGGATTCTCAAGGAACCGAAAGACCGCTTCCCGCACACAAGTCTGCTGTATAGCTTCGACAATTGCTGGGTTGCGGTAGAGGCGCACTTCTATTACGACTCAGAGACAGGAGAATTGGGTCTGTTGAGAACGAAAGTCAACGATCACGCGCATTACACGCATGACCGAAAGGACTATCGTCAATTTAGTGGGAAATCCCAGGCGCGGCGATCGCTCTATTGACCCGTAGAGTCAGGCGCACCGGTAATCCGCATGGGTACCATGAACAACGCGGATTTGGTTGATTGAGAATCGTAATCAGTCAGGGATGCACGCCATGTTGTTATCAGCACACGGTAGACGGACTAATTCATCGGTTCGATGAGCTCGAGATTACGACGACATTGTTCAAGATTTGGGTTGCCAGATCTTTGTCACTCATCTGGTTCATCGAATAGATGGATGGCATTGAATTGAGCGAGCGCTGCACCGAACATACAGACAATGTGTCACCGATGCACCGTCAGTGTTTGTGAAGAACGTTGCATGCTTACGCTGTGACAATCACGAATGAAAGGAGTAAAGACTTGGCTTATCCCAAAGTGCTTGATCCGAGTAAAGTAGGGTCTTACCCCGCCACCGCAAAAGCCGGGGGCGGATTCGTGTGGGACGAAGTTCTGGAATATCGAGTGTGGTGCCATGTCAGAGAAGGGGCTGAGGATTCAGCCGATGGAAGTGACTATTTCTATGCTTTTGAGAGTTACGAAGAGGCCGCCAAATTTTCCTCGGACACCAACGGCGCCACTAACCCGTTGGCGCTCGTACTGCAGCGTGAGTACATCGACGAGGCATCGCCCGGTCATTACACCCATGTAAAAGAAGAACGTGTGACAGAGTGGCCGGTGGAGTTTCTTTCCCGACCGCGACGGACGAAGAGCACGATCCCTGACTTCCTTGCGCCGGACGCGCCGCAAAACCGGCTCGAGATCTTGCGAGGCCAAGTTGATCAGGTGTAACTGTGTCGGTCGAGTCCTGGAGGCTATGCGCGCGATCGTGTTGTTGTCCGGTCTTCAATGATTGTCATGACTTACATTCGTCGCGAGCATGAAACTGAACTTGAGTCTATCTGAAAACGTCGTCACGGAGCCGTGATCGCAACGCTTCTGCAAAACCCTGTAGCTGAATCAGCTTCTCCACTCGTGCGCGCTGTTTTTGCTGCGTAGTTATGGCGACGTACCGTATGCGGCCGAAAAAATTTGCGATACGGACCTTGCGGATGGCCGAATACGGTATCGACATCTCACGACTGCCATGTTGAAAAATTAATGCATCGTCGTCCAGTACAACACGGCTCGACGCACGAGCGATCATAGTTTTGCGTGAGGTCGAGAGGCTGCCCCAGATAAACAACGCGGCTACTGCGGTTGCGACCAGTAGCGAGAACCAAATTGGTGGCGCCGGGTCCCCGGCGATCTGTCCTGCTATCAATCCCAGGACGATCCAGAAAGAACCAACAAGGCCGCAGCGTACAATTGTGGAGCGCCTGGATGGGACAATATAGTCATACACACGCTGAGTTGACTCTGTTGACGGCGGACTAAAGGCCGAATAGGCAGATTCAACCTCATCGATCAGAGCATCCATGGACTCGTAATCTTGAAGAACATGCACTTCGCCGCCGCTGAGATGAAGGGCGAGTGACTCACCGGGGCCATGCGGACGTCGTTCGAGGCGCGTCACAGCAGTAAAAGGAATGCGCTGCTCGCAGTCGCTCTCAATTGAGGTGATGGCTGATTGAAGCACTCGCAACACGTGGTTTCGATGGGAGTTGATCAGGCCCTTCTGCCGACGCCAGTTGGCATAGAACACAATCGCAGGAAAGCCAATACAGGCCACGGTCCAGTACACACGTTCGAAGAAATCTGTCGTCGGGTCACTTAGGACGAAATAGAGCAATACCAACAGCAACAGCGTTGGCGTGGCTGCTAACCACCAGCGCCTGCGTGGCATCGGCGCCAGTCGATAGCCGTTTTCCGAAGCGTGTAGAGTTTCAGTTGTCATCGCGGTTTCGCAAGCTTCATTCAGGGGTTGCCATCTCTCTCAACAGTCACCAGAGGGGTGAAGAGCGGCGTGGAAAGTGCTTAGGCCGACTTGTCATTCGGAATCCTAGTTAAAGGTCCTCTTGATCGTTGCTTCAAATTCTTCACTGGCCCACTCACTTAAAATTGTTAACTGGGG
>CALHMG010000244.1 GCA_938034705.1 uncultured Gammaproteobacteria bacterium
GCCGCAAGGCATGGCGGCAGACGGTCGCTTATGTCTTGCAGGACGCTCAGCTGGTCAATGAAAACGTCAGGTTCAATGTTGCGCCGTTTGACGATGATCCCGGAGACGCGGAGGTCTGGGCCGCGCTTGAAATGGCCGGAGCGGACGAAATTGTGCGCAACCTGCCGGACGGACTGGATACCCTGCTGGGTGATCGTGGCAACCGCCTGTCACGCGGACAGCGCCAGCGAATTTCGCTGGCCAGGGCGCTCTACCTGAAACCCGGCGTGCTGTTTCTGGATGAAGCCACAAGTGCGCTCAACCCTGCCGATGAGGCGGCTATCGTTACCACCCTGCAGGGGCTTCGCCCGCACACGACTATTGTTGTCGTCGCACATCGGCTGTCATCGCTATCATGGACCGACAAACTCTACACGCTCGAAAATGGTTCGATGTCAGCCCATGATCCGTCGCAGTCTGCCGCCGGTGAAAAACCGGACCTGGTCAGCGAGATGCGGTAGAGATCATCGGAAGCGGGTCCGGTTCAATTAAACGCCGGAAGCGTGCAGCGGTTTGGTTTTGAGGAACTGGCAAACCTTGTGGATGTCCTGATGCTGTCAGGAAGCCAGTTAGCAATTTGGTGGCTGGCTGGCGCCGGGATTGAGTGTATCCGTCCCACTGCCGCATGAGAACTTTGTGAGTTCGGCAATGTTGATGCACATGAGTTTGGGTCTGACCCAAACCTTTGGGGTGTTCGTCCTGAAAGCCACGATAAATATTCCAAGCCAGATTTTTAAGGTGAGGCAAGGATTTGATGATTCTGGTTAATCGACGATTAAAGTCAGGCGGCGGGTGCCACTAATGTGTAGTCAACAAGAGCTATACCCGCCAAAACCCTGATCTTTGCCTATACAACAAAATCGGTTTCGTTGAAGTTGGCGAACGCGAAATTCTGCAGGATGATAGAATCGCCGCCGCCCAGATCGATCACGGTGTCAGCCCCGTTGCTTGAAGCGGCATCCAGAACCTGCTGGGTTGTGGAGAACAATCCAAGATACTGCAGATTGAGTTGGTCCACGTTGTCTTCAAAGTCTGTAATCGTGTCGGTACCGGTTTCGCCTGTGAAGAAGTAGAAGACGTCGGCTCCGGTGCCACCGGTCAAAGTGTCCGACCCATCATTGCCGAACAAGATGTCTGCGCCGGCGCCACCGTCGATAACGTCGTTGCCGGTATGGCCATGAATCCAATTGATACCTGCGTCACCTGTAATGGTGTCGTCGAAGGCGGAGCCCTGAACCATCTCCACGCTGATAAAGGTGTCACCGAAAGCTTCGCCGGTGTTGTTGGCTGAATTGGAGAGATCCACCGTCACTCCTGATGCGGCGAACACATAGGAAATATTGTCGAAACCCTCACCGCCATTGAGAACATCGGCGCCAAGCCCGCCAATCAGGGCGTCGTCTCCGTCACCTCCGATAAGTGTGTCGTCTCCGTCACCACCTGACAGGAAGTTGGTCGTGCCATCACCGGTCAAGGTGTCGTCGAAGTCCGAACCTTCAAACATGTTCACATCGGTATACTGGTCACCTGCCGCATCACCGGTGTTAAGGCTGGTATCAGCCAGGTTGATGGTGACGGCCTCGGTTGCAGTGCGGTAAGACGCAATGTCAAATCCGCTGCCTCCGTCCAGGTCGTCAGCGCCAGCGCCGCCGATGAGCGTATCGGATCCAGTGCCGCCATTAAGTGTGTCGGCGCCTGCGCCACCGTTCAGCATGTCGTTGCCGCCATCGCCGTTCAGCGTATCATCGCCACCAAACCCGGTGATTGTGTCATTGCTGTCCAGGCCGTCGATGATGTCGTTGTTGTCGGCGCCGAACAGATCATTGTCGTTGCCGTCACCCTGCATGATGACCGGCGCATCTGAAGTGCCGTTGATGGTGATCGTCAGGCTGGCCGTAGAGGTCAGCGATCCATCGCTGATCTCATAGTCGAAGACTTCGGTGAGCGTCTCACCGGCCGCCAGCGCCTGCACCGCAACATTGGCATTGTCCAGCGTATAGGTATAGCTGCCGCTTCTGTTGATCTGCAGCGTGCCGTATACACCAACGATGGTCAGCGATCCAAACAGGGGAACCGGGTTCTGGCCGGCATTGGTGACATTCAGGCTGTCGCCTTCAACGTCGCTGTCGACGCCGGTACCGTCATCGTCACTCAGTACGTTTCCGGTGTGATCAAGGTCTGTGTCCTCGGTGACGGCTGCCGCGTTGTCGGCGGCGACCGGTGCGTCGTTTACATCGCGGAACGACAGGTCGATCGAGGCGTCCGCGTTGGAGCCGTCGGGCAGCAGGTTGGGAACGCCGCCAAGGTTGAAATCGCCGCTGACGTCGTCAATGTTTTCGTCATTGACGTCAAAGCCGTCATTGGCATCGCTGCCCTCAAAGACGTCGAGCAGGCCGTCGCCGTCGGCATCCGCCGTTGACGTGGACGACGTCGGTCCGCCGTCACCGCGTTCTTCTGCATCGTTCAACTCGTCATTATCCGAGTTGAAGTCGACATAGTCGGCGAATCCGTCACCATCGGTATCAACCGGCGTCAGGCCTGCGCTTGTGGCAGCATCGGTCGAGCCGACATCGGCGTCATAGGCATCATCGAGGCCGTCCTGATCCAGGTCCACGCCGGACGGGGCGATATAGTTGTCGGTTGCCTGGGCTTCGACATTGTCGGTGATGCCGTCATTGTCTGAATCAATGTCCAGGCGATTGCCGCCACCGAAGGCGACGCCATCACCGAAGACAAAGACCTTGCCGTCTGGTCCGCCGGTATTTTGGGGAATGAACACCCGTATGGACGCAATGTCCGACCCCACAGGTGCCAGGTCATCCAGTGCATAGATCGCCATCTCGGCATTCTGGCTGCTGTTCTGCCGGGCCCCGGTGTCGAGGTAATCCGTGCCGCTGACCAGGATCTTGTCGCCAAGGGGATTGCCTTGTGCATCATAAGCCCGGATTTCGACCGGGTTGTTGCCGCCGCGTTCGGTCACGCCGACAAACGTGCCCGCGGTGACGAACAGGGGTGTGTTGTAGTTCAACACGTAATAATCGCCGTCGTTAAAGTCGGAACTGGACTCCTGATAGTCGTTCAGGTCAGTGGACTGGAAGGCGGGCAGAATGTCTGCGTTCCAGTCG
>CALHMG010000245.1 GCA_938034705.1 uncultured Gammaproteobacteria bacterium
TTTGTCCCGGGCGCTATCGTCGATGATGGCACCTGCTGTCTCAGAAATGAGGATGGTGGATATGGATACTACGCCCTGTACGTAAATCCGACCCTGGATGCGTTTGGAAACTTTGACGGATTTTCAGGTCTCCTGCGCGACATAACGTTCCGGGTTGAGGCAATGCATCGCCTCGAAACCAGCGAGGCTGTGTTCAGAGGGCTCATCGAAGAATCTGTTGACCCGATTTACCTTCGCCGCGGAAACGATCTCGTAAAAGTAAACCGGGCGATGTCAGACCTGCTGGGCTATCAGGATCCAGAGGTGTTGGTTAACACTCGTACTTTCAGTGATCTTATTGCTGGCGAAGATCGAGATATCTTTCTCCAGTATCTCGGAGATGAGCAGACCGGTGTCAACGTACCGAAAGTACAGCGACTCAGGTTTCTGCACGCAGATGGGTCGGTAATTCCATCAGAAGTGACAGGGCGATATCTCGACTGGGAAGGGCAGAGAACACGACAGGGGGCTATCAAGGATCTGTCGAAAATTATCGCGACTGAGAACGCACTTAAGCGCAGCCAGGCGCGCTTCATGCACTTCACCGAAACCGCCGCAGACTGGTATTGGGAAACCGATGACCAAAACCGTTTTACGCACGTGTCTGATCGTCTGTTCGAGGTGATCGGGCTCAAGGGCGAAGCCTGGGTTGGCAAAACACGAGGCGAGGTGGCGAGCGAATTTAAATCCCACGACGAACTCGACCAGCGCGAGTTGATGATGGACCTGGACAGGATGATTGACGATCACAAGGCATTTCGTGAATTCGAATACTCGTTGATCTCAACTGATGGCCGTGCCATCCGGGTTCAGATCTCGGGCACACCATACTTTGAAAACAACAAGTTCTGCGGCTATCGAGGAACAGGACGTGACGTCACGGACTCGTATTTGCTCCGCCAGAAAATCGAGTACGATGCGACCCACGATTCGCTGACACGATTGATCAACCGACGAGAGTACAAGCGCCTGCTTGAGTTGGAGCTTCAACATCACGATGCGTTGAGCTCAACATTTGTCTGTTTTCTTGATCTCGATCGATTCAAGACGATTAACGACGTCGCAGGCCATGGTTGGGGTGATACAGCCCTGGTTGATGTTGCCAACCTCATCAGACAGGCCGCAGGCGACCGCTCGGTCGTCGCCCGATTTGGGGGCGATGAGTTTGCGCTGATAGTCAGGGCAGACGATCCGGACTCCGCCTCTCGAGTCGTCAAGGACGTACTGGACGCGGTGAACACCTATGAACTGCGATATGAGGACATGGTGTTTACGCTTGGAGCGAGCGTCGGCGTGGTATCCCTCGACTCGCTGGACCAGAACGCGATCAGTGGCGCTGAATCCGTGCTGCAACTCGCTGATGAGGCGTGTTATTTCGCTAAAAATGTCGGTCGTAATCGTATTCACTACTACCAGCCAGAGGCCTCGCGCCGCGACTCGAACGACCTGAACAAGGCCGGGTCAACGCTTTCAGGAATATTTGGACAGGCCTGTCTCGAGCTTTACGCCGAGCTCGTAAACAGATGGGGCGCGAGCGGTGACTGGACCGCCATGGTCGAAGTGACTGCAGGCGCGCCTGCCGATGCATCTCATGATAGCTCGAACGTGCTTTTGGAAACCGCGAAGCGCTATGGGGTTTTGTCGACGCTGGAGCATTGGACAGTAGAACAGGCGGTGAGCTTGTGGTGCGAGACATTCGTCAAAGAGGCGAGGCAACAGGCACCGGTATTGAGTGTCAACGTTTCGGCGCTGAACATAGAAGAACATCAGTACGACAGATTGATTCAAAAGCTGCTGCAGACTACGGGGATACCTGCCCACAAGCTGTGCCTTGAAATCAATGACACAACGCTGGTGCGATCGCGGCCGATTTTTTTGCGTAAGGTTGCCACAGTTCGATCCAGCGGGTGTCTTGTCGCGATTGATGGATTCGGAACAGATCAAACGGCTCTGTCTATTTTGGATGAATGGCCGGTTGATATCATTAAGCTCGACTCGCGCTGCGCCAGTGTCGGGACACAAACACCTGGCGCGGAAGGCATGACTCGACTGGCGTCCAGTTATGCCCAACACCACAACGCCACGTTGCTGGCGACCGGTGTCTCGGATCACGAAGTCAGGCAGCACCTTGCAAGTCTGGGTGTCGCGGGTGGGCAGGGCGGTTGCGTCGGTCGTCCCTCTCGCCTTGCCGAAGCACTGGTCCGTATTCGTGCCGATATGAAAGGTGTGACCAAGTCCGACAGCGGTAACGCCGTCGTCGACCGTGTTAGCGAACTGGCGTAACGCTCAAGCTGCGCCCTTGTGGCAACAGAGCCTGTCAGCGCCCTGCCGTTCCTGCGCCGCCGGGCCACGAGGGATCGCGCAATTCATACAAAATGGCTGCAATAGAGCCGTTTCGCGGCTCCAACCGTTCAAACCAGCCCTCATTTTCGTGTCTGAGGGTGCAAAATTGACGGTAGATTCAGGCCGATAATCGGTACACTTGCCGGGT
>CALHMG010000246.1 GCA_938034705.1 uncultured Gammaproteobacteria bacterium
GCGCCATGGATCGCTGATGCCCCGTCAGGTGAAAGGAGCAGGGATTGTCCAAGCGTATCGGTTGCCGGTGACACAAAGTAGGTGGTGTAGCAGGCGAGCGGCATCGCCAGCGTAGGCTCGCTCGCGTTGGTGAGCTGCTCAAGGTCCGATGCCGTCAAAAGGTTCTGATACGACCACGCTGACGGCGAGCCGTGACCTGCAAACAAGGTGACTCCGACGCCTTCGTTTATGGTATCGATAATTTCTGTTCTGACTTCTGTCGCGGACAGATCATCCAGATGGACAGGTACGGTCGGCTCAAAGCCGGAATTCGTAAACTGATCAAGTATGCGCAACACCTGGGCTTTGAAATTGGTTCCTGGTGCGCTGGCGTCAGAAATTCCGAGAACCGAGTTACGGTGTCCCGTCAGTACCGAAGCACGTAACGACTTGTCGATGACGTTGTTCAATTCGTTAACCGTGCGTACAGGCCACCGACCAATTGATCGGTCTGGACGTCCGTCTTTGTCAAAATCTACCAATGCGCCATCATTGGGCGTGAACGCGATAAGTTGTGTCGGCGTATACCGCGTGGGGATCAAATTAATTGAGTTTTCACCTCCGATGTTAGTCGGATCGGCGGACGCTGCCCCAACCAGGAGAACGTGACGGTATTCAAATTCTACTGTCGCGGCGTTGAAGAATTTTTCGAGAGCGGTCGGTGTGTTTAAACCGTGACCGAACTGAGCATAGACGTCTTCGACATTTATCACGGCTACAGTCAAGCCTTCGGCAGTTTTCGCAGAGACATACCGATCAAGCGCTGTCATGAAAATTGGATGCGCGACAATCAGAAAATCTGCCGGTGTAGACGTCAGGTCAGAGGGCAGAGGTCTGATGTCCAGAGTCGGGACAAGCAGACGTCGAGGTTCAACGGCAAAGTAGTCTGCGTCTTCACCTGCGCCTGAAATTAGTATGTCACCTTGCGCGTCGATATGTTTTTGCAGCTTCAAGATCGAATCAGCGGTGCGGGCATAGAACTGTGATTGTGGGTCTGCTCCTTTGACTCTGTGAGCTGTTGCCTGGTCTCTAAATGTCAAAGATCCGTCGATCGGCGACTTTTCACGGGTGTAGGTGAGGTTCAGTCTCTCGAAATGCACCAGGTCAAACTGATAGTCCGTATCACCCACGACTTCTATTTCAACAGTGTTGTCTCCTTCGACGATCAGCGAAGGGTCTATGAGTGTGGATATGGTCCACAGCAGCTGACCGTCTTCGCGCTCGTCGGCTACCTGGGTGCCATTGAAGTACAGGCGAACATGATGGTCTTGGGTGCTGCCTGGCCATGCTGTGACGGCATTTAGAGTCACCGACAGTTCAGCCGGGATATTTGGAACGACTCTGGACGTCTTTACCGCTACCGTGTGTGCGACCGGTGCATCGTAGGCGAGAATTCGTGTGTCGTACCAGGGGTCAGGGTCGGCGGACGTGAATGAATACTGCCTGTCGATTTCGATCTTTTCAGTGTGTCGGTAAGTTGCATCTACTGCTGATGCTGGCGGCGGAAGTCGACCTGCCTCGATCACCAAAGATGGATTAACCTCAATACGATAGGCGTTACGTCCGGTGTGTAAGGCATCGTCCGTCGATAGATCGTCGGCAACAAAGTCGATCCAGGAAGAATCGGTAAATTCTTGACCACCACGAACAAACCGAGGTACAGGCTCGCCGAGATGGGTAATTGCGATTTTGTCGGTCTTTACCCGGTTGAGATCGAGGCCTGCGGACTTAAGCTCTTTCGCCGTAATTCGGTGCAAACCCGCTCGTTCTGTATAGAGGGTATAGGCAAACTGAGCGTGATCGGCAGCCGCGTCAGAGCTGGTCGGTTGTTTATGCCACTGAGTCCCCGAGAGTCGGTAGCCGTTCTTTTTGTACCAGACATTCTGTTGAGTACGCACATCATCCCAGGGAATTCGCTTGGCAATGCGGTTCTTGCCGTAAAGCGTTTCGACTTTGAAGGGGCCGAAAAAGTGTTCGGCGCCGTCGATGTCGATGCTTGAAATGCCGACGAACTCAACGCCCTGTTCAGAAGGTTTGATTCGGGACTGATATCTATATTTGGAGCCAGCGAATGATTCCGACGCCTTGGACGGGATCAGCGGTTTGCCAATCTGGCGCCAATCGTCACCGTTAACTGTCCAGAGTTTGAATCCGGCTGTAAATGTCTCGCTTGCGGTCGCCCATCTAAACAACAGGCGCTCGTCGCGCAAGTGAGTTGAGAACGTATCGATGGTGACCGGCAACGACGAGAACGGATTCACACATGCCGTGGCGTCGGTCACGTTTTTTGAATTCCAGTCACCCGTCAACGGGATCTCTGTACCAATCATTTGTTTGGTTTCAGAGTCGTATTCCTTGATGTTGTCCCAGACGCTCCAGATGCTGCCGTCATGGGAAAGACTCGATTGACCGATTTTGTAGTCGGGGCTGTTGCGATGGACAATCTCCGTTCCACCCTTGAGCAGGTCAAACTGAATGACTTTCTCGTGCAGGCTGGTTGTGTAGACCACGCCATCTCGAATCACGATGTCGCCATATTGGGCGGTGCCGGCCCAGATCATTTTTGCTTCGACGGGGTCGCCGGCGCCGTCAAAGCTGATGCGGTACAGCTGGTCTCGGGCAAAGGTATAGGGAAAGAATCCACCTGGAACCGGGTACTGGACATCTTCGATCGCAAGGAAAAGATATCCGTCATAAAAGGTCGCCGCTGCTGACGCGAAACCGTAGTTACCTCGCTGGATATTCAGCGGTGCGGCCGTTAAGTCAGGCACCAGAACGCGATATTTTCCGGTGTCCCCTTCGTATACATAAAGCGTATTTTCGGTTGCGCCGGTGGACTCGTGCACAAAGAACACACGGTTATTCACTTCATCGACGGCAACACTGTTAATACCCTGGGTAATCGGGATCGGTGAGATATCCGTGTCGTCTTTGTCGAACAGCAGATTGGTTACACCGGTTTCGAGATTGACGATGTGCACTTCACTCAACCGTGTAGACGTGCCGATCTGATCGCCGGTGGACGCCAGAATCACGCCCTCGGTGCCGTCGCCAGGGTCGCAGTTGGGCAGGGTGCCTGCACCATAGGTTTCAGAACAGAAGAAGATGTCGGTCAGGGCCGTTCCAATGACGCTATCTGTCGTGTTAGTAACCGTGACCGTGATGGTTTTTACCGCCGTTGCGAATTCGACATTGACGGTTCCCAGCGTGTCTCGCTTCCCGTTTGATGTGCCGTTACCGGTTGCGGTGTAGGTATTGGTGCCGGGATCGCTGAACAGTGTGAAGCTCGGAGCAGCGTTACCGGCCGAAAGTACAGGTTCGACATCAACGCCGGCATCGTTCAATGCGGTGATCTGCATCACGTCGTTGTCATCAATGTCGAGAACCGAAAAGTGCACTTCATCGACATCGGTTTCAAAGGTCGTGGAAAACGTCAACACACCGGTGCCGGTTCGTGTGGCTTCGGCGTGCAGGTGGTAACCCTGTCCCCAGGAACCAGCGGGGTTGTAGCTGTAGTTCTGAAAGCGTCCCCCGGTTCCTTCCTGCCAGTGATCGCCCTGGTTGGCCGGATAGTAGCCCACGAATGGAATACCGAAGGTCGGGATCGAGCGCCATGTAGCGCCGGTGATTTCGGTCGTGAACTCGACGTCTACCTTGCCCGCTGTAAAACCGAACGTGCTACTTGCGGAAGTGTCAGAGTTGGGCACGATATGGTAACCGTCCCAGTCTACCCGCGCGGGTTCTTCGGTACCGGTACAGGCGACAGGATTGATCCGTTCTGTGACGGACATTGCGGCAAACGCATTGACCACACAGTCATCTCCACCTACCTGCGCAACGTCAAACTGCGTATTACCTGCGGAGACCAGCCACTGGGTTCGCGCTGGTGTGCGCATGTCCAGGTAGCCGCCGTTGCCGTCGGAATAAAAATCCGGGACGAGAGTCTGAATACCGTTGAGAGTGACGGCGTTGTCTGTGGTAGCAGATTCACCGTGACCGCCAGACAGTATAAACCAGGACCGAACAACCTCTTTATCGATATTAAATCCTGAAAGCGAAGTGGCAAAGTCGTCGCCGGTTGCTTCGCACGAAATCATCGCACCATCGTTGATGACGACACGACTTTCTTCACTGGCAGAGGCGCTATCGCGAAATACCACAATAAGTGCCACCCCAATAACTTCCCGCGATGCCGCGGCGAAACCGATGCCGCTAACCGCGTATGTGCCGTTGACCATTGCGACAAATTCGGGAGTGACGTCAGTACGAACGACAGAGATGCTGCTTGCACCTGCGGTTAGTGCGGATTCCGTGCCGATGACAACGCCTGTGTACGCTGTCCCGTTGACGCTGAAGTCCGTGTCGGCTGCGGTTGCGCCGTAGAGTTCCTGCGTTACATAAAGATAGGCACGATCAATTGTTGCCGAGTCGGGAATATAGCTAAATGGCAGACTTGTGGATGACGACGTTACGGTGCCGATAGAGTTCGTGAGAATTCCGGTCGAGCCGATGAAATCCTGAGCGTAGTTATTGCCAAGAGTTCCGGATCCGTCTGCCTGTGCCTTTTGTACGGGGGTGGTCAGTGCAACAAGCAGTGCCACGACACCTAAGGTAATCACCGCAATGCCACAACGAAGAGTTCGCGGAAGATGTTGTGGTAACGGCAAACGAGTGTCCTCAGGGAAGCAGCAGAAATTCGGCGAAGATGTGTATAAATGTAAATGGGTCGCGACGGATTACAATTGACGCGCCATCTCGATCTGGCTATTGGGAGCAGCACCTAGTGATTGCACGGACAGATGCATTGAAACCTGATGCCGTCAGAAATCCGTCACATTCCTGATGTGGGAAAGCATCTCGATAACCCGCGAAGCAGCTCCAGAGATGCCAATGGCGAGAAAATGAGGTGTGCCGAAACGGCGCGAAGGAGGTGAGCTGTTCTGAAGGCGACGTGTTGGTGGGATTCGCGGAAGAAATCCCGTCACCGTCGGGTCACGCATTGGTGCTTGCACGGGCCGCTGGCTGTACAAAGCGGGGGAGAATGGTATGAATGCTGAGCGTTTGGCCGATCAGCTCGGGCCGGTGACCCGATGGTGATCAGATGATAAAGCGTGCGGCCTGAGTTTCGTAATCGTCATAGCCCAGCGCATCGCGTAACTCTGAAGGCTCAAGCGCGCTGTTGGCTTCGGCGTTGCCTGCCTTGAGCGCTTCCAGACCCTCGCGAATGGCACCAACGACGGGCGACAGCATGGCGGTTGGGTAGGTGGCGATCTTGAAGCCAAGCTCCTCGGCTTCTTTTTGTCCGGGCGTCGCCCGTGGTGCGCCCGGCGAAAGCACGACGAAGGACGGTTTGCCTTTGGCCGCCGCGATCGCTCTTTTGATCTCGTCGTTGTCTGCGGGGGAGTCGAGAAACAAGATGTCGGCGCCTTCATCGGCAAACATCTCGATTCGCGCAACCGCTTCATCAATACCCAGCGTTGGCCTGCAGTCCGTGCGTGCCATGACCAGGATTCCGGATTCTTTGGCCGCTTCAACGGCTGCTCTGATTTTCATCTGCGCTTCTTCTCGTGACAGCGTTGGCTTGCCGGCAGAGGTGAGGGCTCGAGGCGTGATTTTATCTTCGATCAGTATCGCAGCAGCACCTGCGCGACCATAGGCGCGGACGGTGCGTTGGACATTCATCGCGTTACCGTAGCCGTGATCGGCGTCCGCGAGTACCAGCAGGTCGGGCGCGGCACCACGAATCTGATTGAACGCATCCTGCATTTCGCCGACCGCGATCAGATCGAGATCGGGTCCACCCAGACGCGCAGCGGATACGCAGGAGCCGGACATGAATGCCGTTTTGAAACCCGCTTCGTAGGTTAGCTTTGCGGTGAGGCCATCCCAGATAGCGGGCATTATGATCATGCCGGGTTGGGCAAGGAGGGTGCGTAGCTTCTCGGACGGTCTCATGCAGGTGTCTCTGGAGGTCAATCGGACCTTTATGGATGATTGTTAGGCCAAGGCGACACGTAGACGATGTTTTTGAATGTGAGTGCGAAAAGATTCAAACGCTCGAAATTTCCAAGTGCAGTCATCAATTTTTGGTCAGCATTCGACAGGTCGAGAACGTCTCCATATTGCTCAAATACCTGGAAATCATTTTTAATCCAACGATATGGGCCCAAAAACATAAAATCGAACAGCGTCCAAGGGCCATCCCACATCGAATCTTCCATTAGATACTCTAACGAATCAAACTGCTTCTCGTATTTTTCAGCTAGAGCGTTTATGTACTCTTCGATGGGCTCTGAGTAGTTGCCCTCGTTGAGTTCTCGCCAGAACGTTTCAGATTCACCAGATAGTTTCTCAGGCTGCCGGCATGCGTTTCCGTCCAAGTCTCGAATTCCACTCGACAGCCTGCTGGTAAGTTCCCACACAACGTTCGTGAACCCTTCGATCTCATCAAACGAGTTTGTCAAGTTTTCCAGGAAGTGTTCGGGACTCACTATTTTCTTTACGATTGGGCTGCGCTCAATGCCTACCGCACTATATAGAGCATCAAATTCCTGCATGGTCTTTTGGTCTCTGCTATCTCCGAAATACTAATGGTGCGCTTCGGCGCAGGTAAGTCTTGGATTGTCTCCAGTCGAATCCCATTGCCTTGCAGTTATCGCACGCTTCATGTCCTTCCATGTGCCCATGTTTTACTCTTTCCGGTTGCGTGAAGTAGATATTGCGCCACTTTGCGCGCTTGTAGAGTATTTTATTTGCTGCATGGAATTCAGCGCAGTTACCGATAGCATGACCAGCTCGAGAACATTTTTCACGTGATTCCTTTGAATCTATGTCTGCTCCGAGTATTTTTCGAGTTTTATTACGAAGCGTGGGGTGAACTCGGGGCAATTTTTGGTCGTTGTGAGCCGCAACTGCTTTGTTTGGACTCGTTGCGTCAAAAGCACCAACGAACATATTTCGTTTCGTTGCGCTCTTTACCGACGCCCGAAGCGCGATGGCTTTGGCTGCCGCGTTTGCATAACCCTTAGCGAACTTACACAGATTGACGTTGTGGACCAATGCAGACGTTTCGCCAACGAAGTAATTGTGATTGTCAGACACCGTTAGATTAAAAACGACCTGAGTGCTGTCGCCTGAGATTATGCTCTTCACGGAGGTGCCTTTTTGATTGGCTGTGACGAGCTGCGTACCAACTTCTAGGTCTTTAGCAGCTGTTAGCGAGTTTGCGGTGTAAAACCTGTGGTCGGAAGTCGAATAGATTTCTTCATTCGAATCAGTTGTCACAATTGTAAGTGGGTCCGTATGTACACTAGAAATAATATTGGTAACCGATTTTGGTTCTAAGGCGAGTGTTTTCTCGTTGAGTGTCATCACATAGTCGTCAATGCGCAAGTCTTGAATTTGGGTTAGACCCGTCGGTGTTAAAACCACTGTCCCTTCGGCGAAACTATTCTTGCACCCTTTGGAGAAAATCTTCAAATATTTGGTTGGCAGTAAACTTAGTACAACATCTTTTCCTAAATCGTTCCCTGATGCGTTCGGATCCTTCAAGGCGCCAAAGATATCTGCCATCGACTGGAACCTGATGGCGGTCGTAGCCAGTCGGCCCATGATGTTGGATGCTGTACTGAACGACGCCAGACTGAAGTATCCCGACGGGTCGACATTGTTCATTGGGTCCACATTTCCGTACAGATACTTATTTAGCGTTATGGGTGCGCCAACATTTCCGGTCCAGCTGTCCATCTGTGTGAAACGGCCGAGTTTTTGGTCGTAATGTCTGGCCCGGTTGTATGACTGCTGCAGGTCCGAATCGAAATATTCACCAGCAAACTGATATGGATTTTCGCTTGTTCCAGTGCGAGTTAACTCGACCCCGAATGCATCGTAGTTCCAGGCATCGCTCAGTGAGCCAGTCAGGTCTGAAAGTGTTCGACTGCTTCCAAGTCCATCGGTCAGTGGGAAGTGTGTAACCGCCGGGGACCCGGTTTCTCGGGTTTGACTTACTAGATCGTCTGCGTGCAGATATCGTGCGATCAAAGTGTTGTTTTGATCACGTTCCTCTACTACTTCCGGATATTGTCGATTACTGTCGGTTACAAACGTCGTGGTTGATCCATTCCCACTTTTGCCATTTCGATTGCCATCGAGATCATAGAAATAGGTTGTCGTCGTGTTAACGGAGCCGATTGCCTCAGTCATCTCAAACAGGCGATCTCGACTGTCATAGGCGTAGTTGGTGATTTTGTTGTCAACGACCTTTCTGGTTGTGTTTCCGTTTTCATCCCACGAATAGATCTCTGCACCTTGCTGTAACAGGCGGTCGTTCGCGTCATAGGTGTACTGGGTCTGTACGCCATCGATAGTGCTGTAGACGCGATTGCCGACCTTGTCGTACTGGTAGGTGGCTGCGAAGTTTCCGTTGGTGGCGTCTGTTGCGCTCTCGCTAACCAGGCGCCAGTTGTTGTCGTAACCATAGGTGACCACACGTCCAGTGCCTTCGGTCACGCCGGTTCGACGGCCGGTGATATCGAGTGTGTAGGTATAAGACTCAAGAACCGTGTTGGCGCTGTTCTTGTGAGTCATCGACTTCAGGCGATTCACCGGGTCGTAAACGTATTCGGTGTAAACACCGTTTGCTCTCAGCATTGAGGCGCGATTGCCCACGGCGTCATAGCTGTAGGTCGTGTTCCGACCCTGACCGTCAACGACACCCGACATGCGATTGAGCTTGTCAAACGCAAAGGTTGTCGTGTCGCTGGTTGCGTTGCCGGTGCCAACGCCGTGGCTCACCTTGAGACTCAGACGATTGCCGTTTTCATCGTAGGTGTAGCTGAGGACTGTGCCGTTGGCGTGGGTTTCGGCCAGCAGTCGATTCATGCTGTCCCAGGCATAGGTTCTGTTGCCGGTTTCGTCCGATGACGCGATGCGGTTGCCGACAGCGTCAAACGTTTGCGTCTCGACTTTGCCGTCCGCGTATTTGCGTTCAATCTCGCGGTCGTTGATGTCGAATTTGTAAGTGTGTATGGCGCCGTTGAAATCGGTATGCGAAACGAGATTGCCGACTGCATCGTATTCCATGGTCTCAATCTGGCCGAGCGGCAGCATTCGGTCGATCTGTCTTCCAAGCGCGTCATAGGCCCAGCTGGTCTGGCGACCTTCGGCATCAGTCTGGGTGATGCGATTGCCGGCCTCGTCATAGGCGTGGCTCGTTACAAAACCCATGGCGTCGGTAACCGTTGTTAAACGACCAACGTCGTCATACTCAAACTGAGTCTCATTGCCTGACTGATCAATCTCTTTTACCGCCCGGCCTATCTTGTCGTAAACCGTTTCCAGCACGCCGCCATCAGCGAATGTCGTTTTTGTCACTCGATCGAGCACGTCAACGGTGAACAGGGTGGTGTTGCCACGAGCGTCAGTGACGCTGATTGCGTTACCGTCGGCGTCGTAGACCGTCGTGGTGATGTTGCCAATTGCATCGGTGACCTTAACAACCCTGCCGGCAGCGTCATACTCATAAGTCGAGCGATGACCGCGAGCGTCTACCTCGGCGGTGACACGTCCGGCAGCATCATACTCCGTTCGGGTGGTGGTGCCATCCGCATGCATGATACTGGTGACTCGATTCAGCTTGTCGTAAGTGTACGTCGTGACGCGTCCGAGTCGATCGGTTGTCGTGAGCTGATTGCCTTCTTTGTCGTAGGTCGACTGGTTGCTCGTGCCGTCGGGGTGAAGTGTGCTGATGAGTCGACCAAACGTGTCGTAGGCCATTTCGGTGCGACGCCCGAGGGCATCGATTATCGCTATTTCGCGTCCGGACAAATCGTATTCGACGCGGGTTATGTTGCCGAGTGCGTCAGTGGTTTTGATCAGCTGGTCGCGCTTATCGTACTCATAAGTTGTCGTGTCCGTGGTCACGCTACCATCGGCCAGAGACCTTGGACGCGACATACTGAGTTGATTGCCATTGTCATCGTAGGTATAGGTCGTCACCACACCTTCTGCATCGGTCTCGGTAAGCTTGTTGCCCTCGTTATCGTAAGTAAAGCTGGTCCGATTGCCTTCGGCGTCTTGGCGAAAGCTGACGAGACCCTTTGCGTTGAGACTGTTTCCAGCGATGTTGCCGAGCGGATCCTTGATCGACAGCAGATTGCCAAAGTTGTCGTGGCTGTTCTCAAAGGTGTTTCCACGCGCATCGGTAACGGTCAGTTCGTTCCCGAACTGGTTGTAGGTAAATTCAACGCGATTGCCGAGCGGGTCGGTCTGGCTCAGCTGATTGCGTCGATCATCCCACGTAGCTGTGGTTGTGTTGCCCAGCGGGTCGGTCATGCTGAGCTGGTTGTCGTCGGCATCGTAGGTGTATTGCGTAACGCCGCCCAGCGCATCGACCGTGGATGTGATATTGCCGCGATCGTCATAGCGATGAACCGTGACTCGTCCAAGACGATCGGTAATCACCGATTCGCGACCCTCAAGGTCATGGTTGAACTCGGTACGGTTTCCGTCGGCATCTTCCTGAGCAATCAGTTTGCCGTCGTTGTCGTAGATGTTGCGGATCTGTCGTCGGCCGAGCGGGTCGGTAATGTCGACGAGTCCGTGGTTGCCGTTGTAGGCAAAGGTGGTCTTCGCGCCTTCGGCGTCGGTGTGTGCGGTCAGATCACCGTTGCTGTCGTAGGTATAGCTCTGAACGTTGCCGTTCGGATCGAGAATGTCGGTGATTCGACCTTCAGAATCGCGCTGGAAATAGACGGTTGTGCCATCGGAGTGGATGATGCCGTTTTCCGTAAAGTCGATGCGATTGCCGTTCGGGTCGATGATGTACCGAACCCCGACACCCTGGGTTAGAACGTATTCAAAGCCGTCTTTGGTCGTCAGCTTGTAGTTGCGCGGATCCGCGATCGGATCGCCGCCAATGTCATTCAGGTGGCCATTGGTCAGGCGCAGCTGTCCGTAGTCGAGCTGCTGAAGTTCGGCGTCGGAACCGTCGAGCGCTACGAAATCCATCTGCACGTAGATCGATGCGTTAAACGCCGTGCACTCCGGAACAGCCTTGACTTCGAACTGTTCAACCTGTCCGTCTGGCAGTGTCACAGACACGATCGGCTGGCCCGACGGCTGTACGCAAAATGCGCGCTGCGGTGGCTGATTCGGCTCAATGCTGGTGGTAACCCGATTGAGGTTCCAGTCGCGGCCGGGAGCTCTTGATTCGTCGATTTTGACATTCTGATAGTCAATCGACCAGCCGTAGCCAAAATCCAGATCCTTGTGGCGCTGGCGGGTGTCGTACGTACGCGTGATCGTGATCGGGATGCCCGACAGGGGAATCGACAGATCTTCAAACGAGATTGAGAAGTTGCCAATCTTGAGGTCGCCTTCGACGACGATGACTTCACTGTCTTGCGTTGTGTTGCCGGCGTTGTCGCCCGCCTGCAGTACAAGATCGTACTGGCCGTTCATCAATGAAGACGGGTCGATTTTCACAACCGTCTCATTGCTGAGCACGCCGCTTCCGTTTGCGATCTGGATTTCGCTGGACTCGCCGCGTTCACGCAGGATCAGACGCCAGGTTGCAAGGTCGTCATCAGCTACGCTAATCACCACCTCGGTCGGCGCGGTAATGCTGTTACCTGAAACCGGACTGATGATGTCGAGAACAGGGCCATCGCCAGTAGAGCTTGAGTCCCTGACAAGGTAACTCAGATTTTCGACAACGGTTTCGCAACCGTCAGTCAGTGTCACCACAATGCCGTGGGTGCCTGGCGTGGTGCTGGCGCTGAAGCGTGCGACGCCATTGGCATCAACAGGAACGCTCGTGCCATTAATCTCAACCGTCATCGACACATCGCCGGCCTGGCCGGTCGGGGAGGCCGATACCGCGATCAGCTGGCCGGCGTTTGCTATCGCCGGTGTCGCCGAGGCATTGCCTGCAAAGGGCGTGGAGCCGTCATCAACGTCAACGGTCCAGGTCTGGCTGACGCTATCGTTGGTATCACTGGCCTCGAGCGTCATGCTCACCTGGCCGGTCGCGTTCGGAGTCCAGCTGATCACGTTGCTGGCATCAATCACCGCACCGCCTGGAGCGGCCGTCAGCGTGAATGCCACAGCGTCGTTGTCATCATCGGTCGCAACCGGTGAGTAGCTGTAGGTGCAGCCCAGCTTGGCAACACCAGACGGCGTGCTCGTGATTTGTGGTGCGTTGTTAACCGCCGCCGGCCGTACCGTGAGCGTAAACGTTTGCGTGTTGGAAGCGCCGCGAATGTCTTTCGCGCGGACCGCAACCGACTGATCTCCTACCTGTGCTTCAACGGGCGTCCACGACACGAGTCCTGACATCGCGTCGATGGTCATTCCCGCCGGCGCGGTTACGAGCTCAAATGTGATCGGATCGGTATCCGGGTCGTAGGCGACAACCTGGTACGTGTAAAGCACGCCGGGGCGAACGCCCGAGCCGGGTGTCGATGTAATGACGGGTGGGTCGTTCGCCACCTGGCTTGTCGTAATTTCAAAATTCTGTTCAACGGTGTCACCACGTTCGTCGGTGACGACGATTGCCACGGGTGATACACCGAGATCCCCCGTTGAGGGTGTCCAGCTGATCTCGCCCGTAAGGTGGTTGATGGACATATTCGCCGGAGCACTCGCAAGCGAGTACAGGACCAGTCCGCCTTCGGGGTCGCTTGCTGTCACGGTATACAGATAGGGTGTGCCAACATCGCCAATCAGTGGCGGCTGGCTCGAAATCACGGGAAGTTCATTGGTGCTGATGAAGTCTTCAACTTTCACGCTATAAAATCGCGCGACCGCGTTTTGACTGCTGTCGAGAGCAATCACCTCGAATCTCTGATTGGTATCCGCGTTGGCGTCGGGGATCCATTCGATGATCCCTGTAGTCGCGTTGATGGATAGTCCTGGTGGTGCATTTCTCAAGTAAAACGTAACGACATCAAGCGAGTTCTCGTCCGTGGCGGTTACCTGAAAAGTGAACAGTTCGCCGCGCGTCGCCGTTAACGGAGTGGCTGCAGCCAAAGCCGGATTACTAGTCGATTCAGTTACATCAACCACACTGACAAGGGTGTCTTCCAGGCCACCGTGGTCCGTGATTTTCAGCCGGGCAACTGGTGAGGAGACAATGTTGTTGCTGGTGTGGCATTCACCCTGATCACCCGCGGCCACAGCGACCGCGAAGATTTCGTCGCCAATCGAATTCGTGTCGATTCCGGGTAGCGAGATTGTCACTCCGTCTCCCGAGTCCAGTGGCGTCAAGTTGACAGTGCCGAGCAAGTTACTCTGTGATGATGGTGTGCCTGTATAGAACTCAATCGTCGCCGCGGAAGTCATGTCAGCGCGGCCATAGTTCTGAGCGCGAACATTGAGCGTGATGGGTGATCCCTGATCGGTGCTGAGCAGTTTCGAAACCTGGAGGTCGATCAGATCCTCGGTTGGGACCAGTTGTGGCGCGGCTGGCGCCTGAAGGCGATAGGCATTGTCAGTAAGCCAGTACTCCGGCCGGGCATCGGCGTGGATCTGACTGAGTCCTTTCGATCCCTGCGCAAACTTTCCGTCAGAGGATTCAAAGACGAATATGCCAGCCCGGCTTCCGGTCACGATCTCGCCGGTACCATCACCATCAAGATCGACGAAAATCGGCGCAGCTCCAGCTTGTGCGGAAATCCACGCGGTTGTCTCAGCGGCTCCTGTAGCACCGTCAAGAATTCGAGGGCCATAGCCGCCGGACAGGTTCTGCAGTATCTCGATCTGTCCATCACCGTCGATGTCGCCGGCGTGGGCGGCCTGATAAGCGCTGACCGAGCCATCTGTTTGCCAGATCAATGAGCCGTCCGTGTCATGCATGGACTTGTTTGAGTTGAGATAAATCTCAGGCAAACCGTCCCGATCAAAATCGGCGATCACCGGATACCCTGCAGAGCTGGTGTTAACCGACCAGAGCGTTGAACCATCGTTGTCAATTAGCTTAAGACGATGACCACGAGTGCCAGTCATCGATACCACGATTTCCGGTGCATCATCGGCGTCGAAGTTTGCAGCGGCGAAAAAAGTCGACCGGGTAACCTGTGCGGAATCAGAGTGCGTGATGTTCCAGAGGAGGTTGCCGTTAATATCCCTGACGTTGTCGTAGTAGAGAACTTCCTTGATTCCGTCACCGTCGAGATCGATGGCAAATGGTGGACTTGTGGTCGAATCAGCATGGGTTGTGGCGGCTGACGGGAACTGCCATAGCATCACACCCGTCGCGTTGAATACGGATGGGCCGACCAGGATCTCCGGGGTTCCGTCGTTTTCAAGGTCAACTATATTGACGGCGTTATGTCTGAAGTTTCCGTCGGCAACGACCTGCTGGCTACGCCATCGAACGGTGCCGTCACTGTTCAAAACCACCAGATATCGCTCCTTGTCGACGTAGGCGACCTCGTTTGACGTGTCGCCATCGAGATTGCCAATCGCTGGCACGATTTCTCTATTGGCTTCGTAGTCCATGGCGGTCCACAAGCTGCGGCCAGTCTGGCCGTCGATAGCGTGAATTCGCTCGCCCGATAGCCCCGACGTTCTGAAACTGCTGCCGACGATGACGCGTCGATCCTGATCGTCGAGACGCAAATCGTTGTTGCTGTCGAATAAAGTACCGACGATGGTCTGAGTGAACTGCTGGTAGTCAGCATTTATCCACTTTGTCTTTAAATCGAGAGAAGGCAGACTCGTTGGACGAATCCAGCAGCGTTGATTCGTTTTCTGAAAGGTACCGACGTGGGTTGATGTGACGTCGCTGGCTGGCCACAGGAACAAGCCATCGGTGGAGACTTCCATTCCGGGCGCACCGGAGGTCAGAGAATGCGTGTGTTCCTCTCGGTAGTTTGCGTCGCTAACTCGAAGGGTGTGACGAAACAGAGTTCCACTGATAGCACCTGTTGGTGTCGATGTGTATTCCGGTGCCTCGTTGGGTCGATCACCAAACGGTAGAAAAGCTTGAATATCATAGTTGCCAAACTGATCCTGAACCGAAATCGTGACGAGGGTTTCGTTGCCGTAGGCCCCGGCCGGTATCGGCCACGAGACCAGTCCGGTGCTGGCGTCGACAGTGAGTAGTTCAGGCCCCTGAATTTTCCTGAACGCAAGCGTCGCCTGGGGATCGGAATCTACCGTTGGTTGATAGGTGTAGGTCGTGCCTTCAATCGCGCGAAGTGGAGGCTCGGAGGTGAACTCTGGCGAGATGAAGGAATCGTCGATGGTTAGCGCAAAGCTCTGGGTCGCACTCAATCCGCCGAGATCGGTCACTTTGAGTTCAACCGGTACGACGCCAATCTGGTCGATTCTCGGTGAGAACGAGACCCGACCAAATATCGGGTCCACCGTCATTCCATCGGGACCTGTAACCAGAGAGAACGCAAAGCCGTCGCCCACATCCTGATCGGCCACCTGAATGTCGTAAATATACTGGGCGTCGACAGAGGCAGCAGCCTCTGCCGCAGATGTAATTGTCGGCGCCTGATTGACGTTAGAAACCGAGATTACAAATGCCTGGCTGTCGCTTTCACCGGCAGCATCGCTGGCCTTGACGATAACAACTGGGCCGGAAAGTGAGTTGTTTGCGTTTTCGCACTCGTCTGCTTGAGCCGCGATGGTTGCGGTGACAGTCGAGGCGTTGTTCGTTGATACAGGGAAGATTATCGCCGTTGTCTGACCCGCGGCAAGAGAGGGGACGTCCTGGGATCCAGCGGCATTGCCGTCGAGTTCAAGGGTCACAGGGAAGGTGGACGTAACGTCGGCGAGTCCGCGGTTTTTGACCATAACCACGGCTTCGCCGTTGGCGACTTCTACACTGGCAACGACGAGATCCGGTTTCGGGATCGCCGTGAGTTGCTGTTGAATTTCTTTAACTTTGATCTCGACAAATGCATTGGTGAACGATTCTGCCGCAAGGCCACCCGCGCGCAGAAAGTCCAGATCCCAAGCTGCGCCGCCTACTTCAAGCGCAAGCTGAATATAGTCAGCGTCAGTCGTGTCTGATTGGCCAACGACCACAGCGCCACTGCAGGTCTGGTATCCGCCAGTGCCATCTGCGAGCAGTCCAAGTCCATTGCCGGCAATGCCAAGCGCCGGTCGGTCGTCACCACATTTGAATCTTGAGTTGACGGCAACATTCAAGATGAAGTTGCTGGCCTGAATATCGGCCTTCAATGATTCGAATGTGTCAGCACTGACTACGTCGCGATCTTCGTCAGTCACCAGAATCAGGTTGCGTGCACTGCCTGTTCCAAACGGCAGGTTGTCGATCGCGTATTTCAGCGCTCTGTAACCATCCTCGGTGCCACCTGTGAGTCTCAGTTGATCCGCGGCGAGGTAGAAGTCCGCCGCGTTGCCCATCGGAGTCTGGTTACCAACATCGAGCGGTCGCGGGCTCGACTCGTATCCGATCAGTCCAAACTGGTTCTGTGTATTGCTGCTGCCGATGTTGTTCAAAACGAGGTGAGCGTCGAGCAGTACTCCCATTTCGCCAACCCAGCCGTGCTCCGTATCCATTGAGCCGGATTCGTCAATGACAATCACGACATCAGCTGAAGGTGCATTGGCAGCGTTTTGTCCCTGAGGTACAGCGCAACTCATATTGTCGTCAGTGTTGTGCGCAATGTACTCGGCGGTGGGGCTCCAGGAGATGACGCCGGTTGACGAGTCGATCGTCATTCCCGTGGGCGCCTGGGTCAGTGAATAGATCAGTGGCTCGTTATCGGGATCAGTCGCCTGCACGTCGTAGCTGTATGGCGTGCCGTCTTCGGCGTTCACTATCGCGGGGGAGGTGATCGTCGGCGGCCGGTTGGTCTGCTGGGGCTGTTTCACCATGATGGTGACGGTCGCGATCGCAGAATTGCCAACGCCGTCGTTGGCAACAAATTCGATGGTGTCTACGCCATAAAAACCCTGATTGGGCGTGTACTCGATGTTGGGCAAGATACCGCCGACCGCACCGTTTGCGGGGTCTGCGGTAATGGTAAAAGTCAGCAGGTCACCATCGGCATCGCTGCCGGTTAACGTGATGGGCAGGCTGACGCCGGCATCAACCGACAGCAGCTGGTCGTCGGCAACCGGCAGGTCGTTGGTTGCCGTGACCTTGATCTCGATTGTTGCTGGCGCAGAGGCCTTTTTCTTGCTCTGGCGCACGATGTATTCGAGCGTATCGGTACCGCTGAACCCGGCTTCGGGTGTGTACGTCAGGTTGGGCGCCGTGCCGCTCAGAACGCCGTTAGCAGGCTGGCTCACGATTTCATAACCAAACCAGTCGCCATCAATGTCCTGTCCGGTCAACACGATGGACAGAGGCGAGTCTTCAGCCGTTGTCAGAGACTGACTGTTGGCAACCGGTGGATCGTTGACCGGCTTGACCTCGATCAGCACCGACACAATTTTCGACTTCAGCTTGCCGTCGCTCACCTGATACGTAAACGTATCGTCGCCGTTGTAGTCGGCCTTGGGCGTGTAGCTGAGGGCGGGTGCCGTTCCTGAAAGTGTTCCTGAAGCTGGCTGGTCGATCACGCTGAAGGTCAGCGCATCGTTGTTGGCGTCCGTTGCCTGAAGCTCGATGTGCACCGCCGTGTCTTCGTCGGTGATGGTCTCCAGACTGAGGGCAACCGGCGCAGTTTCAATCGCGGGAATGTCAAAACAGCCCTTGAATTCCGCTGCTTTAAGACGTGTGGTGCCCGTCCACGAGCGCGCCATCACGGTGCCATAGATCTTGCCTTTTTTGGCCGTGACGTGGGCGCGGGGCGCCAGCACGTTACCCTCGAGTTCTGATTCCTTGATCGTAAACTGGCGCGCGTCCGGAAAATTCAGAACCAGATGTTCACGGCGTGCACTTTCGCCGGACATGGAGAGCTTGCGAAACGTGACCGCAGATCCCGAAACGTTGAGGACGATGGTCGCGTCGGCGGGTACGCCATTGATGTTGATCGCACGGGTGCGACGAAGCTGTTCACTCGTCGCGTTGAAAACCTGCAAAGACGAAGCCCCGTCGCCCGTGAGTGTCAGGGTTTTATGCACGGTGCTCGCGGTGCCGGTCACGTCAAATTCAGCAAGCTGGGCTGACAGCGCGCGGTTTTCGTTCTTCAGTGCCTTGAAGTCGACTGGAACCACGGCTCGCTGCTGTACACGCTGGCTGGGGTGCAGCGTTGAACGTACGGACTGAGCGACGCGTGCGCGGCCACCGACAATGGCGTTGCCGGCGTTGATTCCGTGCGAGAGCAGGTCGAGGTCACCACCAACAACCACACTGGTTCCGGCGGTTACTGGATTAAGACCCGTCGCGAGGCGGTAGTTGGTGAGTTTGGCGTTGTCTTTGACCGCAAGACGCCCCACAACGTGTGCATCAGCGCCTTCGAAGTCGCCGTAGATAACAGCGTTATAGCTTTTCGACTCGCCAAAGCCCGCCGATTCGCACTGTTTTGGTGTTGATTTGCCTGTCGCTGTTGTCGATTGCGCCAGCGCTGGCGAAAGACTGAAAAACGTCGCCGCCACAGCAATAAATGAACACAGAACTAACTCACGCGATGCGAAATTACGCATGCCCTTCCCCCAAAGACCAGGCGTTTTAAAAGCGCCTGGAAGACTAAAGCTTGTGAGCGAAAGGCATTGCGCCGTTCACTACACCCCCAACCGTTCGATCATCGGTGATGCAAAAAACCATGATGTCGAATCTGTATTTGTTCGCTTTAAATACGTGAATAGGTACGCGGCGCCTACTCGGCAATCGATGAAATGCCGATAAACGTGGATAGAGGTTGGCGGGCATAGGACTGCGTCCTACGCGATCACAAAGCGATTACGTAACGCGAAATGTCGAAGAAGTGTGGAAAGGGTATGCAGTCTCTTAAGTGGAGACTGATTCTGTTCAAGCCTGCATCAGTCGAGATTCAAGAATATAGTCGCCCGTCATCTCATTGCAGGCGACGGCGATCTGGCACAGCGTTGAGATACGCAACAGCGCCTTGACGTCCACGTCGTGCGGGAGTGCGCTGAGCGGATCGGTGAAGAAAATGAGGATGTCGAGTCTGTGTTCGGCGATCATCGCGCCCAGTTGCTGATCGCCGCCAAGCGGGCCGCTTAGCAGGCACGTAATGTCCAAACCCGTTGAGTCAGATACGCGTTTGCCGGTGGTTCCGGTTCCCCAGAGTTCATGTTGGGCAAGCGTCGATTTGTGGCGTTCGGCCCACTTCACCATTTCGTCTTTTTGCGCATCGTGGGCGACCAGGGCGATTCGTTTTTTCGTGCTCATGATTTCCCGAGTATGACCGCTTGGGCACCTGCGGCGATACACCGAATTGTCGCATCCTGTTGGCGCTAATTGCCGAGCGGTTTTTCAGGACCAAAGTGTCTGCCCTGACAGTAGTCAATGCCGAGCTGGCGTGCTTCCTCGAGAATAACTTCGTTTTCAACGTGTTTGAGCACGGTTCGTTTGTTCAACAGATGAGCGATCTCGTTGGTCGATTTGACCACAGTGCGTTCAAAAAGGTCGCCGCACATCGCGGTTGCGAGGGCCCCATCAATTTTGACGATGTGTACGGGCAGGTCGCGAATATGATCGAAGCGATGGCCACTCGCGCCAAAATCGTCAATTGCGAAAATGCAACCGCTGTCAGAGAGTCGCTGCATACGCTGCTTGATCGTCGAAAGACTCTCGATCGAAAAGTCGTCGGTAAATTCGAAACAGAACTTGCTGCTGGAAATGCCGGCACGGTTGAGACAAATTTCCAGATGCTCGACGAATCCTTCGTTGAGCAAAGACGCAGCTGACAGATTGACTGAAACAAATTCGAGCCGCGCGAGTGCATCTGAATTTTCGGTGTAGTGGTCAAGCGTATGGGAAATCACCCAGCGATCGATGTCCGTTGTTAACTCCTGGCCGCGTGCGGTGTCCAGAAAGAGTTCCGGTTCTACAAGCTGACCGGACGGGTTCCGTCCCCTGAGCAAAATCTCGGTGCCCACTGGCCGACCGCATTCGTCGCTGCGAAATATCTGCTGTTCGTATAATTCGAACAGGTCTTGATTCAGTGCCTGTTCGACACAGAATTCATCCATAAGCTCGAGTGACGAGTTCCAGCTCTTGGGGCTCTCGCGTCGATAGACGATTGCGCAATTGCGCCCCTGGCGCTTCGCTTGGTAACACGTGGTGTCAGCGGCAGCGATGACTTCATCGCACGACGAAAAATTCCGATCGATAGGTACGACGCCGATGCTTGCGCCAATCTTCAGATCGCGTGAGGAAAACGAAAATCGCTGATCGCCAATAGCGCCCAGAATCGATTCGGCAACCTGACGTCCCATCGAGAGTGTGCACTGTTCCAGCAGCACGACAAATTCATCACCGCCGATACGGGCGACCGTGTCCTGATCTCGAACCTGTTCCTTAAGGATCGAACCAACCGTCCGAAGCAGATCATCACCCGCGGTGTGTCCGTGGGAGTCGTTAACGAGCTTAAAGCGATCCAGATCAATGTACAGGAGTGTGTGCTGGGGATTTATCTCGGTGCGTCGTGCGAGGAGACGTTCGATTCGTGCAACAAGCTCCCGGCGGTTATAAAGTGACGTTAACGAATCATGACGAGCTTCATAGTTAAGCCTCTTGTTTGCACGTCGAAGTTCTGTCGTGTCGGAGATAACGATCACAAATCCCTGCTCTTTCACTTCGCAGACGGGTGTGACCGTGACATTAACGTCCCGCAGTGGCCTTGTTTTTGATGTTGACTCGATCGTGCACAGGCCACTTCCGTGCCCGGCGGCTATCAATTGCTCGAGTGGGGGACGTGCAGTGGTTGCTGCTGATGACGTTAAAACGTTCGATACCGGTTTACCAATTGCGAACCGGGCGGCTTCGCCCAGCATGACTTGCGCGGCACGATTGAGATAGCGAATGTTACCGGCTGGGCAGATGCCCAGCACTGCGTCTGACACGCGGGCGAGCACGGCACTGCCAAGTGGATCGAATTTCCAGTCATTAGTGTGCGAAGACGAACCGGGTTCGTCAGTTGTTCTTGCGGTGGCTTCCCCGCCAGCGAAACTGTTCACAACGAGATCCTTTGGGCGTCAGGACCCTGCACGACGCGATAATTTACGCGTTTAGCGAGGCTTTAACGTCTCAAGCGCTTCCGTGCATCCAGTATTTTGTCGGGACGCTCAGTTTTAGGCTGATGGGGCACATGAAAGCGGGTGAGACGCGCTCAGACAGGCTAGCGATTTAGACGTAGACTCGGCAAAAGCGAAGTCAGTGAACAAATTTCAGGAGAACAGTGAAATGACCAGCGAAAGACGTGTTGCACTAATCACAGGCTCTGGCCGCAACATGGGTCGGGGCAGCGCAAAGAAGCTGGCGTCGATGGGATTCAACATCGTTCTCAACGGTTCGCAGAAACTATCCGACTGTGAAAGTGTTGCCGAAGAGGTCAGGGCCGTTGGCACTGATGCCATCATCGCGATGGGCGACATTGGCGATCAGCAGGCTGTCAAAGGAATGATTGACCTGACGATGAAAGAATTTGGTCGCGTTGATGTGCTCATTAACAACGCGGCAATTCGGCCAGCGTCATCTTTTCTTGATATGTCCGATGCCGACCTGGAGCGCGTCATGTGCGTTAACACGTATTCAGCCGTCTGGCTTGCGCGTGCGTTTCTGCCCGGCATGGTCGAAAGAGGATGGGGCCGTATCATCAACTTCACCGGCATGAACGCTCAACAGGGCACGGCCGGTCGTCCGAGCGTCACGATGTCCAAGCATGCCATGTGGGGTTTGACCAAGGCGCTGTCACGAGAGTTTGCGCCCAAAGGTGTGACCACCAATATCATCTCACCCGGCACCTTTCCTGATCAGGACATCGATGTGGAGCAGTCTGAATCGTTTCAGGCGCTGCTCAAGAACACACCGATGGGTCGACTCGGAACATCGGAAGACATCGCAGAACTCGTTGGCCTGCTATGCACCGACAGCGGCTCGTTTATTAACGGGCAGCTTCTGCAGGTCAACGGCGGCGTGGTTGGCTGAGGGTCATGATCGCGGCTTGATGTCCTCGGGATCGTAAAGAGACCCGTAGCCAACGGCCTCAACCACAATCGGATAGCTCACCCCGAAGTACTCCATTTTGAGTTCGCGGCCGACCTCGGCGTATTCATACGGGAGGTAGCCCAGGGCGATGTTCTTGCCGACGGTTGGGCCGTACGCGATGCTGGTCGTGTAGGAGCGACGTCCGAGGGAATCAACGATGACTTCGTTCGTTGCCGGATCGACGATTGGGCAGGCGCCTACCGGATAGCGTGCGACTCCTGACGGATCGACGTTGTCCTGCATCGTCATCGTGCAAAGGTAAGCCGGCTGGTGTTCGCGCTCGCGCTGGGCGACGTAGGCTTCCTTGCCGTAAAAATCGGCGGCCTTGACCTTTGGACGCGCGAGATCCGCTTCCATCAAATTATATTCGGTCAGCAGGTCCGCGTTTTGCAGACGCAAGCTTTTCTCCAGTCGTCGGCTGTTGGCATAAGTTTCAACACCAACGGGGGTGACTCCCTGAGCGTACAGAGCATCCCACACCGCCAGCCCGTCTTCGAGTTTGAAATGGAGTTCCCATCCCTGTTCGCCGACGTAAGAGATGCGGAACGCCGTGACGCTGACACCGCCTATCTGCAATTCCTTTGTGGTCACGAACGGGAAATTCTCGTGCGTGACGTCGTCGGGGTTATCGATGACAGATTGCAGCGTGGTGCGAGCGTTCGGGCCCCATAGACCGATGCACCCAAAGTCATGGATGCGGTCGGTAATTTCAACGTTGTAGCCTTTATCCTCGGCCATGCGCTTCATCCAGACAAAGTCACGGTTTCCGGCATCGCCACCGTCTATAAAGCGATAGTGTTGCTCGCCAACGCGAATGACAGTGAAGTCTGCGCGAACGCCTCCGCGGCTATCGAGGAAGTGCGTGTAGATGCCTTTGCCAATTGGCGTGTTGCCGCCGACCTTGGCAACGCAGCAGTACTCCATGAATTTTTCTGCATCGTCGCCGGTGATATCGTAAATCGCAAAGTGACATAGATTGATCATGCCGACGTTCTCGGTCATCTCGAGATGCTCGGCGTTTGAGACACGCCAGAAGTGGCGGTTGTCCCATTCGTTTTCTCTGACGGGAACCCGATCACCCCATTTTTCGAGCAGGTGTTCGTTGCTGGCATAGCCGTGAGCTCGTTCCCAGCCGTTGGCTTCCATGAAGTAGCCACCGAGTTCCTTTTCGCGCTCCCAGAACGGACTTTTGAACTGATCACGAGCGGCGGTGTAGGGCTCGCGGTTGTGCACCGCGGGATTGTAGATTTTGAAAGCGGTCTCGTAGCAGCGTGCTTCTATGTACTCTTCCTGCTTCTGAAACGGGTAGTGACGAGCCACGTCGATACCGTGATGATCGAGTTCGGTATATCCGTCCGTCATCCAGTCGGCAATAAGCTTGCCTGTGCCGGGCCCGTCTTTGACCCAGACCGATTCGGCATACCAGAGACCTCTGACGTCAGAGGCTTCACCGACCGAAGGGCCGCCATCAGCGGTGACCTGCAGCAGTCCGTTGAAAGAACGTTTTTCGTCATACCCGAGTTCGCCAAGTACCGGCGTCATTTCGATCGCACGTTCCAGCGCATCCATGACCTGTTCGAGTTCAAGGTCGCGTTGAGAAGGGGAGAGTCTTGCCTGTTCTTTCTCCAGAAGGTCACGTGGGTGACACATCCGGGGATTTTTCTCTTCGTAGTAGCCCCATTCGATCTGGCCACCTTCAGAGGTTTTTGGATCTCCCGTATCGCGCAGGTACGCCGAGTTGCCCTGGTCGCGAAACAGCGGCCATCCGATTTCCTTGCCGGTTCCTTCGAATTCATCATAAGGCCCAAACCACAGCAGCGGATGATCCACGGGCATGATCGGCAGATCGTCGCCGGCCATTTCGGCGATGAGGCGTCCCCACAAACCCGCGCAGACGATGACGTGCTCGGCTTTGATGTAGCCGCGAGTCGTCTCAACACCTTTAATACGACCATCGTCGATATCGAGGCCTGTTGCGGAAGTATTCGCAAACGTCGTCAGATTGCCGGTGGCTTCCGCCTTTTCGACAAGTTCTCCGCACACGACCTGGGAGCGGGGTATGACAAGTCCGGCATCCGGATCCCACAGCGCACCCTGAATCAGGCTTTCTTCAAGCAGCGGGAATTTTGCTTTCGCTTCGGCCGCCGAAATCATGGTCGCGTTGGTGCCGAAGGCCCGCCCTGAACCGACTTTTCGTTTCAGTTCTTCCATGCGCTCGTCGTCGTCAACGCGCGCCACCTCAAGGCCACCGACCTTTGCGTAGTGTCCCATCTTCTCGTAGAAGTCGATGCTGTACATGGTCGTATGGCACGTCATCTGGTCGTGGGCGGTGGCGTAGCAAAAATCAGACGCGTGCGCGGTCGAGCCTATGTCTGTCGGGATCGCGGATTTGTCGATGCCGACGATGTCGGTCCAGCCGCGCTCGATAAGGTGGTGTGCGACCGATGCGCCGACGATGCCGCCCTGTCCGATGATGACGACCTTAGCGCTTTGAGGAAAACTTGCCATGACGAGTGAAGGAACTCCGTTGATGCAGGGATGGACGACGTCGCAACTATAAACTGTCATGCCGGTGTGGCCCATGACGTATCTGCCACTGCAGCGTCCCCGGGTTTTCACTGAGCGACTTACGCGCCAAATCTGCGCCACCGCGGGTTCAAAACATCGAACCGATTTAGGTGGCTCAATTCTGTAGACTTGAGCTGCGCGAAGAGATCATGGTGCGATGCACCGGTTTTCGAGCGATCAGATGCTGTGATGGCAACGATACATCGGTCAGGTACGGGCTTAAGTTATGGACATGTTCAAAGGCAATTTCACCCAGCAGGAATCGATCCCCGAGTCGGCGATAGAGGCAGCCGTCAGGGTTATGCGTTCCGGAAGGCTCCATCGATACAACGTGGCTGACGGGGAGCAATCTGAAACCGCGCTGCTCGAACAGGAATTTGCCGCCTACATGGGTGTTGAATATTGCCTCGCGGTGGCATCTGGCGGTTACGCGTTGACCGCGGCGCTCAAGGCAACGCAGTGCGAGCCGGACGAACCCGTCTTGACCAACGGCTTTACGTTGTCGCCGGTACCCGGTGCGATCACGGCTGCGGGCGGTCGCGTGGTGCTCGTTGAAATCACTGACAACCTGGTGATCGATCTTGATGATCTTGAGGCGAAGATAAAGTCGAGCGGCGCTCGAAAACTGATGCTGTCGCACATGCGTGGACATCTGGCCGACATGAACAAACTCATGGCCATTTGCGACGCACACAACGTTATTGTTATCGAAGACTGTGCGCACACCATGGGGGCGAAGTGGGCCGGAGTCAAAAGTGGTCTGCACGGCCATGTCGCGTGTTACAGCACGCAGACCTACAAGCACATCAATTCAGGTGAGGGTGGGTTCATCATCACCAACGACGCCGACATCGCAGCACGGGCCACCATGCTGTCAGGTTCCTACATGCTCTACGGGCGGCATCTGTCAGGGCCGGACGAAAGCGTGTTTGACCAGATTCGACTCGACACGCCGAACTGCTCTGGCCGCATGGACAATCTGCGCGCAGCGATTTTGCGGCCGCAGCTGGAACAGCTCGATACAAACGTCCAGCGCTGGAACGAACGTTATCAGGCAATCGAAAAGGAGCTGGCGGGTGTGCGCGGTCTCAAGCTCTCGTCTCGCCCTGACGCCGAGTTATATGTCGGCAGCTCAATTCAGTTTCTGGCAGAAGGTTTTGACGAGGCAGACACGGCGGCATTTCTTGACCGCTGCTTAAAGCGTGGTGTCGAGCTTAAGTGGTTTGGCGGAGCCGAACCTGTGGCATACACGAGCCGGCATGACAGCTGGCACTATGTTGAGCCGCAGTCGCTACCCGAGACAGATCGCATTCTTTCGGTTTTGTTCGATATGCGTATTCCACTGACGTTCTCGGTCGAAGACTGCAAACAGATTGGCGAGATCATTCGCGAGTGTTTTGAAGGTTGATGGCAAAAGTTCGACTCACCGCGAGTCGAAGGATGGT
>CALHMG010000247.1 GCA_938034705.1 uncultured Gammaproteobacteria bacterium
GCCGTAGTGCGCTTCCTTGTCCGCTTCGTGTGCAGCCGCTTTGGCAGTGTCGTGCTTGTCGGCGTCATGCGCCTTCTGCCCGTAGTGTTCCTCTTTCTCGGCCTTGTGCGCAGCAGCTTTGGCGCTGTTGTGCTTTTCAGCGTCATGCGCCTTCTGGCCGTAGTGCGCTTCCTTGTCCGCTATATGTGCGGCAGCTTTGGCGCTGTCGTGCTTTTCAGCGTCATGCGCCTTCTGACCGTAGTGCGCTTCCTTATCAGCTTTGTGCGCAGTCGCTTTGGCGCTGTTGTGCTTGTCAGCGTCATGGGCTTTCTGACCATAGTGCGCCTGCTTCGCCGTGGCGTGAGCTGCTTTGGCGTCTGCGTGAGCCGCTTTTGATGAAGAATGAGCGGCCTTTGCACTGGCGTGAGCCTTGTCCGCCTCTTTTGCGCCACCCTTTCCGCCGGCGTTATCACCGCCCGCTTCATTCTCTGAACCTTTTCCGGATCCATTGCCACCGGCGTCGTTACCTTTATCGCCGCCTTTGTCACCGTTGCCGTTTGATGAACCTTTGTCACCCGAATCGGCACCCGCTTTGTCGGAACCTTTGGAGCCGCTGTCTGCCTCTTTAGCGCCACCACCGGATTTCCCGCCTTTACCGCCTTTGCCGCCAGCCGATCCCTTTCCGGAGCCGCCGGCAGTGCCAACTTCACTTCCAGACTTACCACCGGATTTGCCGCCAGCCGCGGAACCGCCTTTACCAGAACCCTTGCCGCTCGCAGCGACCGCCTGGTTGATTATCGTTATGTCATCGCTGTCGGTTACAACAACATCGCCCACTACAAATGCAAGTGCCGCCACAGAAGTGACGATAGCGTGTCGAAGATTAACCGACAGCTGAATATGATTTTTCGAAGGTTTCATAGACCTCACCCATTATTATTTTCTAGATTTCAACTCCACCCTTACAGGCACATCGTCGATTTTTCGATTCACCTGCCTCTTCCCCGGCAGAACCTCTGATCGAACGCGCGATGAGAGTCACCGCGTCGACGGACCGACCTTAATAAATTTCAAAAACATCCAACGTGTGTTGTGCACAGCATGCGAAAGCACTACGCACGACATGACGAACGCTCCACCGGATAGCGAAGTCGCAAATGCGTTACAGAAATGGATTTTCGTTGGGAGGGTTTCCCAGATACTTATGGAGCATTCACTGGATGCGTGAATTGTTTGGCATGACCGTGGCAGTCATGCCAAACGCAGCGTTGAGATCGCACACTGCTGACCGCGAAAAATATTTTCGCGAATACAAATTTTTTACCGTGGTGCGAGTCTAATGGCCCCATCCAGGCGAATCACGTCGCCGTTAAGCATCTCGTTCTGACAGATGTGCTCCACGAGTCGAGCGTATTCCACTGGATCTCCAAGACGTTGGGGAAACGGGACCGACGCGGCGAGACTGTCCTGCACTTCCTGGGGCATCCCCATCAGCATAGGCGTCGCAATGAGTCCGGGCGCGATTGTCATCACTCTTACGCCTTTGGACGCGAACTCGCGTGCCGCCTGAATCGTCAGGGCTACAACGCCACCTTTTGAGGCCGCGTAGGCAGCCTGCCCGATCTGTCCTTCATACGCCGCAACCGAAGCCGTGTTGACAATTACGCCACGTTCGCCTCCGGGCTCCATCGGCTCCTGCGCGAACATCTCGTTGGCTACCAACCTGATCATGTTGAAGGTGCCAATCAGGTTGACGTTGATCACTCGGCTGAAATTTTCCAGCGGCATCGGTCCGTCGCGCCCGACGATTCGCTCCCCGGTCGCTATGCCCGCGCAGTTCACCAACACCCGAGGCGGTCCGTTAGCGCTCACAACTGCCGCGACGGCTGCGCTCGCGCTATCGGAATCTGACACATCACATCCAACCCCGACTGCGCCAAGCTCTGCGGCTTTTTCCTCTACCTGATCCGAATTCAGATCCAGCAATGCGACTCTGGCACCCGCTTTGGTCAGATATTGGGCGGTAGCGGCACCCATCCCCGACGCCGCTCCCGTGACGATTACAGACTGCCCCTCGATATTCATAGTCATTCCCGGTGGTGTGGTTCGTTGAAACGGCAGATATACTACGCGAATCCCGGCGACGGTATCCTCAGGACCACGCCTGGCAGCGCGTGCGGCGAACCACAACACAGAGAATCGAGCATCATGAGCGAAGAAGCAGTTGAAAGAGAGTTTATGGAGTACGACGTCGTCATTGTCGGCGCCGGCCCGTCCGGACTCTCTACCGCGATCAAGCTAAAGCAGCTTGCCAACGAGAATGATCATGAACTGAACGTTTGTATCGTCGAAAAGGGATCTGAAGTTGGAGCCCACATTTTGTCGGGTGCCGTTATCGAAACCCGCGCGCTTGACGAACTGATTCCCGACTGGAAAGACAAAGACGCGCCACTGAAGACGCAGGCCAAAGAAGACAGGTTTATCTGGCTTTCCAAAACAGGCGGATTCAAATTACCCACCCCGCCTCATATGAACAACCATGGCAACTATATCGTCAGCCTCGGCAATTTCTGTCGCTGGCTGGCCACCCAGGCTGAAGAACTGGGCGTGGAAATCTATCCCGGTTTTGCCGCAGCCGAAGTGCTGTATGACGCCGACGGCGCCGTTGCCGGCATCGCGACTGGCGACATGGGAATCGGCAAAGATGGTGAGAAAACTGCTGGCTACGAACCCGGTGTCGAGCTGCGAGCCAAGCTGACGGTGTTCTCGGAAGGCTGTCGCGGATCGCTGACCAAAACACTGTTTGAAAAATTCGACTTGCGCAAAGACGCAGACCCGCAGACGTTCGCAATTGGCATCAAGGAACTCTGGGAGATTGAACCCGAGAAACACGAGCCCGGACTTATCGTCCACACCCTCGGCTGGCCTCTGGATACCCAGACCTACGGCGGTTCCTTTCTCTATCATCTGGAAGATAATCAGGTCGCTGTTGGATTTGTCGTTGGCCTCGACTACAAAAATCCGCATCTTTCCCCGTTTGAAGAATTTCAGCGCTTCAAGACACACCCCAAAATGCGACACTGGTTTGAGGGTGGTCGCCGTATCGCGTACGGCGCTCGCGCACTTAACGAAGGCGGCTTTCAGTCAATTCCCAAGCTGACTTTTCCGGGCGGGCTGCTGGTTGGCGACACCGCAGGCTTCCTCAATGTACCCAAGATCAAGGGAACACACACCGCGATGAAATCCGGCATTACCGCGGCGGAAGCCTCGTTCGACTGGTTCAGGAATCAGTCGACCGGCGAAGTCAGCGAGTATCCGGAACGTCTCAAGAAGACCTGGCTGTGGCCCGAACTCAAGTCGGTGCGCAACATTCGCCCCGGCTTTGTCAAAGGTCTTCTGCCCGGACTCGCAAACGCCGGTCTCGAAGCATACGTTCTGCGCGGCAAGGCGCCATGGACGTTGAAACATCACGACGATCACTCCCAGCTGAAAAAAGCTGACGAGATGCCGAAGATCGAGTACCCCAAACCCGACGGCAAAATCAGTTTTGACAGAAACTCATCCGTGTTTCTGTCAAACACCAATCACGAAGAAAACCAGCCTGCGCACCTCACGCTGAAGGACGCCAGCATCCCGGTTGAACATAACCTCGCCCTGTACGACGCACCGGAACAGCGATACTGCCCCGCCGGCGTATACGAAATTGTTCGCGATGACAACGGCGACAACGCTCGACTGCAGATCAACGCCCAGAACTGTGTCCACTGTAAAACGTGCGACATCAAGGACGTCACCCAGAACATTAACTGGGTTGTTCCCGAAGGCGGTGGCGGTCCCAACTACCCCAACATGTAGAGCGACGATCGCAAACGCAAGCGAGCGATTCGTACCAGCAAACCGGGCACTTCGCCCGGTTTGTTTGTTTGAGCCTGCCGCGTTGTTAGCAACACGTGAAACGACAGTTACAACTGACGGGGTAATCCCGATCCCGCGCTACACTCGTGCCCTGAAACCGCAGCCGAAGGCGGACGCTGACAGATGTCTGACCCGGCGCGGTAAGTAAACGCGTCGCGTTGTAACACCGGCGCTTTCCAACCTAAGGGGGTCGGACGATGACACAGCGAGTCGCAGCGCACGCTTTAGCAGGCGCATTGACACTACTGATTGTTGCAACAACGCCAGGTCGCGTTGTGGCGGCAGAAGAAATGAACAGTGCGGAGCTGTTCGCAAAGGCTGCGGAGATGGCGATTACGGGCAACTACTCCCAGGCGGCGAACCTGTACCGGGACGCACTCACACAGTCGCCAAAAAGCGCGGACGAACGCGTCACCTACGCAAATTTACTGCGCGACACCGGCAACCTTGACGGCGCTATTGCAGCGCTGCGCGAAGGCCTCAAAGCGGATGACAAAGACGCCAATCTTCATGTGCGACTGGGTGAAATGCTCGAGATTAACGAAGAGGTCAAAGCAGCACGCGCTCACTACCAGCGCGCGGTAAAACTCGCACCCGGGAGTGACGCCGCGGCGGACGCCAGCGCTAACCTGAAATTTCTTGACGATGCCGGGAGTGCTCCCGCGGTGAAGCCCGAGATCAGATGGTCCAGCGACGGCTGACGCTCGACCGAGTGATGCCGCAAGACGCCGCCCGAAGCTTTCAGGCGGCGTTTTTCATGCGACTGTGGTCTGGCGACCTTTAGAAGTTTTCAACCGCCAGTGCCAGCACCGAGTCGGCGCCGGTTCTCACCGTTTCTGAATAGCTCGCCGCCTGGGGCAACACATGCATCGCGTAAAATCTTGCCGTCAGCACCTTGGAGTCGTTGAACGTGGCCGAGCCCGACTCATCTTGCTGACGCCGAGCAGACGCGACGGCACTCTTGGCCATCATCCATCCACCCGCGACGGTTCCCCACAGACGCAGATAGGGCACCGCACTCGCCAGAGCAAGTTCCGGAGATTCCCCACCGGTCTCCAGCAACCAGGCGGTCGCTTCCTTGAGGTCGTCGATACCCTGAGCCAGCGAAGCTCGGATATCGGCAAATTCGTTACCGGGCTGCTCACCCAGCGCTTCATCGACTTCGCCCATGGTGGCAATCAGCGCCTTGGCGACTTCACCGCCGTCACGCAGAATCTTGCGACCGACCAGGTCGTTCGCCTGGATGCCGGTCGTGCCTTCATAGATAGTGATAATTCTGGCGTCGCGCAAATGCTGGGCGGCGCCGGTCTCCTCGATAAAGCCCATGCCGCCGTGTATCTGCACACCGAGTGATGCGATTTCGTTGCCGAGCTCGGTACTCCAGCCTTTGACGACGGGCGTCAGGAGCTCTGCCAGCTTCAGCTGCTGCGCGCGCTCGTCCTTGTCTTCACTGTGGTTTGACTTGTCAAAAGAACTCGACCAGAACAGCGCCAGTGCGCGCATGGCTTCGATCTGGGATTTCATCATCATCAGCATCCGGCGCACGTCCGGGTGATGAATAATGGTCGCGCGACCTTCAACCTGATCACCGACAGGAACGCCCTGGACCCGCTCGTTGGCGAATGCCAGCGCCTGCTGATAGGCACGTTCGGCAATGGCTACACCCTGAACACCCACGGCGTGCCGGGCCATATTCATCATCGTAAACATGTACGAGAGCCCTTTGTTCGGCTCGCCTACCAGCCAGCCCTTGGCGCCCTGGTCTTCGCCATAGGACATCACCGCTGTAGGGCTTCCGTGGATACCAAGCTTGTGCTCCAGAGAAATCGCTCTCACGTCGTTGCGCTCGCCGGCGTTACCGCTGTCGTCGAGCAGGAACTTCGGCACAACAAACAGCGAGATCCCGCGAACGCCTTCGGGTGCATCGGGCAGACGCGCCAGCACGAGATGGATGATGTTATCCGTCATCTCATGCTCACCGTAGGTGATGTAAATCTTCTGACCAAAAATGCGGTAGGCGTCGCCATCTGGCTCCGCGCGGGTTTTGATCGCGGCGAGATCTGATCCGGCCTGGGGTTCCGTCAGGTTCATGGTGCCCGGCCATTCGCCGGTAACCATTTTGGGCAGGTACTGTGCTTTGAGCTCGTCACTGGCGTGCATCTCGATAGCCTCCACCGCCCCCTGGGTGAGCAGCGGACACAGACCGAACGCCATGTTCGAAGACTGGAGCATTTCGTGGAAGGCGGTTGCCAGCGTGTAGGGCAGACCCTGTCCACCGAACTCGGTCGGGAAACTCAGTCCGTTCCAGCCGGCCTCGACAAACTGACCGTAGGCTTCGGTCCATCCCTCGGGCAGCTGAACCTTGCCGTCGACCATCTTTGCCCCTTCGATATCCCCGGCCCGGTTAAGTGGCGCGAGAACACCGGACGTAAATTTTCCGGCTTCCTCAAGTATCGCAGCGGCAAACTCCGAGTTCAGTTCGTTCTCGGCGAAACCCGGCAGAGCGGCAACACCTTGCAGATCGGCAACTTCCTCGAGGGCGAAAAGAATGTCTTCTACGGGAGCGGTATAGGTCATTGTTTGTCTCTTATTGCGGCTTGTTCGAACCTGATACAAATCAATCGATGTTAGTCTCGGCTTTGAAAATATTTCCGATCCACACGTCTCGCTTAATGTTGTGATCCTGTCGTTCGTTCAATACTGCAGGCCAGTGAGTCGGTGATGTGTCAGTCTATGTCTTAGTGATGTTTTAGTGATGT